>CAZVMD010000075.1:0-24730 GCA_964628555.1 uncultured Myxococcales bacterium | reverse complement strand
GCTCCAGCTGCCCAGCGCGGACTTCTCCTAGGCCCTCTCGCCTCTGCTAAATAAACTACCTAGACGGGCCCGCCGGCCCGCCTGGCCCGTCAAGAAAGCGGCGCATCAGGTCAAGCATCCACTGGCTGTCGACCGGGTGCAGCAGCGAGGCCAGGGCTGCTTCCTCCTGCGCCGGGCTCAAGCGACTGCGCTGGCGCAGGCGCGGCAGGATGATCCCCAGCAGATCCTCCTTTTGCAGCTCGGCGTGGCCCTGCACTGCCAGCGCGTGCGGGCCGCACAGAAAGATCTCGTGCGGCGAGCGCGCCGAGTGAGCCAGGAGCTCTGCTCCCGGTGGCAGCTCGCAGACGTGCTCGCCGTGGCTGGTCAGCAGACGCAGCCGGGGGTCGGCAGCCGGCGCGGCGAGGTGGGCGGCAAACCAGGCCGAAAAGAAGCGCGGCAGCAGCGCGATCTCTTCGGTGCCAAAGATGAAGTGCCCCTCGCGATTTTCGCTGACCCGGCCGCCGAGCGAGCGTCCCAGCACCTGCGCGCCGAAGCAGGCACCGACCACACGCGGTCCGGCAGCGGCCGCCTGGCGAATGCGGGCGATGAAGGCAAACAGCGGCGCGAGCCAGCCCTGGCTGGCATCGTTTACCGAGTGATGGCTGCCGGTGATGACGTAGCCATCGTAGGCCTCGGGCGTAGCCGGTAGCTCGCCGCGATGGACGCGCAGCACATCCCAGCGCTCGCTGCTGCGGGCGAGCGGCTCCAGCCAGCGGGCCTCGTGTCCGTTCCAGCACGCCTCATCTTCGCAGTCCAAGATCGCAAACTGAGCATGCGCGCGCATAGGCCTCAGCATGGCGGGGCCGGCAAGCCGCGGTCAAGGCCGCGCTGCGGTCGCCTCACGTGGTCGGTGCAGCGACGGGGGGCGTGGGCAGGACCACCACCTCGCTGCGCACCGAGTGGGCAACAAAACACTCGTCATGGGCGCGCTGATGCAGCTCAGCGTGCGCAGCCTCGCTCGGCAGGGGCGCGACATACTCGACCTGCGGCCGCAGCTCAACGCGGCTCAGCCACAGCTTGCCGTCCGCGCGTCGGCTCAGCCAAGCCTGCGCCTGATCGGTATAGCGCTCGACGACGTGGCCGGCCCGCGCCGCCAGGTCCAGGAACCACAGCATGTGACAGCTGGCCAGCGACGCGACATAGGCCTCTTCGGGATCGACGGCCGCCGGATCCGACAGTGGGGCTCGCACCACCTGCGGCGAGCTCGAGGCCGGCACGCACAGACCGCCGTCGAAGTACCAGCGATGGGCGCGGCTGTAGCGGCGATCGATAAAGGGCTCGCCCTGGCGCCGCCACTCGACCGTGGCCCGGTGCTGCTCGGGAGAGCTGGGGGTGGGCGGCGGCGGCGGAAAGCGTGCCGCATAGCTCTCGGGCGCAAGCTCCAGCCCGCGGCAGAGAAAGCTGATGGTGTGGTAGTAGCCGACGAGCGCGATGGCTTCCAGGATCTGTGCCTCATCGAAGTGGGCCGTAAGCTGCGACCAGGTCTGTGGGCTCAGCGTCCGGCGGTCGACCAGATCATCGACCAGGGCGAGCAGGGCCTGCTCCTCCGCTGGGAAGGCGGCGGCGGGCGGGCTCTGCACCGTCGCGGCGACCTGCTCATCGTTCAAGCCGATGCGCGCGGCAAAGAGGCTGACGTGAACCCCCCACTCGTACTCGCAGCCCAGCCGGGCTGTCGTGCGATCGATGACCAGCTCGCGCTGCCGCAGCGGCAGCGGGCCGCGGTCTAACAGGCCGCCAGCGAACAGCTTGGCAAACACCCGCGGGCTCCTGGCCATGACGCGAAACAGCAGCAGCGGCTCGACACCGGGCGGCATGATGCGCGAAAGCGCATCGGCGATGGCGGGCGGATAGGGCGGCTGAGCCGGGGCGATGCGCGACATGGGGGGACTCCTGGCGGTTGCTACAGTTTCTGTAGCACGGGGGTCTAGCCAGCGCTACAGAAACTGTAGTAAGCAAGGGCGATGGCCAAAGCCCCCCCTCGCCAGACGAAGCCACGCCCTCGCCGCAGTCGGCGGCCGATCATGCGCCTGCTAGAGCTGCTCGGCCGGCGCTGGGCTCTGCGCATCCTGTGGGAGCTGCGCGAGGCACCGCAGCGCTTCCGCGAGCTGCAGACCGCCATCGGCGCCAGCCCCAGCATCATCAACACCCGCCTGGCCGAGCTACGCGACGCCGGTCTGATCGAGCTTGAGCGCGACAGCGGCTATCTGCTGACGGCGCTGGGCACGGACTTTATGCGCCGCTTCTTGCCGCTGTGTAGCTGGGCCGAGACCTGGGCCGCGGCCGGCCCGCGCTAGCCGCGGCAGCCCCGGTCGGGCGTCCACGCGAGTGCTCAGCGCAGCGCGGCCTCTTCGGCCCAGCGCTGCTCGATGCTCGACCAGTCGGCCTCGGCCCCCAGGCGCGCCAGCACGGCGTACAGCCCGAAGCGCAGCCGGAACAGGAACAGCGTGCGCGCCGGCAGGCCGAGGTCGAGGATCGCGCGCTTGTCCTTGAGCACCTCGCGTCCCTCGGCGCCTTCGTCGAGAGCGATGGCCCGTCGACCGACGCGGAGCAGCGGCGCAAAGAAGCCGCGCAGCAGCCGGCGCACGCGGGCTTGACTGTCGGCGGACTGCGGGGGGCGGCTGCCGATCGCGGCAAGAGCCTCTGCCATCGCGGCCGGGTCATCGCGGCGCGTCGCCTCGGCCAGGCGTGCGAAGCCCTGCCGCAGGTGCGGGTCAAAGCTGCGCACGCAGCCAAAGTCGTACAGCACGATCCGACCATCCTGGCGGAAGGCGAAGTTGCCGGGGTGGGGATCGGCATGGAACAGCCCGTCGCTGTACAGCGTGCGCAGCCAGAAGCGGAACAGCGCCTGACCTGCCCGGTCGCGCTCGGCCTGGCTCGGCCCCCGCGCCAGGAAGTCCTCCAGCCCCAGGCCGGGCAGGTACTGGCTGACCAGCACCCCGGCCGCGCTGTACTCCGGCTCTACGCCGGGGATCACGATCGTCGGATCGGCAGCGAACAGAGCGAAAAAGCGCGCCTGCTGCTTGGCTTCGCGGCCGAGATCACACTCCTCCAGAAACGCGCTGCGCGCCTCGGCGATCATCTCGGGCACGGAAGCGGTGCCGACGATCGCGGCGACCACCTGGCCCAGCGCGGCCGAGCGAAAGTCGGCGGCGATGGCGTCAGCGATGCCGGGGTGCAGGACCTTGACCACCACATCGCGGCCATCCGGCAGCCGGCCGCGGTGCACCTGACCGATACTGGCCACGGCCAGCGGTACCTCGGCCAGCCCAGCGAGCAGGGCGGCGGCTCGCTCCTCGCCCAGCGAGGTGCGCAGGGTCGCGGCGACCTGGGGAAACGGCGTGGTCGGGGCATGGCTCTGCAGCAGCGCC
The DNA here is from genome assembly GCA_964628555.1 of uncultured Myxococcales bacterium. Taxonomy (GTDB): domain Bacteria; phylum Myxococcota_A; class Polyangia; order Palsa-1104; family JAEUJZ01; genus JAEUJZ01. Next base: position 21,323 of record CAZVMD010000075.1, on the reverse strand, counting down.
AGCAGTGAGCGCAGCTCTGCCGGCACGCTGTGATCGACGTAGCTCAGCATCTGCCCGAGCTTCATCGCGACGCCGCGCAGCTCACCGAGGCTGCGCACCGCCTGCGCGATCGCCTCGACATCCAGCGCATCGCCGCGCTGACTGCGCCAGAGCTGCGAGCCGAGGCCGAGCGCGGTCCGTCCGCCGCGCCACAGCCGACCAAGGCTGGAGGTCGACAGCCGCGGATCGGCAGCCAGCAGCTGCTGCTTGAGCTGGCTGCGGACATCGGACATGGCGAATTCGGGTCCTGGAATTGTGCTAGGCATCGCGCCCCCTCCTGATTATGATAGTCACTATCATATGAGAGTCACTATCACAAGTCAAGGCGACGGGCGAACCCGACGGAAGATCGAGGCGATGCGCCGCGTGCAGGAGGCGGCGCTTGCGCTGTTCGAGCGTCGAGGCTACGACGGCGTAAGCATCGAGGAGATCGCGCAGGCCGCCGAGGTCGGGCCGGCCAGCGTGTACCGCAACTTCGGCAGCAAGGAGCGGCTGGTGCTGTGGGACGAGTACGATCCGCTGCTGTTGGAAGCGGTCGCGGCAGAGCTGCAGGCTCACCCGGTGATCGAGGCGATGCGGCGCGCGCTGTCGCGGTCGCTGGCGGCGGTGTATCGCGAGGATCGCGTCCGCATCCTGCGCCGGGCCCGGCTGATGCGGCAGACGCCGGCCCTGCAGCAGGCCAGCGAGGCCGATCAGCGCCTGCTACGCCACGCGCTGGCCGATGTGCTGCGGGCCTCGGGGCGCGTGCGCGATAAGCTCGACAGCCGGGTGGTGGCCGGGGCGCTGGTGGCGGCGCTCGCGGCTGGCGTCGATCGCTGGCTCGATCGGCAGGGGCGCGAGCCTCTCGGGCGCTCGCTGACCCGCGCCTTCGCCTGCCTGGCTCGCCTCGGCCGCTGAGCACCGGCTGGCCGGCGGCCGGGCTGGCGGGGAGCGCGCTGACCCCGTGCGTCCTCGCCCAGTTTCGTGCGGCTTCGCATGCGAACGCGCACGCCGCGCGCCTGCCTTTGCGGCGGTCGGCGCCGGCTGCCGAGGCCGCGAGGCGCCGGGCTCTCATGGCACAGGGCTTGCGCTCTTGGCCGGGCATGGACCACCCAGCTCACTCTGCGGCACCGCCTGCCTCCTCGCCTTCCTCGCCTTCCTCGTCGGGCGCACAGCGGACTTGCACGCCCGCGACGCCGACCCCGCGCATCGGCATCGATGCCATGGCCTTTGCCGTGCCGCGCGGCTACCTGGCGCTGTCGGATCTGGCGGCGGTGCGCGGCGTGCCCGCCGCCAAGTATGAGCAGGGGCTGGGCGTGACGCAGATGGCGGTCGCGGCGCCCGATGAAGATCCGGTGACGCTGGCGGCTGAGGCGGCGTCTCGCCTGCTGCGCGGGGCGGGTCGCAGCCCGTCCGAGATCGGCCTGTGCATCGTCGGCACCGAGACGGCGGTCGATCACTCCAAGCCCATCGCCTCGTACCTGCATGGGCTGCTGGGTCTGCCCAGCGCCTGCCGCGTGTTCGAGACCAAGCACGCCTGCTTCGGCGGCACCGCCGGGCTGCAGAACGCGCTCGACTGGATCGCCTCGGGCTCGGCGCGCGGCCGCGCGGCGCTGATCGTGTGCAGCGACATCGCCCGCTACTCGCTAAGCTCGGCCGGCGAGCCGACCCAGGGCGCTGGCGCCGTCGCCATGCTGATCAGCGAGAGCCCGCGCCTCATCGATCTAGAGGTCGGCCGCAGTGGCTGCTACTCCGCCCACGTCCACGACTTCTGGCGGCCGCTGTATCGCAAGGACGCGCTCGTCGATGGGCAGTTCTCGGTGCAGTGCTACCTCGACGCGCTGGCCGGCGCCTACAGCGAGTGGCGGGCGCTGGACTCGGCGCTGCCCGGGCCGCCGCTGGTCCGCACCTGCTATCACGTGCCCTACGGCAAGATGGCGAGGAAGGCGCACGCCCGGCGCTGCCAGCTCGATGGCCTCGACGAGGCGGCGGCCGATGCCAGCTATGCCCGCGAGGTCGAGCCCTCGCTGCGCCTGCCAGCCCAGGTCGGCAACATCTACACCGGCTCGCTGTACCTGGCGCTCTTGTCGCTGCTGCACCACGAAGCCGCCGAGCTAGCCGGGCAGCGCATTGGCCTGTTTAGCTATGGCTCGGGCTGCGCCGCCGAGTTCTTCGCCGGTCGCGTCCGTCCCGAGGCCGCGGCCCTGCTCGCCGCCCTCGACGTCACCGCACCGCTTCTGGCCCGCACCCGCCTGAGCTTCGCCGAGTACGAGGCGCTGCGCCGCGGCGACAGCCAGGCCGACCAGCGCCCGGCCCCGCCACTTCACCCCGCGTCCACCGCGACAGCATCGCCCGAGGAGCCGCGCCCCCGCTACTTCGGCATCGACCCCCAGGAGCGCCGCATCTACGCCGTGCAGTAGTTGAAGCAGCGGCCCCTCGTCTCGGGTGTTGCGGCCGGCCCAAGCGGCGCTCAGGCGCGACGCTCGCAGGGGTTGGGGGCGGGGCTGGTAGTGACGTAGACCTTGAGGTTGTAGACGTTCATCGCCGTTGCATAGGCGCCGGACTCGATCTGGGGGGCGCCGCGCACGACGACATAGTAGGTGCCGGGGCCAAGCTGCTGGTGGACACAGGCGTTGCCGACGGCCGAGTCGTCGATGGCGATGCGGGTGGGGGTGGGCTTGCCGGTGTCGGGGTTGACGTCGAGGCGGAAGAGCGCCAGGTCCAGATCGCCGTTTTGCACCAGGTAGCGCAGCTCAGCGACGACCCGTGACGGGCTGCTGAGGCGAAACTTGAAGCTGTCGTAGTCGGGGCGCTGGGGCTTTGAGCGATCGGGACAGATCTCATAGGTGCTGCCGAGGTTGCTGGGCGGCAGATCCTCGGGCAGCGGATTGACCAGCGACACCGCCGACATCGGCTCGTCATTGGGCTCCATCATCCGCGCGATTGAAGGCGGGGGACTTGCGGACTGGTCATCGCGGCGACAGCCCCACTCACCGGAGTCGGGATCGACCATGCCGAGCGGGAGCTGGGTATAGGGGCCGCTATAGAACATCGACTTGTTGCCAAACGGCCAAGCGTACTGCGGCTGGCTCGGATCGGCGGTCTGCATCGGGTCCTGCCCCCCGCCTTGGGTGTCGCCTCCGGCCGGCTCCTTGCATGCCGCGGGGGGGTTGGGCAGCTTGCGCAAGGCGGTGAGCCCGTCGCGGCAGATCTGCTCGCAGACGCCCCGGGCCAGTGAGCGCCAGCACGAGCCATCGCGGCCATACACATTGATGGTCTCGCTCAGCGCCGTGGGAGAGCTTGCACCGACGCAAGCGATGTACTGGTTGCAGAGCTCGGACTCGGCGGCACCACAGGCGGCGCTGCCGAGCAGGGCCAGGGCGAGTGCTGCGCTGCGCATAGAAACAATACGGAACATGGGGGACTCCTTCGACGATAGAGGAGCCCGTTGTTAGCCCGTTTCTGGGGAGTGAAGCAAGCGCGCACTGTGGCGCTTTGGGACAGTGCTGGTGCGCTTCGCCGCAGGGCTGGGCCTGGCCGCGCAGCTCTGGCTCGACGCAGATGGCTGAAACTGCTGCTGGGCGCGGGCTGGTATGGCAGTTGCTGAAGTCCGCAGCAGAGCCGCGGGACCGGTCGCCCTCATCGGCGGAACCGGAGCCAGCGCGGGAAACTTGTGCCCAGAACTTCGGTCCTGGGCGCGCAGAAAAAGGAGTCTGCTCATGGCTGGCGCAGGAATGACGATGTCTGCCAAAGGAGGCCGCCGTCCCGTCGATGCGGCGATTAATCTGGTTCCTTTTATTGATCTGCTGTCGTGCTGTATATCATTCCTATTAATCACCGCGGTCTGGGTCAACCTGGGGCGGCTGCCGGTGGCGAATCAGGAGCGCGGACCGGTCGATGTCGCGAGCGCCGCGCCGCCTGAGGTGCGGGTCAGCTTGCTGCTGCACGAAGACGGCTATGTGCTGAGCCGCTCGACGGGGGAAGAGCTGCTGCTGCCGCGTCAGGGGGGCCAGCTAGACACGCAGGGTCTGGGCAAGGCGCTGCTGGCGCTGCGCAGCCTGTTGCCAGGGCAGCACGACATGACGCTGCGCGCCGCCGACAGCGTGCACTACGCCGAGCTGATACAGACCATGGACATCGCCCGCGGCGCCGAGTTTGTGAACGTGCAGGTAAGCTCGCCGCGCGAGTAGCTGGCGTCGCCACTTGCCGCCGCGCCGGCTGCTGAGTCGAGGTAGACTGCCTCATGACCGACGACTCGCTTGTCTTTCGCTCAGCGGCCGAGCTTGCAGCCCTGATCCGACAGGGCCAGCTGACCGCGGTGCAGGTGGTCGAGGCGCACCTGGCGCAGATTCAGCGCCATAACCCGGCGCTGCATGCCGTGACCTGGCTGTATGCCAAGGAGGCAAGAGCCGCCGCGGCGGCAGCCGATCGCAGGCAGGCAGCCGGCGAGCCGCTGGGGGTGCTGCACGGGGTGCCGATGACGATCAAGGACAGTCTGCGCGTGCGCGGTCTGCGATCGACGTTTGGCGGCGCGCCTCCTTATTACTTTTACGTTCCCAAGAGCGACAGCACGCTGGCTGAGCGGCTGCGCAGCGCTGGCTGCATCTTCATGGGACGGAGCAACCTGCCGTTTTTGGGACTGGACTGGCAGACGCGGAATCCGCTGTTCAAAGAAGCGAAGAACCCCTGGGATCTGGCGCGCACGCCGGGAGGCTCGTCGGGCGGGGCGGCGGCGGCGCTGGCGGCGGGGCTGACCCCGATCGAGCTGGGCTCGGACTTGGGCGGATCGATTCGCTATCCCGCGCACTGCTGCGGCGTCTTAGGTCTGCGCACCAGCGAAGGTCTGCTGCCGATTTCTGACATGGGACCGGAAGGTCTGACGGCGGACTTTACGCACATGATGAGCTTCGGCCCGATGGCCCGCAGCCTCGGCGACTTGGCGCTGCTGCTGGATGTCCTGACGGCGGCGAGCGCGCCGAGTGCCCGCTTGGATCCAGGCGGCGAGCGCCGACCGCTGCGCATCGCCATCACGCGCAGCCTGCCGGGAGCCGAGCCGAGCCGCGAGACGCTGGTGCTACTGGACAAGCTGACTGTTGCGCTGCGCCGCGATGGCCACTCCGTGCAGCTAGGGGGCGGACCCGAGCTTCCCAGCCAGGATGCGTGGCGGATCTGGGGGACGATCTCGGGTCACCTGATGTGGCGGAGTATGCCGTCGTGGCTGCGCGGCCGACTGGGCCAGCGCCTGTATGTCGCGTACATGCTGCGACACAACCTGGGGGACGGTCCGTTTACCACCTGGTTTCAGCGCGGCATGCAGGCCAGCCCGGCCGAGTATGAGGCGAGCCTTATCGAGCATGCGCAGCAGCTACAGGTGGTGGATTCCTTTTTCTCCAAGACCGATCTGTGGATCCTGCCGGTGGCGATGGGCGAAGCGATCCGGCGACAGCCGCGCGGGGATGCCATCCAGGTCGGCGGGCAGGCGGTGCCCTATTCGCTGTATCTGGGGGCCTACACCGTGCCGACCACGGCCTATGGGACACCGGTGCTGACGGCGCCGATTGGTTATGCCGACAGCGGTCTGCCGATCGGCGTGCAGGTACACGGAGCCCGCCGGGCCGACCGGCGCCTGCTAGAGCTCTGCCAGCAGGCTCTATCGCCGTATATTACGGTGCGGCCACCACCGCTGGTTGCCGCCGCTGCGGCCGGCTGAATCCCGGCTTTGGACCGGTGCTGCGCAGCGGGTCGGCGGACCCTGCGCTCACCCGAAACAGCACACCCACCAAGCTCGCGAACCAAGGACTGCCGTGACGACTTCCGATCTACCTTCCGTGCTGAACATCGCTGACCTGCGTCGGCTGGCCGCGCGCCGGCTGCCGCGTGCCGTGTTTGACTACATCGATGGCGGGGCCGATGGCGAGGTCACGCTGCGCGAGAACTGTGCCGCCTTCGAGCGACTGTGCCTGCGCCCGCGCTGTGCCGTGGCAGTGCCCGAGGTGAACCTGGCGACGACGGTGCTGGGCCTGCCGATCCGCATGCCGGTGATCCTGGCGCCGGTCGGCAGCTGCCGCATGTTCTATCCGCGCGGCGATGAAGTGGCGGCTCGCGAGGCCGGTCGGGCGGGCACCATCCACACGCTATCGACGCTGTCGGGCTGTCGGCTGGAAGATGTGCGCGCGGCCACCGCAGGTCCGTCGTTTTATCAGCTGTATCTGGTCGGCGGGCGTGACGCGGCGCTTGCGGCCATCGCGCGGGCTCGGGCGGTGGGCTATTCGGCGCTGGTCGTCACGGTCGATACTCCGGTTTCCGGCCTGCGCGAGCGCGATGTGCGCAACGGCACCAAGCAGCTACTGGGCGGCGGGCTGTCGGCGCTGCGCTATCTGCCGCAGTTTGCCGCGCGGCCGGGCTGGGTGATCGACTTCCTACGCGACGGCGGGCTGATGGACTTTCCCAACGTCGTGCCGCCGGGCGGCAAGCCCTTGCCCTATTCCGATGTCAGCGTGGCGCTAGAGCAGACCACGGTCACCTGGAGCGACTTCGCCTGGATTCGCGAGGCCTGGGGTGGACCGATCATCGTCAAGGGGCTGCTGACCGGTGACGACGCGCGGCGAGCGGTGGATGTCGGGGCGGCGGCGGTGGTGGTGTCCAACCATGGTGCGCGTCAGCTCGATGGCGTGTCGCCGAGCCTGCGCGCCCTGCCCGAGGTGGTGGCGGCGGTGGCCGGCCAGGCCGAGGTGCTGCTGGATGGTGGCGTGCGGCGGGGCAGCGATGTCGTCAAGGCGCTGTGCTTGGGGGCGCGGGCGGTGCTGATCGGCCGCGCCTATGCCTATGCGCTGGGCGCAGCGGGCGGGCCGGGCGTGGCGCGAGCGCTCGCCATCCTGCGCGCCGATCTCAGCCGTACCCTGAAGCTGCTCGGCTGCGACAGCGTCGCCGCGCTCGACCGCAGCTACGTGGAGGCCGGCGATGGCGCAAGACCTTAAGCAAAACCAAACCGCAGGAAGGGAGGCTCATCCGGCTTTGCCGGAGGAGGGAGCTGGGCAACGGTTTCTCATGATCATCGGAACCGCGGCGGCCCTGCGGTTGTCTCAGATGTCTACCCAGCGAGGTGGCTGATGGATCCTGCGCGCCCCGAGGCGGAAAAAGAAGTCGTCGCTCGCGAGTGTCCCGAGCTCGACGAGCTGCGGGTGGCCGCCGGCTGTGTGCATCTGATCCTGCACGTCCGCGGCGACTGGGAGGCCGGCCGCAGCGAGCGGGTGGCGGAAGCCGAGCGACGGACGCAGGCGGCGCAGACCTGGGCCCGCTCGGCCAGCTATCGCGCGCGCTACGGCCGCCGCATTGCCGTCCTGCGCATGCAGACCGATGGCGCTGTACCGAGCATCGTCGCCAGCGTCTTTGCCGAGAGCGGCATCGAGATCGAAGACCTCAGCCTGCCCCCGGCGCCCGACGGACCCTCCTGCGTCTCCTGCGGCCGGACCCAGCTGCGCGAAGATCAGGCCGCGATGTCCGACGATGGCTGGTGCTGCCCCGCCTGCCTGCGGGCCTGGAACGTGCGCGCCCAGCCGAGCCTGGCCAAGCCGCCGCGGCGCCTGCACATCCCGGCTCGCGTGCTGTGGCCGCTGCTCCTGCTGCTGGGCGTGGTCTTTGTCTATCTGGTCGGCAATGAGCTGCGCTACCTGAGCCACATGAACCGCATCATCCGCGCCCATATGCCCACCCAGTAAGCCGCGCCCAAGCCGAGCCGGCCGGGCTGTTGTGTCCAGCGTGCTTCGACGAGAGCCGGCGGTCTATCTGATAAGATAGCGATCTGCCATGCCTTTGCGCGTCGAGCCAAAGAGGGGCCTGCGCCATGCAGTTCGCCTGTGCTAGCTGCGCGACTCGCTACTCGATCGCGGATGACAAGGTGGTGGGAGAGGCTATCTCGGTCCGCTGCCGGACCTGTGGGCAGGTCATTACCGTCGGCAAGGATGGCCTGGTGCGCGAGACTGGCAGCGCCGCGCCGCCAAGCGGAGCGGTCTGGTTCGTGGTCATTGATGGCCAGCAGGTCGGTCCCTGCACCGAAGCTGAGCTGCGCCAGAAGGCCGAGCGCGGGATCATCGACGGCGACACCTACGGCTGGCGCGAGGGGCTGGATACCTGGTACAGGCTCTCGCAGCTTTCCGAGCTCAGGGAGCTGACCGAGGTCTTTCGGCCGGTCGACATGGGGGCGGTCAGCGGGAGACCTCGCATCGCGGGGCCCGCCAGCTCGCAGCCGGTCGACCCAACGTCTCCGCTGGCCTACCCCGGCGAGCTGGATGACGAGCCGCTAGGCCGGCCGATCTTCGTCGCTGGGGTGGCGGCGGCTCCCGCGGTGAGCTCACCGCTGGGAGGGCGTCCGTCCCGCTGGGAGGTGCAGCTGGCGCTGCCGCGGATCTTCACCGCCGAGCCGGCGCCGCCCACCACAGACCCGCTGGAGGAGGCGTTCTCGACGCTGGAGCGTGGCTGGTTCTCGGTCGATGCGCCATCGGCGATGTGGGTCGGGGTGGCGACGAAGATCAGCGCTGGGGCGATTCGCAAGGAGCTGCATCGGCAGCGCTTGGCCGCGACGTTGGAGCACGATCAGGCGCAGCTTGTGCTCGCCCAGCTTGGCAAGCTGGTACGCGTTGAGCTCTTGCCTGACTCCGACGAGGAGTTTCAGGTGCGGGCGCTCTCGGTGGCGGAGCAGCCCGTGCTGCAGAGCGAGGTCACGCGCTGGGAGTGGCTGGTCACGCCGCGCCAGCCAGGTGAAGGCAAGCTCCTGCGCATCGTCGCCACCAACCTGGTCGATGTGGACGGTCAGCGCCTGAGCAAGAGCCATCCGGTAAAGACGCTGACCGTGCGGGTGCTGGTGCGGGCCAGTGCCGGCGCTGGCGGAGTGACCAGCGCAGCCGCGCTGCGTCGCCTCATGGAGCAGGTACTGCGCGTCGATGCCGACCTGGAGGCGTTCTGTCTCGACTACTTTCCGGCGGTGTTCGTCCGCTTCGGCCGCGGCATGGATCGGCTGGAAAAGACCAACCTCCTTTTGAGTCTGGTCGATGGCGCCGCGATCCTCGACGGCTTGTGCCTGCACAGTCCGGAGGCGCAGCGCATCTGGCAGGCCGAGGCCGCTCTGGCGCCAAGCCCGGCAGTCGCCGCTGCGGTGCCGCCCGCGAGTGCCGCACCCAGTCAGGGGCCGTCGGTGCTGCCGGGCGCCTTGCCGCCGCCGCCAGAGCTAGCGCCGCCGAGTACCGCGCCGCCAGAGCTCGAACCGCCGAGTACCGCGCCGCCGCTGGCCGAGCCGAGAGCCAGCCTGGCCCCCGCCCCCGTCGTCATTCGCATCCCCGTCTGGTGGGTGGTCAGCAGTCTCTCCCTTGCGGTTCTGCTGTTGGTAATTATTTGGCAGTTTTTGTCGCTGCGCGGTTCCCGCTAATATTATAATTATGTGCCAATTTGGCTGAGATGTGATTGGTTATATTGTTGTATGTGTTTGGTTGAATTATTTGATTAATAAAGTGATGCATGAAGAAATGTTCATCAACGCAGCGGCTGGGCGGCAATTGATTGATTGCCAGCGGCCTTGCTGAACGCGTAGGATCGCGGCCCAAGCTGCTCCTCTCGTCGCTGAACGCGAGCTAGGGGGCCAGCCAGCGCGACAGGAGCTCCCACGATGACCCACCCGACGGTACGACTCGGCACGAATGGACCCAGCGTCTTCCCCATCGCCCTGGGCTGCATGGGGCTAGGGGCTGGGAGCTGGTATGGCGATAACGATGAGAGCGAGGGCATTGCGACGATTCACGCGGCGCTTGAGCGGGGCGTCAACCTGCTGGATACCGGCGACTTTTACGGCCAGGGCAGAAATGAGCTGCTGCTAGGCAAGGCGCTGCGCGGCCGACGCGATCAGGCCATCCTATCGGTCAAGTTCGGGGCGCTGCGGGCTCCCGGGGGTCAGCACCTCGGCGTCGATGCCCGGCCGGCGGCGCTCAAGAACTTCCTCGGCTACAGCCTGGCTCGGCTGGGCGTCGATTACATCGACATCTATCGTCCGGCCCGCCTGGACCCCAGCGTGCCGATCGAAGACACGGTTGGAGCCCTCGCTGAGCTGGTGCAGGCCGGCTACGTCCGCTACATCTCGCTGTCCGAGTTGGGTGCCGAGACCATCGCTCGCGCCGCCAAGGTGCACCCGATCTGCGACGTGCAGCTTGAGTACTCGCTGCTCAGCCGCAGCGTCGAAGCCATCGTGCCCACGCTGCGCGAGCGAGGGATTGCCATGACCGCATACGGCGTGCTGTCGCGCGGCCTGCTGACCGGAGCCCGGCCGAGCCGTCCGGGCGACTCGCGGGCCCACTTCCCGCGCTTTGCCGCCGGCAACCTGGAAAAGAATCAGCCCCTGGTCGAGGCGCTGGCCCGCTTCGCCCGCGAAAAGGGCACGACGCCGGCGCAGCTAGCGGCGGCCTGGGTGCGAGCCAAGGGACCAGCCCAGGGCCTGACCATCGTGCCGACGCTGGGTGCCCGCAGCCGCGCCCAGCTCAGCGAGGCGCTGGACAGCCTTGCGATCCACCTCGACGAAGCGGAACTCGCGGCCCTGGAAGCCGCCGTGCCCGCCGCGCAGGTGGCCGGCACCCGCTACGCCGCCAACATCATGGCCACACTCGACAGCGAGCGGCGCTAGCGCATCCGCAGCTTTACTTCGACGAGGCTGAATTCGTCCTGCCAGTCGGCAAAGACGCTGAGGTCGCGGAGGCGGTCGAGGATGAGCAGCGCTTCGTCGAGCTGGGGATTTGGGCGCAGGAGGGCCAGCGCATGCAGGAACGCGGCGGTCTGGATCAGATCGAGGTACAGCAGCTGATCGTCGGCGGTAGAGAGTGAGGCGGCGCGGGGATGGCCGGCCAGATCAGCATGCGGAGCCCACGGATCTGCGGCCTGGCCTGCCAGCTTGGCGAAGTGCTCGGCCGTGCTGACGAGGAGCACATCGCCGCGCAGACCGTAGCTGAGTGTCGGGCGCCCGCGATACGACAGGGTGAAGACTGGCTCGCTGCGGCCACTGACCTCAAGTGGCACCCCGAGCTGACGCAGCCGGCGCTCGATGGACGACAGGAGCCCAGCCATCTGGCCGGGCTGCTTGACCTGCAGCAAAAGATAAGCCGGCAGCTTCGGCAGCAGCACGGTGAGATCGTCGGTGTGCCGCACCTCTTGCAGACCAAAGCCGAGCTTGTCGAAGCCGAGGAGGAAGCGGCCAGACAGGAGCGAGAGCGCATCCTTGGGAAGGTCGAGGCCGAGCTTGTCATTGACCTGGGCCAAGGCGCGGTCGAGCTGCCCAGGATCGGCGAGCCGGGCGTCCTCTTGCCGCGCGCGATCGAGGGTGGCGGGCAGGTTTAGGCTGGCCTTGGCGAGGACGATCGGGCCGCGCGAGGGCAGAAACTGCAGGAAGTTGGGCGGGGGACCCTGACCGCTGGCCAAGCGACGATCTTCGGCGGCGCGAGCGGCGCTGCTGTGCAGCGTAAAGCGCAGCGTGGCGGCGCGGGGTGAGACCTCCAGGCCGGTGGCGAAGGCCGAGCGGCCGGCTAGCTCTTCCCCGCGCTTGGCCCATAGCGCGCGGACGCGCTCGTTCTTGGCGCTGCTCAGCCAGCGAGCCGCGGCCTCCACTTCGAGATAGAGCCAGGCCTGCGGGCTGCCCAGGCTGCGGCGCGCGGCGGCTAGCTCGGGTCGCTGCCACAGGCCGGCGCTCGGCGGGCTCAGTGCGATGGTGGCGATGTACTCAGCGAGGTTGCCGATCGCTTCGGCGGCGCAGAGCAGAGCCACCTTGCGGTGCAGCACGAAGCCGGCGCTGGCCACGGTCTGCCCCTCGCGCACGACCTCAGTGACGGCGAGGCCACGGTGATAGACGCGGCGAAAGCTCAGCGGCTGCGGGCTGAGCTTGCTGAGCACGAGCCGCAGCGCGCGATCCGCGACCTGCTGATTCTGAACTGCAGCCACGACGCAGCCGCGATCGGCAGCGGCCGGCACAAAGGCATACAGGCCCTGCTGCGGGTTGAGTCCGGTGAGACGAAAGGACTCCGGACGGTCGAGCTCGACGCCGGTCTCGCGTCGCAGCACGTCTTCGGCGTGGCCGAGCAGCGCTTGCACCGCGCGCACCTCGCTGAGCCGCTCGCCCAGCGCGTGGTAGGCCACGACCAGCTGATCGATGCGCGGCACCGCAAGCACGGCGGCGGCATCGGCGGGAATGAAGCTCTCGGGCCGACGCGCTGGCTGGCAGCCGAGCCACGCCGAGAGCGCCATCAACAGCAGCAGCCGCAGCCCAGCTCCGCAAGCGATCATGCGATCCGTCCCCTCCGTCGATCCAGCGTACAGGTGAGGGGGAAGCGGGAGCAAGCCAGCGTATTGCGTCAGCCCACTTAGCCGGGCGCTGATAGGCCGCGCGGCGGCCGGCGCTACCGTCGGCTGCGAAAGCTCAGCGGTGCCTGCGGTGACGTGACATGATGCCGTGCACTGTGCCGACCGCGCCGTTTCGTCAGCTGCCCTTTGCCGAGGTCCCCGAGCTGCCCAGGCTGCCGCATCGCTGGGCCGAGTCAGTGCGCCACGACCTGACCATCACCACCGCGGATCTGCCGCCGACTCGCATCGCGATACGGGAGTTTGGCGCCGGACCGCCGCTGCTCCTGGTGCATGGGCTGATGACCAGCAGCTATTCCTTTCGCTATCTGCTGGATCGGCTGGGGACGCGCTATCGCCTGCTGATGCCGGATCTGCCGGGCGCTGGCCAGTCAGACAAGCCCGATGTCTACCTGGGCCCGGAGGTCTTGGCACGGGCGCTGATTTCGATCATCGATGGGCTGGGGATCCGCGGGGCGCAGGTGCTCGGCAACTCGATGGGTGGCTATCTGTGTATGTGGGCGGCGCTTCTGGATCCAGCGGCGATCGGCGGCCTGATCAACCTGCACTCACCGGGCTTGCCGACGGCGCGTATGCACGCACTGCGATGGGTGCTGCGCCGGCTGCCGGCCTGGCCGATCCTGGATGCGCTGGTGCGTCGGGATCCCGAGCGCTGGGTGCACAAGAACGTCCACTACTACGACGAGTCGCTCAAGTCGCGGCAAGAGCACCGCGAGTATGCTGCGCCGCTGCGCACACAGGCGGGGCGCCGCGGCTTCTATCGTCATCTGCGGGACGGGCTCGATGTCGCCGAGATGGCGCGCTTCGCCGCTGAGCTGAAGGCTCGCACGTTTCCCATCCCGCTGCTCTTGGTCTACGCCCGGCGCGATCCGATGGTGCCGCCGATCGTCGGCGAGAAGCTGCGGGCGCTGATCCCAGAGGCGCAGCTTGTCCAGCTAGATCAGGCCTCACACTTCGCACACGTCGATGCCGCGCCGAAGCTCGTGGCGGCGATCGAGCCGTTCCTGCAACGGGGCTGAGCCTTGCGTGCAAGCGGGGGATTGCCCGCCCCGCGAGCGCGCTGACACCACTGTGCCGGCCCAGGTGTCCGTCGCATGGCCATGCCAACTCCGGCTCGCTGATAGGATGATGCTATGAGCGAATCTGCGCGGAGCCCGGTGGCACCCACCGAGCTACCCGTTCCGGAGGGGCCGCGGCTGGGGATCTGGGCGGGCGGCTGCCTGGCCATCACCTGGCTCGGCAGTCTGATCTTGGCTTGGCTGCCGATCCTCTTGGCCAGCGCTGGCCTGGGCCTTGTCGCCCTGTGGTGCGGCTTTAGCTATGCCTTCCTGGCCGTCGGTGCCTTCGCCGCCGCCGATGCGCAGTTTGCCAGCTGGATCACGGCCGGGCTTGGGCTGGCCGGCCTGTCGCTGTTTGGGGCGGTGCTACGCCGCCTGCTCTCGCCCCGCGGCCTGCGTCGAGCCGGGCCCGGGGGACGCTTCTTGCGCTTTCTCAGCCGCCGCGCGCTGCCCCGCCGAGTCAGTCTGATCGATGATCTTCCGGACTACTGGCTCGTGCTCGTCCTGGCGGGGCTGGTGAGTGCCGCGGTGACCTATCTGTGGCGGCACCCCGAAGGCGGCCTCGTCTCGGGGACGCTGCTTGGCGCGAGCTTGGCCTTAAGCTCGCTGTACTGGGTCTTGCTGGTGCTGGGGCAGGGTCTCCGCATTGCGCTCTTTGTGTACCGCTTCGCCCGCAGCAGCGAGTACCGCGCGGGGGCCGTGACGGCGCTGCTCTTTTGCATCGGCAGCGCAGCCGCGGGTGCCAGTGCGTGGCTGGGCGAAGACGCGATCGCCGAGCTGCCCGCTCCATCGGAGGCCGGCGCCCTCTTGCGACAGACGGTCGGCACGGCACCGGCTGCGACGCTCCGCAGCGCGCTGTTCGGCCTGTCGGAGCGCAGCTGGCCAGAGGCCGCCACGCGCGAGGGCGTGCGTCACCTGCTGGCGCCACTTCTGGCCGAGACCGCCCACCCCAGCCCCAGCGAGCTCTCCTGGGTCGATAGCGATGGGCGCCTGCGGTTTTCGCAGCTGGGCGGTGCAGCGTCGGTGCCCGCAGCCCCTGGGGCCGAGTGGCAGGCCTGCATCGCTGCGCTGTATCCCGCCAAGGTCAGCCGGGTGAAGCAGCTTCCAGCCTTTGGCTCGCAGGGCTTGGACGACGACACGGAGCATGATCTGTTGCTGGGCGCGATGCTGCGCAGCTGCACGACGCATGCGCTGCGCAGCCAGTATGCTGACCTGCCGCGCGTGCTTGAGCGGGCGGTGCTCAGCAGCGCGCTGAGTGTCAAGCAGCGTCGCGGGCGCGAGGTCATCGCCCATGACCCGGCGGCGCAGATGGGTCAGCTCTGTCCGCTTCCCGCCGAGCATCCCGACCGTCGCCTGGCCGCCGAGCAAGAGCTGGCGGGCGTGGGCTGGCGCGGACTCACGGCGCTGCAGAAGTCGATCCTCCTAGAGAAAGCGGTGCTGCGCTACGACGATGCAGAGATCGCTGGCCATCACCCGCCGCTGAGCGCTGGCCAGGTCAAGGACGCCTACCAGAACAGCCTCAACAAGCTGCGCAGCAAGCTCAGTGAGGCCTGCCCGGGCCCGCTGGCGCCGTAGAGTGTGCGGCTCTTGGCGCACGGCTCCGGGGGCCAGCTAGGCCCGTCCTAGTCGGCTGGGGCGCGATCCTGACGCAGCTCGATGACGTTGCGGTCGGGGTCGCGCAGAAAGATCGACAGTCCGCCGCCTAGGCGCTCCGGGCCGCCGCTGACCGTCATGCCCATGCCGCCGAGCGTAGCTAAGGTCTGCTCCATCGACTCGACTTCGAAGGCGACGTGGGTATAGCCGGGGTACTTGTCGGCGATGTCCATCAGCGGATTCTTGTCGCCATCGTAGGGCTGGCCATTGACGATGAAGTTGATCTCGATACCCGCCGCGTTACGCAGGATAAGGACCGTACCGCCAGCGTGCTCGGCGATCACCTCAAAGCCCAGCTGGGCATAAAACGCCACGGAGCGGGCCCGGTCGGTGATGCGGAGGCCGATGTGATCGATCTGGCGGAGCGTAAGCATGCAGCCCATCGTAGGAGGTTACTCAGCGCGGCACAATGCGATCGCGAGCCGGCTTGCTCGGCGGGGACTTAGCCGTACAGGAAGCCAAGCTGCGCGAGTGAGCGCAGCGCGCGTGGGATGAACTGACTGTGCAGGTTCCTGCGCATCTCGTCTTCTGGCACTGGGTCTTCGTTGGGGCCGCGGATGGCCAGGAAGCCAGAGCGCACCGCTTCCAGCACACCCGATGTGAGCGCAGCGAGATCGCGGCTGCCGTCCAAGAGCACGAGCAGCGTTCGCTGCAGCGGATCGAGCGTGATCGGGTCGTGCCAGGGACCTGTGGCCCAGCTGCCGCGCTGCGCCTGAGCGCGCGCCAGCGCACCGGCCAAGGGGCGCTCGCTGACCTGGGTGCAGATCGGCGGATGATGACTGCGCAGCAGGCAGATACCGGTGCGGTATCCGTAGGTGGCAAGCTGCAGAGCCTGGTCGTGGCTGACCGCCTCGCCCAACAGATCGCTCATCGCGGTCGCTAGATCGGCGATCGTCAGGGCGCGCGGACGGCTGCTGAACAGGGCCATCACCAGCGTCTTAAAGAGGGGATTTTCGATCTGACCTTCGCCCAGGCGGGCGCGGAACTTAACTGGAATCGGCTGGCGCAGCTTGTCACCGGTTAGCGGCTCCAGAGATTCAGGCACGGCCATGTTCAGGACATAGATGTGGCCTAGATCGTGCGGATCGGGATCGGCGCGCAGCTGGGCGGCCTGGCGACACAGGATCGAGCTGCGCAGCGAGGTGCTGCGCAGAAAGTCGAGGTACTGCTCCTGGCGCACGATGTCGTTGCCGAGCCGGGTAAACACCTGCTGCGTGGCCGGCGAAAGGCCTGCCAGACCCACGGTGACGATGGCATCGCCGACGTACTTTAGATCGTGGGCGCTCGCCTCGCGCATGAACTCGTGAAAGTAGCAGGGGCGATTGTCGGTCTCGTAGTGCTCGTGAAAGACGTAGCTATCGGGCAGTGGAGCGATCCGCTGCAGCTCCTCGCGCAGCAGGCAGACGCTTGTGCTGTCGGGATCGGGCGCGCTGTCGATCAAGAACTTCAGGAGGGCCCGCGCTTGCTGGACGATCTCGGCCGGATCGCTAAGACCCGTGGTGTGGTAGCGCATCATCTCCATGATGTGCTGCCGACGGTAGAAGCCAGGGTAGATGTTGTAGCTGATATAGGCCAGGCCGGTCTCGCTGAGGAGCTGCTGACACAGCTGCAGCAGCCGGACCTGCACCGGTGGCGGCACCCAGGAATACACGCCGTGCGACAAGATGTAGTCGAAAGGTGCCGGGGGCTCTCCGGCGCTGCGCGGAAACTGCATGAAGTCGGTGGCGTGCAGCTCGATGTTGCGCAGACCGAGGGCCGAGATCAGCTCCTGCCCGGCCTGCACCTGCACCGCGGAGGCATCGACGCCGACAAACTGGCTGTGGGGAAAGCTGGCGGCGAGCGGAATCAGGTGCGCGCCGTTGGCACAGCCCAGCTCCAGCACGCGGCAGCGCGAAAGGTCCTTGGGGGACATGCCGCGCAGTCGCGCCACCGTCGCCAGGTGGTCGGGGTGCATCTGCGGGATGCTGCGGCTGACATAGGGCACGCGATCGTAGCTGTCGGGATGGGACACTGGATCTCCTGGCGCCGAGCCGGGGGGGGCATGTAGGAAGCAAAGATGGGAAGAATGCTTCTCCATCGTACGGGACGAGGCTGGCTCTCGGCAAGCAGGCCTTAGCTGCGGGGCTTCCCTTCGGCGGTGTGGCGATGGGAGGCGGCGCAGCGAATGGCGCAGTGCGAACTTGTGCAAACCCACAATGGGGGGCCTGGCTCGTCACAGCGACGAGATCGTCAAGGTCGCCGCCGTGCACCGGGCCGGGGGCCGGGCGTTCCAGGTGGCGCCGAGCCGCGGCGCAGCTCTGCAGCGTCAGGGCACCCGGTGCTGCGGCACCACTTGTCGCTCGGCCGGGCCCAGTAGCAAGAAACACAGCGCTGCGGCCACCGCTCCCACCGTCATCAGCACAAACGGCGCATCCCAGCCCGAGTGCGCGACCAGCACGCCAAAGCCCAGCCCCGACACCGCGCTGCTGGCATAGCCGAACAGCCCAGTCAGCCCGATCGCGGTGGCGACGCCACGCGGACCGACCAAGCTCGCCGCGCAGACGCCGACCAGAAACTGCGGCCCATAGATAAAGAAGCCCACCGCCAGCAGCACGGCGCCGTCTGAAAAGGGCAGGCTGGAAAGCTGCGGCAGCTTCCAGAACAGCGCCAGAGCCACCGCGGTCGCCAGCATATACGCCATCGCCAGCGCGGCACAGCGTCCCCCGAACCAGCGGTCGCGCAGCCAGCCCGCCAACAGTGCCCCAACCAGGCCCGCGAGCTCGAAGCCGGCCACGCTGGTGCCAGCGTGCAGCAGGCTCTGCCCGCGCACATTCGATAGATAAAGCGGCGCCCAGTTCATCACGCCGTAGCGAATGACATAGACAAAAAAGTTGGCCAGGCAGAGCAGCCACAGCTCGGGGCGGCCAAAGACCTGCTCTTGCAGGTAGTCGCGAAACGCCGTCGCCTCGCTTGGGCTCGGTGGCGTGGACGGGGCTGCGCTCGTGGGAGTCGGCTGGCCTCCCGCCGCAGGGGTCCGGCTCGCCAGATACTCCTCGATGGGCGGCAGCCCCAGCGAGGCAGGCGTATCGCGCAGCACGTGCAGGATAAAAAAGCTCACCAAGAGCGCGAGGCCAGCGGGCACCAGAAAGCCGGCCCGCCAGCCGTAGTGGCTCACCAGCGCTCCGGCCAGAACGAAGATCGACGCGGCGCCGATCTGGTGCGAGCTGTTCCAGATGCCCCAGATCACCCCGCGCTCGCGCTCGCCGACCCAGTGCGACAGCACGCGCGCGCAGGGCGGAAAGCCCATGCCCTGAAACCAGCCGTTGACCAGCCATAAGAGCCCGAGAGTCAAAAGCCCGCTCGACAGCCCAAAGGCCAGGTTGGCCACGGCAGACAGCAGCAGCCCGGCGGCCATGAAGTAGCGCGGATTGCTGCGGTCGGCGAGCACACCATTGCCGAACTTTGAGACGCCATACAGCAGGTCATGGGCGGTCAAGAACAGCCCAAGCTGCGCCGTGCTAAAGCCCAGATCGCGCGCTAGCGGCGGCATGGCCAAAGGCAGGTTCTTGCGCACGAAGTAAAAGACCGCGTAGCCGATAAATACCGTTCCGATCTGGCGCAGCCGCCACGATCGATACAGCGCATCGATCTGTGAGGACGGCAGGCGGGGCGCGGCGGGTGGAGGCTGCAGATACGAAATCAGCGTGCGCATCGGATCCTTCCTGCGGGATGGCTGTCATCCAGCGCTGTGCAGCGGTGAGCGCGGCGGGGCTCTCGGGTCATCACCACCAGCGATCACTCGCAGTGATCACAGACAGCGCTTACAGACACAGTGAGCCGAGCGGCAGGCAGGCCCGCACCACGACGCGCTTGCGTCCTGCCGTCGTGGACTGACAGTGCAGCTGCAGCGACTCGCGATCGTAGCGACAGGTCAGCCCGCTGCCCTCGGTCGTCACCACCGGCTTGCTGCCCGGCATGCCAGCTGCAGCGAAGAGCGCCGCCGGGGCAAACAGGATGGTCTCCCCCTTCGTCGGCTGGTGCTCCCAGCTGACCTCGATGGCATACGGTGTAAGTGGGCCGGCCTCGCGGACCTGCAGCGCAACCGGCTGACCGGCTAGGCGCTGCGGATACGGCCGGGGACGGAACAGGCCCGGGCGCAGCGTGAGCCGGTTGTCGACGATCGAGAGATCTTCCTGGTTCCAGCCATCCTTGGTCGTCGCATCCCAGCCCGGGGTGTAGTTCCACTGGGCGCCGGAGGCGAAGCGGCGATTCAGGTGCTGCGTAAGCAGGGTGAGATAGGCATCGGCGCCATGCGTGCCGGCCGGCGCGCCAAACTCACCGAGGAACAGCGGGGCGCCAAGCTCAGCGGTCTTGCGGTCGATCAGCGCGAAGGCCAGGTCCGTAGCCAGCGAGAGACCGGAATAGGAGTGGCCGACCAGCACGCCGGGGTCGTAGTAGTGCGGCGCGAAAGCGAAGTTGCGAAACGTGGGACGCGGCAAGGCCGAGCCGACAAGCCCGCTGCTGGTCAGCGCATGCGGTGACAGGAACAGAATGGCGTCGGCGAACTCGGCCCGGATGGCCTTTTCGGCATCGCTGTACAGCGCGGAAAGCTCGGTCTTTTCGTCGCCCCAGGGCTCGTTGATGGGATCGATGCCGATGACTGCTGGGTGGCTATGAAAGTGGCGCGCCACGACGGTAAGGAGCTGCAGGTAGCGGTCGCGCACGCCGTCCCGATTGGCGTGGAAGGCTGAAAACGACCGGTGCATATCGCCATCGAAGATCATGCGCGTGCCCCAGCTAGCGCAGGCCGGTCCGTTGTCTGGGGTGTGCGGCGGAATGTCCCGGGGGATCGCCCAGCGCGGGAAGCCATCGCCGCAGCCGCCCGTCGAGAAGCGCGAGAAGGCATCCTGATGAAAGTCGAGGATGACGTAAAGACCGCGCCGCTGCGCCGCATCCACCACCTGGGTGACCGAGCTTAGGTAGGCGGCGTCATAGCGGCCGGGGCTAGGCTCGAAGGCTTCCCAGCTAAACAGCAGGCGCAGGACGTTGATGCCCCAGCCGGGCAGCGCATCTAGCTCGCTTAGCGCGCGCAGATGACGGAAGGGCGGCACCTTGGACTCGCCCGCCAGGTTGACGCCGCGCAGCAGCACCACCCCGCCCTGCGCATCGACAAAGTGCGAGCCCTCGGTGTGCAGCGGGGCGGCCAGCGCCTGGGCCGGCGACCCCAGCCGAGCCGCAAGCTCCATGGGGGGGCAGACTCCCGAAATCACACCCAAAAGGACTCCCAGCGATCGGCCAAGCTTCGCAGTACGCATAAGATCTCCGACGATAAAAAGCCTGCAGAAGCGTATCGCGTTCGTCCGGGCCAGACAGCTAGAATGTGGCGCCATGGAGACAGCCAAACAGTTCACGAGCTTCGCGGAGTTTTATCCCTTCTACTTGTCAGAGCACCAAAACCGCACCTGCCGTCGCTTGCACTTTATCGGCAGCACGCTGGGCGCGCTGTACGGCCTGTCCGGTCTGCTCAGCGGTCGCCCGGGCCGGATCTTGACCGGCTTGGTCATCGGCTATGGCTGCTCGTGGATTGGGCACTTCTTCTTCGAGAAGAACCGCCCGGCTACGTTTAAGTATCCGCGCTACAGCTTCATCGGCGACTGGGCGATGTGGCGCGACATCGTGACGGGGAAGATTCCGTTTTAGAGCGCGCTGGTTGACGCGCCCGGTCGATCTTCGCGACGATGTCGACATGACCGATCAGTCCGGGGGGGACGCAGAGCTAGCGCAGCGCCGCGGTGGCCAGGTAGGAGTGGGGGCCGCGCTGGCGATGGGCGGCCTGTTGATGCTAGCGGCGTACAGCAACCCGGCCCTGGCTGGGTTAGTGCTCCTCGCGACGCTTGCGGTCAGCGGGTTCGCGCAGCGGCTGGGACAGCGCATCGGCCCGCGGATCGCCGGGCGGGGACTTCTGCTGGCGCTAGGCTGGGGCGCGCTCGCCGGGCTGGCTTGCCTTGGGGCGGCGGCGGTCACCGCCGGTGGGATCGGGCTGTTGTGGGCCGGCTACGATGGCTTCTCGGATCGGCACCTTTTCTATAACTACGTGCGCAAGCCGGTGCTGGCGGTGCTGCTCTATGGGCTGATGCCGGCCCTGCTGTGGGGCACCTTGGCGGGCGGAGTGCTGTGGGGGCTCACGCGAGCGCGCAAGCTGCCCAGCGCCAAGTAATCGCAGGCCTACGC
>CAZVMD010000074.1:0-27111 GCA_964628555.1 uncultured Myxococcales bacterium | reverse complement strand
GGGACGGCACGGTGTGGGGCGCCGAGAGCATCGGCGGCTATACCACCAAGCTGCTGGGCATCGCGGGCAGCGACGCCACCCATATCTGGGCCGTCGGCGAAGGTGGGCTGATCTTGGCCGGCGATGGCAGCACCTGGCGGGCCCAGTCGGCAGGCACGACGGCCGCGCTGTACTCGGTCACCGCGACCGATGCGACGCATGCCTGGATCGCGGGCGCCGGTGGCACCGTCCTAGCCTGGAACGGCACACGCTGGGCCTCGCAGGCTAGCGGCTCTGGCAACACGCTGTACGGCATCTTTGGCACCGACCTCAGCCACCTGTGGACCGTCGGTCAAAGCGGCACCATCCTCGAAAAGCTGCGCTGATCGCACGCTGCCCCGCGGCGCGCTGCAGGCCGCATCCTGCGGCGGGGCCGACAGCACGCCGCGGGATGCGCTGTAGCGGGCGATACGCGAACGCAGCGCAAGGCAGGACTCGCGATCATCGCGGACGCTAGCGACAGCTTCTGACTCTTATCTCTCCTCGGGAGTACCGTCAGCCCCAGCTCAGGCGGGCGGTCACAGGGCAATGATCGCTATGCTTGCGCAGTTTTCGTAGCGCTGCGTCACTTAACGGAAACGGGGCGGCGGGCCGTTGCCAGTCCGAGAACTCGGTATCGCCCGCTAGCGAGTCAGACCAGACCATGATCTTATCGAAGGCATGGCTCCAGATAGTATTGTTTTGGATCCTCGTGCGGTAGGTCGTATATTCAAATTTATAAGGCAGTTCTGGATTTGCGCTTTCGGCGGTCGCAGTCCATGACCCAAAGACATCAGCGCCGGTAAGAGTTCCGGCATTATCTATTGTATCGTTCTCATCATTCATCGCATCAGTCGCAATATTTAGATCAGCCATCAAGACGATCGCGGGCTTAGGGTGCAACCTTTTTGATTTGGCGTATAAGTCCGCTGCCACTTGCCCAAGAAATTTAAAATCTCGCGCTCGCCAAGAAGCATTTTTGGGACAGCTAGATGGCGCATGATAGAGGATGATTTGTACATATTTGGGATTCCTCCCCACAGTCAGAAATAGCGCCTTATATGCTGAACGATAACCGAAGCCACGAATACGAAAAATGCTTCTCAAGATGACTTTCTCTTTGTTCCACATCAAGCCCACGCACTCACCGAGCTTCTCGCTATTCCAACATTCGTCTTCGCTTGTTGGCCAATACCCCAGCCGATTCCCTTTCGCCAGCTGGCTGAATTCTTTGAAGCCCTGATCATTTCTCCGACCATTCAAAGAGTTATCATGTTCATCGGTTGCGACTCGCCAAGCAGCCACAGATCGTCCATAGCGACGAAAGCTATCCAGGGCCGAGGGCCAGAACTTGGCTAGGTGATTCAGCTTCCAGCTGTCCGCGTCCTTAACCTTCAAGGCTTCCGCGATAATCTTGGTCGCTCCTGCGAATAGACGACTTTTAATAGACTCATAGGCCTTTGCCACCGTTCCCGGCTGCCCCCGGCGGCCGACAAAGTTTTTATCATCGAAGGACTCCGTCCAGTCCAGCCACCCGGTGCTAAATACCAATCCCCATTCTATCAGCGACCCCAGAATCTTCTGGCTGGCTTGGTTTACCTCTCGAAACAGCTCGGCCATCCCCTCGAAAGCTTCCCACTCTGGATATCCCACTAAATCATCGGCAGCATTCAGGTTCTTGTGAGCCGCAAATAGCTCCATGTAGTGTTGACAGTGCTGGTCAAAGCCCTCAGCTCGCGCATCCCCAGAGGTGTCTGGGTGATCGGGATCGCTGTCTAGCAAAGAGTTGGCTTGCGATATGGCGGCATTCACGACTCTCCATTCCAACCAGCGCCTGAGTTCCTTTTGATTATCTGGGTCAATTAGAGAGCGAGCTGCGCACCGAAATACGTAAGTAGCCAGGATATCGTGACATAGGACCCATAGCCTAGTCTCTTGACTAGGAGGCTCAGTCCCCAGTGCCTGTACCTGATGGCGAGTCTTGACTTCGAGAATGCCGAGAATATCGCAGCCCAGATCACCGATGGCGTTCTCAGTCGCGGCGAGCTCGAGTGGTTCCCGCCGCTGGCGTCCGGGGCCTCCGCCAAGGTCTTGCAGATTCCATAATCCCAAAGTCAGGTCAGGCATCGAGCCCCCAGCCAAAAGGCACTAATGATTCTCGGTCAGCATATCCGATCTCTCCCGCAAAAGTTCAGCGTGCTCCGTCCATGCGGAGATCATTTCGGTGATGATTTACTGCAGCCAGTCAGCCTGTATGGGATCACAGGGACTGCGGTGCATATGAGCCATCGCCGGCCCTGCGCAGCGATATCGAGACCGTAGCCGCGAGTCCGCTCGGCCCTCCCATGTCTGACCTGCCCGGTCGCTGATGCTCGCTGACCCGGCGCCAGGACGACGGAATTCAGCGCCGGCTAGTCGACGCTGCCTTCGGCGCACAGCGACTCGCTGGCTTGGTCGTAGTGCTGGCTGATGAAGGCCGAGAGCGACGGAGCATCGACGCAGTCGGCGCGATAGATGTGCTGCCAGGCCGCGGCCGCCACCGGCACATCGAGCAGCGGATCGGGGGTCAGCACGATGCGGCTGCGCAGCGGCGCGGTGCAGGCCGGATCCTGCGGCTGGGCCGAAAGCACGGCGCGCAGTCCGGCGACAACCTCCGGGCAGGGAGCGGTGCAGCGATACAGCAGCACGACGCCGCCGTGCTCCAGGTTGTGGACGTAGTGGCCGCGCGGCAGCGGGTTTACGTGTTCTCCCCAGCGGCCCCAGAAGGGATAGTGCATTCCCGAAGCCGGGGGGTTCGAGCCATAGCTGACCGGCATATCGACCGGCACATGCTGCGCGCCCTCGTAGGGCACCTTCTGCACCGTCGCTGGACAGGCCGCCTGCACGGTCATCTGGGGCGTGCTGCCGCTGTCGCTGGGGCCGCAGCCGCTGCTGGCCAGCCACAGCCAGCCCAGCCCATACGCAAACCTGGAAGAGACGCTCGATGCAGCACGGGTCATCACTAGGGTCGCTCCGCGGCCATCGCCGCCTGACGGATGCGCAGCTCGTGCCGTCGCCGCTGCGCCTCGGCGATGAGCTGCTCGAAGGCATCGGCGCCAAGCTGATGGCGCAACACGGCAATCTGGCGATCGCAGAGATCGGCGACACCGTCCATGTAGCGACAGCGCAGCTCGGCGGCGGCTTCGATCAGCACGCCATAGGACTCGCAGGTGTCGCCCATCCCCGACAGCGCGCCGGCGCACAGCGCGGTGAACAGCAGCGACCAGCCGGCGCTGTTGTGTCGCCCCTGCAGCCAGCGCAGCTCGCTGTGGATGGCGAAGCGGCGCAGCAGCGTGACGTGCGGCTCGGTCGCGGCCAGCACCTCGGGCTCGGTCGGCGTCTGGGCGATGAGCTGCAGCAGGTGAAAAAGGCGGGCCACCGTGCCATAGCCCGACGGCGGCGGGCCATACTTGCCACCGCGCACGTCGTCGAGCATGGCCAGGCCCAGGCGACGACTATCGGCCATAAGCAGCGCCACCAGGATCAGGCGCAGCAGGCGCTCTTCGTCGCTGGCGACGCCAAGCTGGGTCGCGCGGTGCAGCGCCACCTGCACATGGCCGAGCGCCAGATCGGGACGGCTCACCGCCTGCTCGATGCCGCCAAGCAGCAGGCCAGCGATGACCGCGATGCCGACCGGCATGCCCGGCTCGTCGACCACGCTCTCTAGCTGCTGCCGCGCCGCGCCGACATCGCCGATGCGCAGCAGCGCTTCCGACAGCGTCAGTCCGGCATAGCCACGCGCCAGCTGCGCCTCGGGGCTTGCCAGGCCCATCACTGGCAGCAGCGCTTCCGACAGCGCATTCATCACCCGCTGCGGCTGCTCGGGATCGCGCTCGGCGCCGACGCAGGCGCGATACAGGCGGGCCGACAGATCGAGCAGCCGCTGCTCGGGATTCTCCGGTGCGCCGGGCAGCGCCAAGGCGGCATCGGCCAGCGCAAAGTTGCCGCGCCCAAGGGCTGCGAAGGCCACCAGCGAGCGCAGCGCGATGCGGCTCTCGTGCCCAGCCAGCGTCTGCAGCGTGTGTACGTCGAGCTTGCTCAGCGGCGCCGCCTGCGCTTCGGCGAGGCCCAGGCTCAGGCAGCGCTGAAACGGCCCGCTGGCCCCGCCTTCGGCCGTAAGCGCACTGCTGCTCGGCGACGGTGCAGAGCTGGCAGCCGCCTCCTCTGGGACACGCGCAGAGGCCGGCGAGCCCGAGGAATCAAGCGGGGGGGACTCGCCAAAACTGGCAGCGCTGCGCTCCGGATCAGCCATGGCCACGGCAGCTACTATGCGATTATCGCCGGGCCGAGACAAGCGTCATGGCAGGGGCTAGGCCAGGCGGCTGGCCTTAGCTGGGCTCGAACATGAAGTACAGGCCCAGGAAGGTCGCAGCGACGATGAGCAGCGCAAACACGACCCACGGCAGCCGGCTGCTGCGCGCCGGAGCAGCCCGACTGCCCGAGCTACTGCCTGGACTGCCGACGCTCACCGGCGGCCGCGCTTTGGGAACCATGGCCGTCGATGGATAGAGCTTGTCGCGCGCGATCGGCGGTGCCGTCGGGGCATCGAGCAGGCCCGAGCTGGCCACCGGTGCGGGCGCCGGCTCCTTGGGCAGTGGCTGAATGACCGCGGTGCGCGCCTCAGCCAGGCGCAGCGCGGCCTGCACTGACGCGGGATCGCCCTCGGCCACCAGCGTCTGCGCCTCGGCCCCAGCCCGTGGACCGCTACTCGCGGCCGCTACTTTCACGACGGGCGCAGTCTCCGGTTCGACCTGGGGGGCGGTGGGCATCACCGCGTCGATCTCAGCTGGCGACAGCGACGGAACTGCCGAGCCCGAGCCATAGGGATTGGGGGTAATAAACAGCGCTGCCGCCGGCGCCGGCCGCTCGCCGCTCTGCCCACCCGCCACCGCGCGGTGCGAGCCCGAAGAGACCAGCCCCGCTGGGACCGGCGCGACCAGCGAGCTTGGGATGATCGGTGCGTGCTCGCCACTTACGGCCGGCATCTGCAGGATCTGCGTCAGCTTCTGCTTGATGATCGCCGCCTCGGGGCGCTCCATCGGCGACTTGGCGAGCATGACCGCGACCAGCGCATCGAGGGCCGGTGGGATGCTGGGGTTCAGGTCGCTGGCCGGCGGTGGCACTAGCTGCTTGTGCCGCATGATGGTGTCGATCTCGCTGGCGGCGCGGAACGGCTGGTGGCCGGTCAGCATCTCGTAGGCAATGACGCCCAGCGAGTACACGTCGGTGCGGTCGGTCACGTCGCGCGGATTGCGACACTGCTCGGGCGACATATAGGTCGGAGTGCCAAGCAGCGCATCGGTGGCGGTCAGCGCGCTCTGCTCCTGCTCGACGTCCAGCTCGACGATCTTGGCGATGCCGAAGTCGAGCAGCTTGACCCGCTCGCCGCCGCGCAGATCGGGATCTTTGACCAGCATGATGTTGGTCGGCTTCAGGTCCCGGTGGACGATGACCTTGGCGTGCGCCGCTGCCAGGCCCGAGGCAATCTGCCGCAGGATCTGCATGCTGCGCACCGGCTCCATCGGCAGGCCGTGCAGGTTGCGCAGCGCCTGATGCAGCGTCTCGCCCTCGATAAACTCCATGATGAAGTAGGCCGTGCCGTCGTCGAGCTGACCGAACTCATAGATGTTCACCAGCGTCGGATGGCTGATGATGTTGACGGCCCGCGCCTCGTTGAGGAAGCGCGCCACCAGCTTGCGGTTGCGGGCGTAGCGCGGGTGCAGCACCTTGACCGCGGCGCGGCGATTTAGCTCGGTATGGATCGCCTCATAGACGCTGCCCATGCCGCCTTCGCCGAGGAGCCGGCCGGCCCGATAGGCGCCAAACTGACTGACCGGCGCCCCTCCGGTCTGCGTGACCGAGATCGGGCTCGATGGAACGGACTCTGACTTGGGCGACTCGCTGCTCACGCCTGGGGCTCCGCGGCCTAGCTCTCCTCACGAGGTGACGTCGAGGAAACGGCCTCCCGGATCATAGCTGAATCACCAAAAAATAGGTACGGTTGGGCGCTTCGCATGGCTGCGCGGACCCGGTCGGCGGGCCATGCCGAGACGGGACGCGAGGGGCCGGCAGCTCCCGAAAGGGGGATCCACTGGGCCGACCGCGGGCGGGAAACCTCGGGGCTGGGTCGCTTTACATGACCGTCGGCGCACGATAAGGTGGGGCGGATTCCTCATCATGCCGCTGCGTAAGATCGTCCGCTTCCCCAATCCCTTCCTGCGCCAGCCGACCCGCACCGTGGCCACGGTCGATAAGTCGGTGCGCTCGCTTGTTGAAGACATGATGGAGACGATGTGCGACGTCGATGGAGCCGGCCTAGCCGCCATCCAGGTCGGCGCGCCTGAGCGCATCTTCATCATCGACGCCGTCGCCGCCGGGGGCGAGCGCACGGACTCGCCGAAGGTCTTCATCAACCCGGTCTTCGAGTTCCTGTCGCCCGAGACCGACGTACACGAGGAGGGCTGCCTGAGCTTTCCTGGCATCTTTGTGCCGGTGAAGCGCTCGCTTGTGGCCCGCCTGCGCGCCCTCGATATCGACGGTCAGCCGTTTATCGTCGAGGCCGAGAACTTCTTTGCCCGCGCGCTGCAGCACGAGTTCGATCACCTGGAAAACCGCCTGCTTTACGACCACGCCGGGGCCATCAAGCGCCAGATGATCAAGCGCAAGCTCGATCGCATGACCGATGAAGAGGCGATGGACATCCTCCGCCACGTCGGCGAATAGGCGGGCCCGGCTGGGCTTCTGGCTCAGCCTGGCGGTGCTGAGCCTGCTCGGCCCTGGCCCGGCGGTGGCCGCCTCACCTTCGCCCTTGCCAGCTGGCCTAGTCGCCGGTGACAGCATCGAAGGGGTCGAGAGCTTCCGGCTGCGCAACGGCCTCTCCCTGCTGCTCGTCCGCGAGCCCTCGCACAACAAGGTCACCGTCGAGGTGGTCTATCGCGTCGGCTCGCGCCACGAGGGCAGCGGCGAGACCGGCATGGCCCATCTGCTGGAGCACATGCTGTTTAAGGGCTCGTCGCGCCATCGCGATCAGCGGCAGGAGTTTGCCCAGCACGGCGCCGACTTCAACGCCGAGACCTCGGTCGACCACACCGCGTACTACGAGACGATGCTGGCGACGCCCGAGAACCTGCGCTTTGCGCTCGATCTGGAAGCGGATCGCATGACCACCGCCCGCCTCGATGCGCGCGATCTGGCCAGCGAGTTCTCCGTCGTGCGCAACGAGCTTGAGCTGGGCGAAAACTCGCCGCATGAGGTCGTCCTGCAGCGCCTGCTGCACATCGCCTATGCCTGGCATGGCTACGGCCGCGACACGATTGGCAGCCGCAGCGACGTTGAAAACGTTCCCATCGATCGCCTGCGCGCCTTCTATCGCCGCTACTACCAGCCCGACAACGCGACGCTGATCATCGCCGGTGACTTCGATCGCCAGGCGACGCTGGGCGAGGTGGCGCGGCGCTATGGCCCCCTGCCCCGCCCGACGCGCGCGCTGACACCGACCTATACCGTCGAGCCGGTCCAAGATGGCGAGCGCACCGCCACCGTGCGCCGGGCTGGCGACATCGGAGTGCTGGGCCTGGGCTATCACAGCGTCGCCGCCGCCGATGCCGAGCAGGCCGCCGCCGAGGCCGCGATCGACATCCTGGTACATGAGGGCAGCGGCCGGCTGTACAAGGCGCTGGTCGAAGCGCACCTGGCCACCCATCTGCAAGGCGAGGCGCTGCGCACCGCGGAGCCGGGCATGGTGCAGATCCTCGTCGATGTGCTGCGCACCGCCCGCCTCGACAGCGTGCGCGAGCGCCTGCTGCGCAGCGTTGAAGAGCTTGCTCAGCGCGGCCCCAGCGACGACGAGCTCCGCCGCTTCCAGAGCAGCTTCCGCAAGACCTTCCGCCAAGTCAGCGCCGATCCGCAGGCCCTGGCCCAGAGCCTGGCTGAGTGGTGCGCGGTCGGCGACTGGCGGCTGCGCTACCTGCACCGCGATCGCGTCGCCGGGCTCAGCAAAGACGCCGTGCAGAAGTTCGCGGCGCGCTACCTCGTGGCCGACAACCGCAGCCTGGTGCAGTTCGTGCCGACGCAGAGCCCGCAGCGCAGCCCGCTTCCGGCCAAGCCCGCGCCCGACAAGCTCCTTGTCGGCTATCGCGGCCAGCGGCCGCCCGTCGCCGGCGAGGTGTTTGCGACCAGCATCGACAACATCGAGGCGCGCACGCAGCGCCTGGTGCTCAAAAACGGCATCAAGCTGGCGCTGCTGCCCAAGCGCTCGCGCGGGCAGACGGTGCAGCTGGCGCTGACGCTGCGCGGCGGCAGCCTGGCCAGCCTGCGCGGTCATGCCGCGGCGCTGCAGCTTCTGCCCAGCATGCTCTTGCGCGGCACCCGCAGCCGCAGCTTCCAGCAGATCAACGAAGCCCTCGACGATCTCGACAGCGAGCTAGCGCCGCCTGCGCCCTCGGCGATGGCGCTCAGCGCCCCGTCTGCCAGCTTCGCGCTGGGCCTGGAGACCAGTCGCCCGCACCTGCGAGCCGCGCTCTCGCTTATCGCTGAGCTGCTGATGCAGCCGAGCTTTCCCGCCGATCAGCTGGAGATCGTGCGCAAGGAGCTGCAGACCGCGCTCACCGCCGCGCTGCAGCAGCCAGCAGAGCTCGCGCTCAATGCGCTGGCTCGCCGCCTGCGCGCCTATCCGCCCGATGATCCGCGCTACATCGCCTCGCTGGTCGAGCAGCTGGCGCGGCTGCCCAGCGTGCAGACAAGTGAGCTGGCCCGCCTGCATCGCGAGCTGTTCGGCGCGCCCGAGGTGACCATCGCGCTCGTCGGTGACTTCGATCCAAGTGAGGTCAGCGAGCAGCTCGGCGCGGCCCTTGCGGACTTTCGCGCCATCCTGCCCTACGAGCGCCTGCCCAGCCCCTATCAGCCGCACGCCGGGGCGGAAGAGCAGATCCATGTGCCCGACAAGCAGGGCGCCTTCGTCGTGCTGGGCCAGAACCTGCAGCTGTCGCAGCACGACCCCGACTATGCGGCGCTGCAGCTGTTTCAGTTCTTGCTTGGCGGCCATGAGAACGCCCGCCTAAACACGCGGCTGCGCGAGCAAGCCGGCATCGCCTACTCCGTCGAGAGCCTGGTGCAGTGTGGGCTGCACGAGAAGAGCGGCCTGTTCCTGCTGTACTTCACCGCCGCGCCGCAGAACGCTCGCCCCGGTCTGCAGCTCCTCGAGCGCGAGCTGCGCCAGCTGCTGCAGAGCGGCCCGAGTGCAGCAGAGCTGGTGGCCGCGCAGAAGACCTATCGCCAGCACGTCGAAGCTGCGCTGGCCGACGATGCGGCGGTGGCTGGTCAGCTGGCGGCTCTTTTGTCGCGTGACCTGACGCTGCGCTTTGTAAAAGACCATCTGCAGCAGGTCGAGGCGCTGTCTGTGGCCCAGCTGCTGGCCGCGGCTCGACGGCACATCGATCCGGATCGGCTGATCAAGGTGCTGGCTGGCTCATGGCCGGCTCGCTGACGGCCAGGGGCTGCTCACCGCCCGCCCCGCCGCGGTAGTAGCGCCCCGACAGATCGACGGTGTAGTTGATGCGCACCGCAGCCGGGCCCGCCAAGAGCTGCTGGTGCAGATGGATGCGCTTGCCCGGCGTCGGAATCCGCTGCGTAAACTCAGCGTCGGCGAAGGCCTCGCTCGGCGCCAGGCTGCCGCCCTCCCACTGATAGTTAAAGACCGCAGGCAGGTTCAGCGCGACGTACAGATCGTTGATGTTCCACGACGCGGCCGGCAGCTCATACTGCAGTCGCCCCGACAGCGCATAGCCGCCCTGCGGCTCGCTCAGCAAGAGCTCGACGCGCGCCGTCTCATCTCCGGCCCGGGCCGGCGACACCGCCAAGCTCAGCCCGCTGTCCTTGCGACTAAACGGAATGCTGGCGCCGTTGAGAAAGACCTTCTCCAGCGTCTGACGCTGCGGCAGCGCAAACTCGATCGGCCGCGTGCCTTCGAGCTGCATGGTGTAAAGCACGCGCAGCATCCGCCGCCCCTCCAGCGTCGACACCACTGAGGCATGCGCGGTGGTGATGACCGGCTCGATGGGCGGTCGCCGGGCCGCCGCCTTCTTCGGACTGCTGGCCGCAGCGCTGCGCTCCCACTGCAGCTCAAAGCGGTTGTTCTGCGGGTACAGCGTGTAGCCGTCGCCCTCTTCGATGCGGTCGGCGTTCTGCAGCGCAAACAGGTGCTCGTCAAAGCGCAGCTTCAGCACCGCCAGCGCCGCCGCTGGATAGCTGATCTCGGCCCGCCGCCGCGTCCCGCTGACCTGCGCCGCGCTCAGCCAGCCAAGGTCAAACGAGTAGATGCCGGCCTTGCGGGTCAGGAAGCACAGGTGGCCGTCGATCACCGCGAACACACCGTGCTCTACCGTCGGCAAGCGGCTGATGCGCATCGCGGCATCTTTCTTTAGCAGCCGCACCGTTACCCAGCCCTCGGCCTCCAGCACCGACAGCTCGACATGCGCCGTGACATCGACCGCACCCTCCAGCAAGCGACCGGCTAGCTCGATCTTGCCGACGCTGGCGCTAAGCGGCGTGCGCGGCGCCTTGGCTTCGCCCTTGGCCTCGTTCTCGCGGTACAGGCGCAGCACCTCGGGCAGCGGCAGCGTCGCGCTCGGCGCAGCCGGCTCGGCGGCCGGCCCGCTCCTCGGCAGTACGCAGATCATCAGAGCCGACAGCACAGCTAGCGGAAAACTACGCAGCGGGGACATGGGCGCCTCCTTCCAGCGTCGCGGGGGACAGCAGACGATCGATCAGCTCGCGCACCGCCGGCCGCGTCGTCAGCAGCATCAGCGTCGCAATCAGGGTCAGGATTTCCAGCGTGTAGATCAGCCCGGTGTAGCCCTGCAGCACCACTGCCACCGTCGGCACCACCAGCGAAGAAGCCAGCAGCAGGACGACATAGCGCCGGCCAAGCTGCGGCAGCACGAACGACAGATAGCCGACCGCCAGCCCGGCCGACAGCAGCAGCGCCAGCCCCCAGGCAAGGTAGAAGTTCATAAACGCCGCGAAGTAGGCGACGAGCACGAAGAACAGGCCATAGCTGCCAGCCAGCAGGTAGCTCTCGTAGATGCGCAGCGGCCGGCGGTAATAGCTGCACAGCGCGCACAGCCCGGCAAAAAACAGCAGGAACGGCGCCCAGCCGCGCCGCACCATCGTCGCGATCAGCCGGTCATAGGATTTCTCGGAGGGCAGGATCACGCCGACCGGAATGCCCGACTGCAGCGAGTCGTAGCGCCAGTCCAGCCAGACCTCGTCACCGGCGCTGCGGGCGGCATTCGCCGGCACCACGCCGTCGGGGTAGTCGAAGTTGGCGCCGCCGCGGATGTGCAGCGCCAGGTGCAGGTTGCGCACCGGTGCCGACGGGTCCAGGGTGTAGGTCAGCGAGTCGAGGCCGCGGCCATGGAAGGCGACGCGGAACGCCACCTCGGCCCCGGCCGGCAGCCGCCCGGTCCACACCAGCTTGTCGCTGCCGCTCTCTAGATCGACCTTTTTCGGCTCGCCGTTGACGGTGAACAAGAGGTTCGACAGCAGGACCTTGTTCTTCTCCAGGTTGATGGGAAAGACGAAGGCGATGTCGATGTCGCGGGCCTGCTCGTTTTTGGCCGTGTAGTCGCCGCGGAACGTGAAGTCAAAGCCCGAGAAGTAGACCAGGCCGCGCTTGCGATAGTTCATCGCCGCATCGACCACCACCTCCTGCGACTGCAGCGGCAGCGCCGACAGGGTGTTGAATACGGCGCCGCTCGGCACATAGCGCACCGACGGGCTGGGCTGGACGATGGGGGCGCCCCAGCGGTCCATGACATCGCGGTGTAGCTCGCTGTTGGCGAAGCTCTGCCGGTCGAGCATCTGGCCCGAGATGGCAGCGCTCACCAACAGCACGATCATCAGGCTGCCGTAGAAGTGATAGCGCGACGGCAAAAGGATCAGGGACAAGAGCTTGTTCATGGCGGTCTCCTTGCAAACGCAACCGAGACCACCCTACGCACCGCCCTTGCAAAGCCCTTGCATCGGCCAAGGAAAGCTCAAGGCAGAGCTGTGCAAAACCTGTGCGCCCGTCGCTGCACCAGAAGAAGTCGGCGCACACAGCCGCCCCGGGGGCCGCAAGCCCGCGCGAGCCCCCCCGCGGACATCCCCCGGTCGGGGGATAGTGCCGCGGCGCGGGGCGCCTACCCTGGACTGAGCTGTCGGCAAGTAGCGACCATCGTTCATTCGCATTTAGCAAGGAGTCCCTATGTCGATACTCTCTCTTCCGGTGGGTAGCCCCCCAATTATGCACATCAACAGCATTACGCATGAAGGCAAAGTCGTCGGATTTGGCACCGACGCATCTGGGGCTGTATGGTATTGCGTTAAGCAAGATGGTTTTGAAGACTCTAGCCTCAAGCAGACAACGCTGATTCCCGGCTGGGAGAACGCGCAGCTGCTGCCATTTTCAAATCAGGACGACGATCCCTCAGTCTTGGCGAAGGAAGCGGCCGAGCTCACCTATCCCAATGACCCAGCAAAATACCTGCTACGCTCCCGCTATAAGACGCAGAACGATACGGCGATTGCCCCGGTGCAGCTGGTCTCGGCGCTGGGCTATATTTATGTCTTCCGTCAGTCTAAGCGCGATACCCTGCTAGTCGATCGCTATGTCCTTGACGGTATGAATAACAAGCTAAATCGAGCCCTGGAAGTTCGGTTTAAGCGCAGCAAGCAGAAGTTTGCCTCGTTCGATGAGATAGGCGGTCAAGCCTCGATTGGCCAGGCCCTCGCACTCGCACAAAAGGCTCTTGTGGGGGGGACCGGCCCGACCGACACACTCGACTTCTGCGATGCCGATGGTAGCCCCTTTATCGAACCGACCACCGAGCTATGTCTGGTCAATAACCTGCACCAGGGCTGGTTTTCGGTGGTCATAGTACCGACGGCAGAGCCGGATGTTCATCGCTGGCATATTATGGCCTACAATCGCGCCACGGCGCGGGTCGAGCTGACCACCCTGCGATCCTCTGAGCAGGGCCTATTTGAAATCACCGACTATACGTTATTTGAACAAAGCGACAGTGGGACAAGCTCGCGACTGATCCCGGGGATTATCAAGCGCAGCTTGGAGATTGATGCATTTCGGATCAGCCACGGCCTTACCGCGACAAAGTATGATCTGCAGGTTGAGCAGCAGACGCTGACTGGCGAGCCACAGCTGCTTAAGACGGCAACCCGGCTGCTGCTGGCGATTCCCGGCATCTGCGCGGAGCGCCAGTCGCTGCAGTTTGATGGCGAGTCGGCCTATGTTGAAGTCCCCTTCCGGGCCGAGCTCAACCCGGCTCAGCTGACCCTGGCCTGCTGGGCCAAGCCGGAAGGCGGCCCCGGCGCCGGCTCGCTGCTGTCCAGTCAGCAGGGGCAGAGCGGCTTTGTGCTCGGCCGCTCGCCCGAGGGCAAGTGGCAGGTGAGCCTGGGCACCGCCGCCGGCTGGGTCGGCTGCGTCGCCCCGCTGCCGGCCGCCGTCGATGTCTTTGCCCACGTCGCCGCGACCTATGACGGGGCGCTGCTCCGCCTGTATGTAAACGGCGTCGAGGCGGCCCAGCTTGCGGTCTCTGGCTACCAGCCCAACGCCGCCGGCGCGCTGCGCATCGGGGCCGGCGGCAGCGGCGATCCGGCCGGCGAGCTGTTCGACGGCAAGCTCGCCGAGGTGCAGATCTACAGTCGCGCCCTGGAGCCGGCCGAGCTGCAGCAGGCGATCTATCGCGACGGCGCCACCCGCCCGGGCCTGCAGGGCTACTACCCGCTGCGCAGCGTCGGCGACCACGGCTTTGGCACGCTGGACCAGTCCGGCCACAACTACCATGGGGCGCTGCGCGGCGCAGTCCGGGTCAGCGAGCCGGGCGGAGCGCAGGCGGCGGCCCTCAGCTTCGCGCTGGCCAGCGACGGCACGCTGGCGCAGATCGGCGAGGCGCCGAGCCACACCGTCCTGCGCCGCAGTCAGCAAGAGGTCCTGTTGCCGCTCAGCTCGCTGGACGATATCCGCGCCTATGGCAGTAGTGCGCCGCCGAGCCAGGGCGTGATTACCGGATACGCGCTGGGCACGCAGCCCGATGAGGTCGCCAATCGGGTCACCATTACCAGCCCCAACGCCGGTGATCTCAATAACAAAGACCAGGTCAAGATCAGCGGCTCGCGCGACTACCAGGGCCTATATGCGATTGCCAAGATCGATGACAATACATTTAAAATCAACATTCCCGTCGATCAGGGCTTGGGGGTCTGGGAGAAGCCGCAGGATCCGGCAAATGCGATTATGTTTGATGGCAAGATTACCGCCTATCGCAAAACCGCCGATGGCGAGCTGACGATTACCTGCCCGCAGCACGGGCTGCAGACCGGCGACCCGGTGCAGCTCACCGGCACCGAGGCGTACAACTCGACCTATACCGTCACCAAGATCGACAGCACGCACTTTGCTATCGATAAGAGCTTTCCGCTGGCCGAGGGCGTCAACGTCAAGCAGCGCCTGGCCCGCCGCCGCGCGCTGTCCTTCGATGGGCAGAGCGCCGTGGTTCGGCTGGCGTCGCTGGAACCGCAGAGCGAGGTGACGCACGAGCTGTGGTTTAAGACCAACGATCCCAGCTGCGGCCTGCTCCAGCTTGGGCGGGGCACGCTCGGCAGCGAGGGCTGCGACCGCCACCTGTACCTAAGCGGCGGCAATATCTACGCCCGGCTGTGGAACAACGAGACGATCGGCAGCAGCGGCCTGAACCTGGCCGACGGCCGCTGGCATCACGTGGCCCACGTCTTTGGCGCCACCATCGGCGGTCAGCGGCTCTACATCGACGGCGAGCAGGTGGCGTCGGGCAGCCAGTCCAAGTCCGACTTCAGCACGGCCGATGCGCTGTACCTGGGCTACTCGTTTGACGCGGCCCAGCGCTACTTCCGCGGTCAGCTGGCCGAGGTGCGGATCTGGCGCCAGGCGCGCTCAGCGACCGCCATCCGCAACAGCCGCTTCCTGCAGCTCTCTGGCAGCGAGACCGACCTGATCGGCTACCTGCGCCTGGGCGCGCTGGTCGGCGGCCAGGTGCTGGATCTGTCGCCGAGCGAAAACCACGGCACGGTGTCAGGCGGCGCCAGCCTCAGCGGCGCGACGCTGAGCCGCACGCTCGGCGACGGTAGCCCGGTGGTCAGGTACGGCAACTCGGAGCTGTTTGCAGTCAGCCAGCACGCCACCTATGAAGAGAGCTTCGAGTTCAAGCTAAGCGCCGCGGCGGCCGTCGATCCGCAGAACGCCGACGGACAGGGCAAGCCGATCTTCGCCTTTAATCACTGGGGCCAAAAGAGCCGGGCCAGCGAGACGGCCACCGCCATCCCCTCAACGCAGAGCCGCTTTACGCCGCTTACCGACGGCTGGTATCGCGCGGCCTGCACGTTTACCGTGCCGGAAGACGTCAGCCTGGTGCGCTGCTTTGAGCTCTCGGCGGTGGTCGGGAGCTGGCAGTCGCTGGAGCTGCGCCGGCATCGCGTGCGCCGGCTGTCCAACAGCCTGACCGAGTCCACCTATGTCGATAAGCTAACGCTGCCGCGCCTGGGGAATGCGCAGCGTCCGCTCTTGCGCGCTCTGCGCAAAGCCGAGCTCAAGCAGCGCGAGATCGATCGACTATTAATCGAGAAGCGCGAGATCGAGCTTAAGATTGCAGATTATAATCAGCTGGGCCGGCTTCAGATCGAGCAAACGGCGCTCGCCTCGGCGATTAACACACTGACGGCGACGGTCAGTCAGAATACCGCTGAGCTCGCACGCCAGCGCGCCAATCCGTTCAACTATTGGTGCGAGATCGCCGTGGCCTATAACGGATGGGTGTTTACCTATGGCAGCCGGCGCGGCTTCTTTGAGACCTATGCCGCGCCGCCGCAGGGCAGCTGGGAACAGCAGTGGGCCTTCATTCCCGTCGGCGATGGCACGTACTTAATCCAGAACCGCGGCCATCAGGAGCGCTACTGCAGCTACAGCTTTGGCTATGCCTATAGCTACCCTATCGTCACCGCCGACACCGCCAGTCATCCCGAGCGCAGCTGGAAAGTCACCGATACTGGTAGTGGCTATCAGATCACGCCCAGCGGGCATCTAGAGCGCTGCTGTCGCTATGTCTATCGCACTGACTATGCGCAAGTCGCGGTCGAGCCCGAGGGAGCCAGTGTAAGCACGCTCTGGCAGCTGAAGCGCACCAACGACCAGATTAATAACCAGATTGCGGTGACCGAGTCGGCCTTGACGCAGTCGCAGACTGAGCTCACCGCGGCGCAGCGGCGGAAAGCGTATGTCGATACGATTTTGGCGACTAGTGCCGCCGAGAAGGCGACTTGGGACGCGCGGCTGCTCGCCGTCAATCAAGCGATCAGCGATATCGAGACGGCTTATAACACGCTAAATAATGCCTATATCAACGGCGTAAAGACCTTGCATCAGACGGCGCAGGCCATGCCGCAGGTGGCCAAGGATGCGCGCGGGCTGGTCACGCAGGGCGCCGTGCTGGGCTTTGTCAATCCGACCAGCCGGCTGCACGCGCTGGCGACCTGCGAGGGCAACGTCCAGCTGAGCTACTTCGACGAGGAGTACCGGCTGCGCCAGACGCTGTACGACGCCAGCGCCGACCGCAGCAACGAGAGCTTCGAGCAGTGGCTGCCCGACGCGCAGCGGGTGTGCCTGGACTACGGACGGGCGACCAGTGAGGCGGCGCTGAGCCGCCCGATCGCGCTGCCGGCGGCGTGGACGGTCGAGGTCTGGTTCTGCTATCCGCTGCCAGCCTCGGCGCGGAGCCTCAACAGCCTGCTGCGCGGCCAGTCCGGCGGCCACCAGCTGATAATCAAGGACGGTCGGCGGCTGGGCCTGTGGTTTCAGGATGGGGTGCTGGGCGAGGCCTATTACGACTGCGGCTTTGACCTGGAGCGCTTGGCCCCGGGCTGGCATCACCTGGCGGTGGTCAGCAAGGACGACACGGCGCGCTTTTACATCAACGGCAGCGAGGTCGGCGACACCAAGAGCCGAGCCAAGCAGCTGGCCAAGGCGGCGCTGGATCAGGATCCGCAGAGCCCAGCGGCCAAGGATCGGCTCAAGGCGGTCGAAGCGGCGATCCTGACGTTTTCCGGCGATATCGCCTTCGTCGGTGGCCACGCGGCGTCGGGCGACCTGCGCGGTGGTCGGCTGGCCGAGCTGCGCATCTGGGGCCTGGCGCTCAGCCCGGCCGAGATCGAGGTCAACAGCCGCACGCTGCTCAGCGGCAATGAGCCCGGCCTGCTGGCCTAC
Organism: uncultured Myxococcales bacterium; assembly: GCA_964628555.1. Lineage (GTDB taxonomy): Bacteria > Myxococcota_A > Polyangia > Palsa-1104 > JAEUJZ01 > JAEUJZ01. The sequence continues at coordinate 9,764 of CAZVMD010000074.1, read as the reverse complement.
TACCCGATGAACGAGGCCCAGGGGGGCCTGTCCCGCGATGCCAGCGGCAGCGGCAACCACCTGACGCTGCGCGACGCCGAGTGGCGGGTCTGCTCGGCCGCGATCGGTCGCCTGCCGCAGCAGCTACAGCAGTTTATCGGCGGCGCGGATCAGGTCGCGCTGAGCGCCCAGGCCTTTCCCAGCGGCAGCGCCATCACCGTCAGCTTCTGGGCCCGCGGCGGGGCAGGCCTGCCGAGCGAAAACTGCGTCCTTTTGGCCACTGACGCGGCCGGTCGACGCATCCTCAACATCCACCTGCCGTGGACCGACTCGGTGGTCTACTTTGACTGTGGCGTCAGCGCCGACGGGGGCTGGGACCGCATCGCGCGCAGCGCCAGCCCCGCGGAATACCAGGGCAGCTGGAGCCACTGGGCCTTCACCAAGGACACCAGCCGCGGCGAGATGAAGATCTATCGCAACGGTCAGCTGTGGCACAGCGGTACCGGCTGCCATCGACCGCTGGCCAGCCCGGCGCAGGTGAGCCTGGGCGCGGGCTATCCCGGCGCGATCTTTGATCTGCGCATCCTGCCCGTCGCGCAGAGCCAGGCCGAGATCCAAGCTGGCCTCCTAGCACCCGACTTCGACGCCGTGGTGTGCAGCGAGTACAGCACCATCCTGGTCGATCCCAAGAGCCAGAAGCAGTCGGCGCTGATGCGTCGCTTGCTGGCCTATCCGCTGGGCGGTGGCCTGGCCCTGCTGCCCGACAAGCGGGTCGAGACCCTGGAGCTCAAGTGGGTCGGCAATGCGCAGTTCCAGCCGACGCTACTCGGCTTCATCGAGGGCGCCCCGCCCGTCCCCAGCGAGAACCTGACGGCGCAAGACGACTACAACGGCGCGACCTCGGTCGAGCTGAGCAAGTCGCAGGACGTAAGCTACGACTGGACGCGGGCGCAGGAGATAGGCGGCGGCGGCAGCGCCAGCTTCTTTGTCGGAACCGAGGGGCAAGTCGAGGGCGGCGGCTCGTTTCTGGGGACGGTGATCGCCCTGCTCGGAGCGTGGAAAGTCGGCGCCAGCGGCTCGATGGAGCTGCAGGGGTCGAGTCAGAGCCAGACCAGCATCGGTGCGAGCACGAGCACGAGCATGGTCGACCGCCTGGCCCTGCGCGGCACGCCCGAGGCGATCGCCAAGTTCCCGCAGCTCGGCAAGCGCTTTATCCCCAAAAACGTCGGCTATGCCTTGGTGGTGTCGGCCCTGGCCGACGTGTTTGTTACGCGATTAAGCCGCAGCCGCAAGATGATCGGATATCAGGTCAGACCGGCCAAGGACATCCCGCCTGATATCAACACAATTTCGTTCCTCATCAATCCATCCTATACCATGAATGGCAGCCTAGATGGCATGACCGGCAGCAGTCCCACCAGCGAGCGCTACTTCCGGGGCTTACCGGAACAGCGCGCGCAATACGGCGCCATGGTCCCGGCGAGCTACTACCGCCTGCTGGATGCCTATGGACTAAAGGAGCAGATTGAAAACTCTGATAAGCGGCGGGCTGCCTATTTTGCCAGCTTCGATGTGAGCAAAAACCTCGATCAGGGGACGCTTGAGCGCGGCTCTGATGGGGCGCAGGGCGTGGACGATCCGGGCAAGAATCAGGCGCAGGCGCTGAGCGCCAACCAGAGCGCGGCGACGCAGCGGAAGCAGGCCATCAACAAGAACATCGCCGACGCTGAGAAGCGAGCCCAGGCCACGGCCAGCTTTGCCAGCTGGCAGCGCAAGATGGAGGACATCCAGATCCTGGCGGGCAAGCAAAACATCGTAAACACCTATGTCTGGGACGCCGATGGCGGACTGCATAGCGAAGCCGAGAGCTTCGCCAATACCGTGCAGCATACGATTGGCGGCTCGGTGTCCTTTGGCTTTTCCTTGGGGCTCGGCGCGTATGTCAACTTCTCGGGATTCTTTGGCGAGCTAAGCGCCCAGGCGTCGTTCAACCTGACGCAGACGATGAGCAAGACGCTGGCGACCAGTACCGGCTTTTCCTTGAACGTTAACCTGGATGGTGTCGAATATAAAGGCATAACTAACCACGATAATAAGCCAATCTTACCAGGACAAAAGGTAAGTCGATATCGTTTTATGAGCTTCTATCTGGAGGGCGCGACCAAGCACTACAACGAGTTCTTCAGTCAGGTGATTGATCCAGAGTGGCTGGCCGGCAATAGCGAAGGAGCGCGGGCGCTGCGGCAGGTCAAGGCGGGCAAGCCAAACAAGACCTGGCGCGTCCTGCACCGCGTCACCTACGTCGAGCGCCCGGCGCTGTCGAGCTTCGGCCAAGACCTGCGCAACCTCAAGCCGGCCGGCGAGCCGAGCGATGCGCAGCAGCTCTTGACCCGCCTGAGCCAGCTGGAGACGAAGAACAGCGCGCTAGAGAGCAAGCTCGACACGGTGCTGGAGCTGCTGCGGCGGAGCACAGCGACCGGAACGACGTAGGCGGCGCCCTGCGGCCATCCCCAAGCCGGGAGGACAAGCCATGGAAGAGCGCCCCGCCCCTGCCCTGCAGCTGACGCTGGAGCTGGCCCGCGCCGAGGCGGCCGACGATCCGCACGCCTTTTTGTTCGGGCCGCAGACCTATCTTTTGCGCGGCGAGGGCGGCGGCGTGTCGACGCTGCAGCTGGACTTTAGCGCCGAGCTTGTCGCTCGCCTGTCTGCCCTGCGCCAGCCCGACCGCGATCCGGCGCTGCAGCAGCAGCTAGGCGACCTGCTGCGCCGCTTCCTGGGGGCGGGCTGGTCGGCCCAGGAAGCGCGACTCCGGCAGGCGGTGCAGGAGGGAAGGACCGTGCTGCTGCACATCCGCTCGGCGGCAGCAGAGCTTTACACCCTGCCCTGGGAGCTCTTGACCCTGCAGGCCACCGGCCAGCACCTGGGTGAGCTGCCGGCGGTGCTTTTGCGCTATGAGTGGCCCGAGACGGCCAGCCGCGAGCCCGCCGCGACCGCTCCCCCCGAGACGGGACGCATCCTGTTCGCCTGGTCGGCAGCAGCTGGCGCGGTCCCAGCGGCAGAGCACCAGGCGGCGATTGCCGCAGCCTGTCAGGCAGGCGGCGTGCCGTTCGCGCCGCAGCGCGATGTGCTGGCCAATGTCTCGTGCGGCCGCCTGGTCCGCGCGCTGCACGCGGCAAAGCAGGAAGGGAGTCGCATCGCGGTCTTGCATCTTTTGTGTCACGGAGCCGGGGTCGGCAGCACCTTCGGCCTGGTCTTCGACGGCGAGAGCGAGGGCGATGGCGCGCGCACGGTCGATGCGGCCCGGCTGCGCCAGCTGCTTGCCCCCCATGCCGACACACTGCGCCTGGTGGTGCTGAGCGCCTGCGACAGCGGCAATGCCGGCGAGCTGGGCAATCGACTGGGCAGCACTGCGCAGACGCTGCATCGGGGCGGCCTGGCCCAGGTCGTGGCCTCGCGCTATCCGCTATCGGTGGCCGGCTCGGTGCGCTTTAGCCAGACGTTTTATCGAAAGCTGCTCGCCGGGCCGGACAGTGTCGAGCAGGCCCTGCTTGCCGCCCGACGCGATCTGGCCTCGCACACAGCGCAGCTCGACTGGGCCAGCCTGCAGCTGTACGCACACGCGGAAGACGGCGAGGACAGTCGGCCGATCGCGCTGCGCCCCTATCGCGGCCTGCTCTCGTTTCAGCCGGAGCATCAGCGCTTTTTCTTCGGTCGGGATCGCGAGGTGGCCGAGCTTGTGGCGGACTTCAGCGCGCTGCAGGCCAGCGGACGGCCGCGGCTGCTGGCGGTCGATGGCGCCTCCGGCACGGGCAAGTCCTCGGTGCTGTTCGCCGGAGCGCTGCCGCACCTGCTGCCGCTTCTGGGGCCGACCGCGACCCTGCTGCGCCTGCGCCCCGGCAGCACGCCCGAGCAGACGCTGAGCGAGCAGCTCTCGACACGAAAAGCGGGGACGCCGACCCTGCTGGTCATCGATCAGTTCGAGGAGCTGTTCACGCATGTCGCCGATGCGCAGACGCGGCAGGCCTTTGGCCGACGGCTGTGGCAGCTCGCACAGGCGACGGGCTCTGGGGTCAGCGTGATCCTCACCCTGCGCAGTGACTTCGTCGGTCGCTGCGGCGAGCTAGCTCTCGACGACAGCGGGCTGCGCCTCGATCGGGTCCTCTATGACGCAGGGCACCGCGTGTCGGTAGCGCAGATGAACCGCGCGCAGCTCATGGAAGTGATCGAAAAGCCGGCCGCACGCGTCGGACTCCAGCTTGAAGCCGGGCTGGCGCAGCGCCTGCTGAGCGAGGTCGAGCACGAGCCGGGCGGGCTGCCGCTCTTGGCCGATACACTGGATCTGCTCTGGCTACACCGTCGGAAAAACTCGCTGACCCAGGCCGCCTATGATGCGCTGGGCGGCGTGACCGGGGCGCTGCATGGGCGCGCCGATCAGCTCATCCTCTCGCTGCCCCTCGACGAGCAGCGGCAGGCGCGCGGCCTGCTGGTGCGGCTGGGGAGTAGCCTGTCCGAGCCCGGGGGGGGCATGCGGCTGCGCGTGCCCCTGGCGTCGCGCCGACCCCAAGATCCCACACTCGCCGGGGCCTTCGATCGCGCTCTGGCTCGCCTGGTCGAGGCCCGCCTGCTGGTCCTTGACCGCGACGGCTCTGAGCAGACCGTGGAGGTGGCGCACGAGGCGCTGTTGCGCCGGTGGCCGCGGCTGTCGGCCTGGGTGGCACAAGATCGCGAGCAGCTGCGGCAGGCCGAGACCGTCGAGGCCTGGGCCCAGCAAGCGAGCGCGAGTCAGACCCTGCTCGCTCCAGCGCAGCTGCTCTACGCCGAGGGTGTAGTCGAAAGGTGCAGCGAGATGCTGAGCCAGCCCGCCCGCGAGCTGATCGGGCGCAGCCGACACGCGCAGAACCTGGCCGATGAGCGCGACCGCTTCGCCCGCGACTCGCTGCGCATGCTGGCGGTGCAGGGGCTGGCCGCCGATCCGACGCGGCAGGCGGCGATCTTGCGCGAAGTCGAAAGCGCCGATCCGCGCGACGTGCCGGGCTGGCTAGCGGCCGGTCTGGAGCTCTTGCACCACCATGCGCTGACCATCGCTGAGCTGAGCGGCCATAGCGGTCCCGTGGCCTGCATTGATATCAGTGCTGACGGGAAGTGGGTGCTCAGCGGTGGCGCCGACCGCACCGCGCGGCTGTGGCCCCTTGGCGGCGCGACTGAGCCGATCCTCCTTACCGGCCACACCGATGCCGTCATCTCCTGCGGCTTTAGCCCCGACGGGCGGTGGATCCTGACCGCCAGTCACGATGGAACGGCGCGCATCTGGCCCCGCGATGGCAAGACGGCTCCGCGCGTGCTGCGCGGCCACAGCGACCGCATCTGGCATGCCGCCTGGAGCCCAGATAGCAGCCAAGTGGCCACCGCCTCGGCCGATGGCACTGCCCGGCTGTGGCGCGTCGCCGAGTCGCAGCCGGCCCTCGTTCTGGCTGGCCACAAGGACGAGGTCCTGCACATCGCCTGGAGCCCCGATGGCAGCAGAGTGGCCACCGCCTCGGCCGACGCCACTGCACGGGTGTGGAGCACAGCGGGCCGCGGGGCGCCGACGGTCCTGTCGGGACACCAAGATCAGGTCAGCGCGGTCCAGTTCGATCCCAGCACTAGCAACCTGCTCACGGTCTCGGAAGATGGCACCGCGCGCCTGTGGCCGCTGCGTGGACGCGGCGCGCCCCGCGTCTTCCAGCCGACCACCGGTCGCGTAGCCTTCGCACGCCTCAGCCCTGCGGGTACCTGGCTGGCGCAGGCCCAAGAGGCCGGCGAGATCTCGATCAGCGAGGTCGGGGAAGGCAGGGAGCCCGTCGTCCATCCGGCGCAGGGGGCCGCGCTGACCAGCCTCGACTGGATCTCGGAAGCGCAGCTTGTGGCCACGTACCAAGACGGTGTGGTGCGGATCTGGCCCGCCAGCCGCACCGCCCTGCCTCTCATCCTGCGCGGGCATGGCAACCGCGCCAACTGCGCCGCGTACAGCCCAAAGAAGAAGCGACTGGCGACCGCGTCGATCGATGGCATCCCGCGGGTCTGGGATCTGGCCCGTCCCGACCTGCAGAGCACGCGCTTTGCGGAGCCGCGGGAGGAAGACGGATTCCTATTTGCCCAGGAAGCTGGCGAGCCACCCGCTGCCGATCAAAAGAGTCCGGATCTGCGTCTCTTGGCCAAGCCGTGTCCCGATGGGAGTGTGCGGATCCAGCCAGCTGAAGGAGGCGAGCCGGTGATCCAGCTGCCCAGCACTGGCAGCGCGATTCGCCGCATGCTGTTTAGTCCCGACGGCAGCCGACTGGCCGTGCTCAGCGCCGACGGCTGCGCGCGCATCTACCCGAGCCAAGGGGGGACGCCGGTGATCCTCTCGGGCCCCAGCGAGCCGATCCGCTGCCTCGCCTTCAGCCCAGATGGCGAGCGCATCGTGATCGGCGGAGCCAGCTGGCAGGCGCGCGTCTTGCGCAGCGATGGCCGCGGCACCCCGCTCATCCTCCGGGGCCACAGCCAGCCAGTGGTGCTGGCGGCCTTCAGCCCAGAGGGCAGACGAGTCCTAACCATCGATGGAGCCGGCGAGCTCTTCATCTGGGATGACAGCGGTCGCGGAGAGAGGCTCTTGGAACCGCGCCGCGTGGAAGCGATCGCCATCACCGCAGATGGCCAGCAAGTCGCCTGCATCGTCGATGAGAGCACGGCGCAGGTGCTGCAGCTTGAGCTTCATCCGCGCCAGCTTGTCGCACGCCTGTGGCGAGCCACTCCACTGTGCCTGTCGCCCGAGGAGCGGCAGCGCTATCTGCGCGAACCCCGCGAGCTTGCCAGCCGCAACCACCAGGCAGCTCTGACCGGTCCGCCCGGCTCTACAGATCGCGGATCCGGGTGTCACTCGCCGAGCTTAGCCGATGCGAGTCACCCACTCGGACCAGGCGGGTAGCTTGTGCGTGCGGCGGCGCAAAAGCAGGCGGCCGAGAGTGCGCGCTTGCTCGCGTAGCTCGCCTGGGCTGACCCCGAACTCGCGGCGGAAGGCGCGGATGAAGTCCTGCGCGTGGGCATAGCCAGCGCTGCTGCCGATCTGGGCGATCGTGCGATGACGCTGGCTGGGATTGCACAGCGCGAGCCGGGCCTGCTCGAGTCGCCGCCTTTGCACATAGCGCGCGACGCCGTTTTCGTGCTTAAAGAGGCGATACACCGTGGCCCGCGAGACGCCGAAGCGGTGGGCCAAGCTCTCGGGCGTGAGGTGCGGATCCAGCAGGTTGCGATTGACGTAGCGCCGCAGCGCGCAGGCCAGCGCTACCTGCATCCCCCCCGCTGTCCGCTCGTCCGGACTGCCGTTCATGGCACAGGCCACTAGCTGCGCCGTCGCTGAAAGGACCTCGCCGGCCTGCTCTAGCGGCAGGTGCGAGGCCTGCGCAACCAAGGCCTGCAGGTGCTGCCCCAGCAGCACGACGAGTGGATTTTCGCGCGACAGAATGCGCCCGCCGTGTGCATCCGGCTCGTGCAGCAGCGGCGCCAGCAGGGCACGCGGCAAGAGGAGGTCGACATGACGGAAGGCTGGCTCTTGCGTGAAGATGGGCGTCGCCAGATCGGTGACCATGATATCGCCCGGCTTGGCGAGGGCTTCCGTCGCACCGCGCACGACGTGACAGTGGCCGGCTTGATACAGCTGGACCTGATACAGATCGCGACCATCGCGAGCGATCATGTGCGCCGAGCGCTCGAAGCTGTACGCCGGTACCTGCGCCGCAATGAGTACGGAGTCAGCCAGCTGCCAGCTGTCGACAATCACCGGCGCCTCCTTGGCCTCGTCATCCAGCGCCTGCACGTCATACATGACCGACATCGCTTCGCGAAAAGCCTCCAGCCGACGCCGCGGCTTTACGGGCGTGGTGTCGAAGCGCTCATAGAGCAGTGAGCCCGCGGTACTGGGCTGGGTCATCGTGAAGACTCCGATCGCGCCCGCTCACCGACGGTGCTGAGCTCGGCAGCGCATCGCCAGAGACAGCCGGCGCACGGCCTGAGCCGCCCCGCTAGTTTGGTGAGCTCGACGCAGCAAAAAGTGAGAGTGTGAATGAAATGTCTGTTGCGCAGTCTGCCCCCCGGCCGCCCTGTCGCGCGGCCTCCGCCGTGCTTGCCGGTGGCCGCTAGACTCCAAGGTACGCTGAGTCGCGGCGCGCGCTCAACGGGCCCGCTTACTTGCTGAGCTGACTTGGGAATCTGGTTTGGGAAGTGCGCGTGGCCGTCCCAGGCAGACCCGGACATTCCTAGGAATCTTGGGATGCATGACGTCCTCGGCTCCGTCATGCGCGCTCTTTGTCGGAGGACTGCGGCATGAGTTGGGTCGCCCAGGACGAGGCTACGACGCTCATCGCGAAGCTATCGGCGCGACAGCGCGATGTGCTGCAGCTAGTCAGCCGCGGCTTGACCAACTACGAGATCGGCGTCGCCCTGGGCATCTCGGCGGAGACCGTTCGCACGCACGTGCAAGCGCTGATCGGCCGCTTGGGAGTCAGCAATCGCCTGGAAGCCGCGGCCATTCACATGGCCTATGACACGGGCCACAGCGACGGCGCACCAGGCGGCCCACGGCCGGCGATCGGCGTCCTGCCGGTGCTGCCGCCAGGTCCAGACGAAGCCGGGGTTCGGCTGGCGGCGGCGCTGACCCGCGGCTTGGTCTCGCTATTTTCCCGCTGGTGCTGTTTTCCAGTGATCGTCAATGCCTCGGCCCAGGCGGCGCGACGCTGCGGCGGAACAAGTCAGGAGATCGGGGCCGCCCTCGGGGCACGCTTCCTGGTCGATGCCTGGCTGGACTCCGTGAGCTCGGGCCTGCGCATCACCACCTGCGTCACCGACTCCAGCAATGGTCACTGCGTCTGGACCGACAGCTGCGACCTTGCGAGACCGCTCCACGCTCAGCTACCGGAGTGGCTCTGTCCGGTCGTGGTGGCGGCCGCCTATCCACAGCTGATCGCCACAGTACAAGCCGGCCTGCCGCGTGGGTGCAAGGCGGAGGCCCTCGATGCTTGGCGACTCGCGCTGCGCTCGCTCGCTGACCAGGCGGCGCCGAGTCCGGAAGCCAACGCCCGGGCCCAGGCCGGCTGTGACCTCGCCATCTTGCGCGAGCCCACGCTGGTGCTCGCTCACTTCGGTCTTGGCCTCGCTTGCTATGACGCGATCGTGCAGGGGTGGGGGGCGCTGCAGCCAGCCCGCGAAAAGCTCGCAGCCTGCGCCGAGCGCTGCATTGCGCTCGCTCCGCATCAAGCGGAAGGGTACTTCCTGCTGGGTCGATACTGTCAGGTGCTTGGCCGGCCGGAAGCAGCGATCGCGCCGCTTGCGCAAGCCGTCTGCTGCAACCCCAGCTTTGCCGCCGCGCAGGCATTGCTGGGGCAGGTCCTGCTTTCGACTGGGCACAGCGACACGGGTCTGCTGCACATGCAGCACGCCTGCCGGCTCGATCCGCGCAGCTTTCTGGCCAGCTTGGCCGCCATCTATCTTGGCCGCGCTGAGTATGACGCCGCGCTCAGCGCGGCTGAGCAGGTCCTGGCCTATGCTCCACGGCATCCCTGGGCGCGCGCCCTCGCTACGGCAGCCGCCTGGTGGAAGCAAGAGCCGGCCCGCGCAGCAGCACACTACCACCTGCTCCTGGCCGCACAGCCCGCCCTCTGTCTCGACAGCTTCCGCGGCGCGTTTCCAGATCAAACCGAAGCGCGCTGCCGCACCGTGCAGGCGCTAGCCCAGCTCGCGGTCCATACGAGCTCGACGGGCCCCCAGGGCGC
>CAZVMD010000073.1:0-27723 GCA_964628555.1 uncultured Myxococcales bacterium | reverse complement strand
CTTCTTCCAGCAGATCGCCCTGGTGCACGATGAGGTCTGCACCCCGCACTGGCAGGCCTTGATAGAAGCGGTCAAAGCGGGTGTGCTGCTGCCCAAGCTCATCGCGGAAGTGCAGGCGCTGCCGCACCGAGTCACCTCGTCCCATGCCCAGGCGAGGTGCCGCATCCTGCAGATAGGCCACGGCTGCCGCGTTCAAGGTCTGGCCTTCTTCAACAGATTCATCGACGGAAACTAGCTGCGCGCCGCCGCATGCAGTAAGCAGTGCCAGGGGAAACATGAATACCTTGCGCATGGTGTCCTCCGAGGTCGGGAGCGGGGTCTGGGCACTACCGCGGTCTGTCGCGGGGCCGATTTGACGGTTTATGGTTTGGGGAGAGGCAGCCAGGAGGCGAGCTGAGGTGCTGTTTGGGGACATCGCCATCGGGCTGAGCTCTGCCCATTGCACGTGCGATGCCAGCCGCCAGGACAGCGTCTTGCCCTGTCTAGCCTGGGTCGGCGGGGCGACGAGAAATGCCGTTCAGGTCGCTGCCCCGCCGTTTGCCGTGGCGGCCAGGGCGACCCGACTTGCCTGGGAGCAAGGTTCCCAGATTGGGAACTACCATCCCGCGCGAATCCGCCGCTCGGACAGTGCTGTCCGCTTGCCGGGCAAACCGTCCGTAGTTCAGACGTTGTCGCGCGCTCTACAGGGGGCGAATGGGCCAGTCGGCGCCCAGATCGGTCTGCCAGTCGTGCTCGACGAGCTGGCGGGCTGGGTCGAGGGCATCGATGACCTCGCTGGCGCCCAGCAGGCTGTTGCGGGCCCGGCGGTCGGAGAGCCAGTCGGCGGCTCGTCCGTGCCAGTACGCGGCAGCGCAGGCAGCATCATAGGCTGGCCAGCCAGAGGCGAGGAGGGCGCCGAGGATGCCGGTCAGCACGTCCCCCATGCCGCCGGTGCCCATGCCGGCATGGCCAGTTGGGCAGATCGACAGGGGCCCAGGGCTGCTGGGGCCGGCGATATCCCCGGCTGGGGCGGCAATGATCGTTCGCGCTCCTTTGAGCAGGACGACGGCGCCCGTGCGCTGGGCCAAGCGCCGTGCAGCGGCCAGCCGGTCTTCCTGTACCGTGCGAACCGTGCAGCCCAGCAGGCGAGCCGCCTCACCGGGGTGCGGGGTAAGGACGAGCTCGCGGCCGCGAGCGCTGGCGTGCTGCAGACAGGCATCCTGGCCGACCAGCTGGTTTAGGGCGTCAGCGTCGAGGACCAGCTTGGAGTTGCCATTTTCGATCAGCGAGAGGAGGGCTGCTCGCACCGCCTCGCTGACCGGCAGGCCTGGGCCGACGGCAATCGCTGCCTTGTCGTGGGCAGCTCGCAGCCAGGTCGCGAAGAGCGGGTCGGCTGAATCGGGGCTGGCGTCGAGCGCCAGGGAGTAGGGCAGCGACATGGCTTCGAGAACGCTGGCTCCCAGGCCCTGGGCCACCGCATCGGTCGGCGCCGCCAAGGTACACAGGCCGACGCCGGTGCGTAGCGCAGCGCGCGTGCAGAGGAGAGCGGCGCCGAGCTTGCCCACAGAGCCTGCGATGATCAGGAGGTGGCCGTGCGTGCCTTTGTGGCCCAGAGGATGGCGCGGCTGGGCCAGGCGGAGCAGGCAGCGCGCGTCGAGCAAGCGGTCACGAACGCCGTGCTCGGCCGCCAGGGCTTCCGGAATGCCAATGTCGACGAGGTAGGTGGACCCAGCCCACATAAAGCCAGGAGCGGACACCAGGCCGAGCTTGGGGAAGCCGAACGTCACGGTGTAGTCGGCGCGCACAATCACCGGCCCGGCATCGGGCTCGGCATCGGCCGGGGCGCCGCGATCCGCATCCAAGCCCGAGGGCAGATCGACGGCCAGCTTCTTGGCGCCGCTGTTGTTGATGGCCCCGACCAGCTGAGCCATCGCTCCGCGCAGCGCCTTGCTAAGGCCGGTGCCAAAGAGGGCATCAATGATCAGTGTGTTGGCCGAGAGCTGCTGCAGGCTCGTCGCCAGCTGACTTAGGGCTTCGTCGTCTGGGCACTCTTGCACAAGCACGCCAGCCGCGAGCGCGGCTTGAAAGTGGAGTGCGGCATCGCCTCGCAGCCGGGCCCGATGGGCGCAGAGGTGCAGCCGAACCGATACGCCTCGGTTGTGCAGATAGCGCGCAATCACCATGCCGTCGCCCCCGTTGTTGCCGGGACCGGCAAGCACGACGATGCGCCACTCATACAGATTAAGCAGCGCTTGCGCGTGGAGGCGCCACAGTACCTGAAGAACGCCGCGCGCAGCGTTCTCCATCAGCACGGCACCGGGGACCCCCAGTCGTTCAATCGTATGCGCATCCAGCGAGCGCATCTGTTGAGCAGAAACGAGCGGCAGCATGATCACTGTGTACCGCAAATGCGGGCGAAAGAGGGAAGGGGAGGGTGAGCTCGCGATTCTTGTTGCATCTGGGCCCGCCTATGCGTGATAGGATGCGCGCAAATCGGAGGACATGAATGGGACGTTTCGCTTGCACAGCGACGGGCACAGCCCGACGAAAGAGAGTCTTCGTCGTCGGCATGCTGGGACTTCTGGGTGCCTGGCAGGCAGCCGCGGTCGCGCACGCTGAGCCGCAGGGGCAGTCACCGGCGGGAGCCACCGCACAGCCGGCATCCGAGTCGGCGGCCAAGCCGGCGGCAGCTACACCGCCTGCTAGCTCGGGTGAGGTTGAGGATCGCCCCCTTGAACTCTCGTTCATCGTGGGTGGTCACTTCTTCTCAGACTCCAGCGCTCTTGGACGCAGCGACTATGCCGCGCCGAACAGCAGCTTGGCGCACTCGGTCGCCCTGGGCGGTCGCGCGGGCTACGGGCTGAGCAAGTACTTCCTGCTGGAAGCGGAATTCCTGGCGATGCCGACGAAGATGGCGGCCAGCGAAGGGCAGGTGTTTGCCTACACCGGGCGGGGCCACTTGGCGTTCCGCTTCCCCTTCGGGGCGACCCGTCGCTTTGAGCCATTCGTGCTGCTTGGCGGTGGCGCGATTGCTGCCCGGCCCGATCCGGGACTGCCGCTCAAGACCGAGACGCTGGGAGCCTTCCACACTGGCCTAGGCCTGCGCGTCCACGTGCATCGCTGGGTCGGCGTCCGGCTCGACGGCCGGATGGTGCTGGTGCCAGAAGTCCGCACGCCGACGTTCACGCAGGACTATGAAGTCCTGGGCAGCGTCTACGCCCGCTTTGGCTTCACGCCCGATAAGCCGGCGGATGCCAAGCCTGCCGATATCGACAACGATGGCGTCCCCGACGCTGAGGACCGCTGTCCGGCCGAAGCTGGCCTTAAGGACAACGCCGGCTGTCCCGACAAGGATGGCGATGGTGACACCGTGGTTGATCGCCTCGACAAGTGTCCGGATCGGGCCGGCTTGGTTGAGAATGCGGGCTGCCCCGACACCGACACCGATGGCGATGGCATCGTCGATCGCCTCGACAAGTGCCCCAGCGAAGTGGGTCCGAAGGGCAACAAGGGCTGCCCGGACACCGACGCGGATGGCGATGGTGTGGTCGATCGTCTCGACAAGTGCCCGAACGAGCCCGAGACGCGCAACAACTACAAGGACAACGATGGCTGCCCTGACGAGCTACCGCCGAACTTGGCGAAGTTTGTCGGCACCATTCAGGGCCTGAAGTTCCTGCCCAACAAGGCCATCCTGACCAAGGAATCGCTGGCCATTCTCGACGAGGCCGTGACGGTCCTGACCGAGCACAACAAGGTCAAGGTCGAGATCGGTGGTCACACCGACAACATCGGTGTCCCGGCCGACAACCTGGCCCTGTCGCAGCAGCGGGCCGATGCGGTCAAGAACTACCTGGCCAGCAAAGGCGTCGATCCGAACCGCTTGACGGCGATTGGCTACGGCCAGACGCAGCCAGTGGCGGACAACGCCAATGCCGCGGGTCGGGCGCAGAACCGCCGTGTCGAGTTCAAGCTGTTGCCGACCGGTCGCGCCGCGGCTCAGCCCGCTGCTCCGGCCGCTCCCGCAGTACCTGGCACACCGCCCGCAGCGGTAAAGCCGGCGAGCCCTGCGGCTCCGACTGCTCCGGCCGCCCCGGCCATCCCAGCGGCGCCGCCCGCGCCACCGGCTTGGCAGGCTCCAGCGGTTGCGCCGCCTGCACCGCCGGCCCCACCGGCTTGGCAAGCTCCGGCTGCACCGAGCGTTCCAGCGGCGCCGCCGGCCCCGCCAGCCTGGCAGGCCCCACCGGCCCCGCCAGCTTGGCAGGCCCCGACTCCGCCCGCCCAGCCGCCGGCCCCACCGGCTCCGCCTAGCTGGCAAGCGCCCGCCGCGCCCCCGGCCCCAGCTGCTCCGTCTGCCCCTCCGACGTGGCAAGCGCCGCCGATGCCCGCTCAGCCGATGCCGCCGGCTGCTCCGGAGGCGCCGCCCGCGCCGCCGGCTTGGCCAGCCCCTCCGGCTGAGTCGCAGCCGGCTCCCGCACCCCAGCCCCCTGCCGCCTAGCCTCTGCCCATCCTCCCGGGCATTCTCTCGACATGCCGGCCTCCGTCCCCCTTCCTGATCGCCGTCCGCCTGCGCCACTGAGCACGGGCGGCGGCAGGACTGGGCGGGGCGGCTGGCTCGCTGGCTCTGTGCTCTGCTCAGTCCTCCATATCGCTGCTTGTGCCGGCCCCAAGTCGCTGGTGCGGCCCACCATCCGCCCCGAAGAGCAGCGCGTCGTCATCTACTACCCAGGCGAAGAGATCTGCGATCCCCACACGGATCTTGGGTTTGTCCAAGGCATCGCAGGGCAGGAGCCACTGCCCAACCATAAGGTGTCAGAGGTTGCGACGCTGGAGGCCGCTCTCGACTGGCTGCGCGTGGCGACCTTTGCCCGAGGTGGCAATGCCGTGCTGCTGCTCGACCGCAAGCCGAGCGACAGCCAAGCGGTCTACGTCACGACGGGAATCGCGCTGCGCTGCATCCTGGCCGAGGATGCAGCGGACTCGACCAGCGATCTGTAGTCCCGCCAAGATTCTCCCAGCCCCTCGGTTGACAGGCTTGATTGGCGCGGGCTAGCGTCGCCGGCCATGAGGCTCACCGGACCGCTCCGTACCTTCGCCGTCCTCGGAACCCCTGGCACTTCGCGCCGGACTGTGCCTCGCGCTGTGCCGAAAGCTCGCCCGGCTGCCGTTGCCGCCGCGCTGTTCGCTGCGTTCTGGACCGTCGCAGGCGGGCCGCTAGTGTCCAGCACCGAAGCCAAGCCATCGCGGACCTGGAACTATCTGACGACCGGCAATGGGCACGGCTTCCAGGTCTATGACAGCAGCCGCAACAAGCTCACCCATTTTCTTGAGCACCCCTATCGCTACCTGCGACCGAGCCCGGGAGATCCGCGCGGCGATGGGGTAGGCCGTCGCCAGCTTGCCTACGACGTGTACTTCGGCCTGCGCGGTCCCGGCGGTGGCGGCTGGCTCAACGAAGCGGCGGCCAGCGAGCCGGGCTATGTCGAAGAGACCAACGTCATCCGGGCGCCGCTCAGCCTGGCCGGGGTGGCGGCCGAGGTCTATCACTTTGCTCCGTTCGGCTTCGAGGGCAACGCCTCGATCGCCCTGCTCAAGGCGCCGGGAGCGACGGACGGCTTCGTGCTTCTCAACTTCCACATGGGGGATGGCAACCCCGATCCGGCCGCCAATGGCGAGTCGCTGCGAGCGGTGATGAGCGGCGGTCAGCTACAGGCGGTGATCGAGACTGGCCCGGGCGGCGGGGCGATGGTCTACGTGCCGCTCTCGCCGATCAGCCACGCCGACTGCGACGGCATCTACAACAAGGTCAAGAACGGCCAGCCGCTCGGCGACAACACCGGCTGTCGCGGCAACGACATCGTGCCGGCGTTTCAGGCGACGCTCGCAGACGGCTGGATGGGCGTGGCGATGCTGTACAGCGCCGATGCGGCGCAGGCCGAGACGCTGCTCGCCAGCTTCAAGAGCTTCATTGCCGGCAAGTCGCCGGCCCAGATCTTGGACGCGGCGCTCGCCGAGTGGCAGGCCTGGCGCAAGCCTCCCGACGCCAAGCTGGCTCTATGCACCGATGACGAGCGGCGCCTGTGGCGACAGAGCGAGGCCATCCTGCGCATGGGCCAGGTGCGCGAGCCCTACCTGCCGAACCGCAAGAACTACGGCATGGTGCTCGCTAGCCTGCCCGTCGGTGAGTGGCATACCGGCTGGGTACGCGATGCCATGTACGCCATCGTGGCGCTGGCCCGCATGGGGCACCACGAAGAGGCGCGCATGGCCATCGAGTTTTTCCTCAACGCCGAGCCGGTCGGCAAGTTCAAGTCGTACGTGCGCAACCAGGACTATCGCGTCTCGGTGGTGCGCTACTTCGGCAACGGCGAAGAGGAGGCTGACTACTCGGGACAGCCCACACCCAACGTCGAGATCGACGGCTGGGGCATGCTGCTGTGGGCGGCGCGCCAGTACGTCGAGGCCTCGGGGAATACCGCCTGGCTTAGCCAGCCGACCCGCCTGTCAGCGACGGTGCTCGATGCGCTCTCGCAGGGGGTGGGCAAGCCGCTGGCCGCCAACCTTGAGCCCTCGGGCATTGCCAAAGCCGACTCGTCGATCTGGGAAGTCCACGTCGAAAACGACAAGCACTTCGCCTACACCACGCTGGCCACCATTCGCGGCTTCTGCGATCTGGCGGCGCTGCTGAAGAAGGGCGGGCGCGACGCGGACAGCAAGACCTATCGAGATTTGTCCACAAAGGCGCGGGCTGGCTTCTTCGCCACTTTCCTCGATCGCGATGGCGCCATCGCCGGCTCCACCGAGGAGCTGGGCATGAACCAGTACCTCGACGGAGCGGTGGTGGAAGCCTTCACCTGGAACGTGCTCAAAGACAGCGAGTACAGCGAGCGCACCGGCAAGGCGACCCTTGACCTGATCGATCGACTGCGGGTTCCAAGCGGTGGCTACAAGCGCAACGACGACGGCAAGTCCTCCTATGACAACAACGAGTGGATCCTCATCGATCTGCGCGTCTCGGATGCGCAGTGGCGGGCTGGCCGCGAGCAGGACGCTCGCAACAGCCTGCAGCCGGTGATCGAAAAAGCGGCGGCCAACTTCTACCTCCTGCCTGAGCTCTACAACGCCGTGGCGGCCGACGGGGCGGTGGGCAAGTACACCGGCAGCATTCCGATGGTGGGCTATGGCGGCGGCGCCTACGTGCTGACCATGCTCGACCGCTCCGGCTTGATCGAAGCCAACGACTGCGGCGACGGCATCGGCAACAAGTCGAGCGGACGCGCCCTGTCGTGCAGCACCGAGAATCCGCAGGGCCCCGGCACGCCCGGCAACCCCGGCGCACCTGCCGCCCCGACGGCCGAAGAGCTGCCGTACAGCGATGCCTGTCTGTGCAGCGTGCAGCCCGGTCAGGTGGGGGTCTCGCGTCGCGCTTGGCCGCTGGGCATCGGCGGCGGGGGGCTGGCGGTCGTCCTCATCCTCCTCGCGCGCCGCCTGCGTCGTCGCTCCAGTCGCAGCGCCTCTGGCCGTCAGCCCGGAGGTCAGCCCTAATGCCCGCCTGCGAAAAGCCAGAAGGCCGGGACCGCCCTGCGAACGAAAGCGGGGGCCACAGCCACGCAGCCCGGTCGGGCGCAAGCTCCCACTTCGCGACGCTCCGCCCTGCAGCGTTTCGGCTCGCAGCGCCCCTCCTCGTCGTCATCGCGCCAGGCCTCGCCGCCGCCGAGCAAGACGAGCCGACCCTGCCCGCGCCGGCCACCAGCGCCCCCGCTGAGCTGCAGGTCGCCAAGCCAGGCATGGGCCTGTCCGTCGGGCCGGTCGACTTTCGCGCCACTGGCTACTTTCGCGCGCCTCTTCGCCTGAGCTTTCGCAGCCGCGAAAATGTCTCGCCGGGCGAGTCGTCGACCAGCATCCATACCCCCTGGCTCGTCGATGACGACTACTTTCGCTCCGGCTTTCAGTACAGCCGCACGCAGGAGTCCGACTGGTCCGAGATCTATCTTGGGGCCGGCAACAAGTACCTGCGCGGCGAGGTCGCGCTCATGGGCTCGCTGTATTCCGACTGGGCGCGGCCGCTGGTCGATCGCCAGTGGGGCATCGCCCAGGGCTTCCTGACGTTCACCTGGCAGGCCAGCGGCCCGAGGCTGCGCTTTAAGATCACGGCCCGCGCGGGCTCGTTCTGGGATCGCTTTGGCTGGCTGGAAAACTACGACACCTATCTGTTCGGCCGCACGCACCAGATGGGCGGCCAGGTGCGCTTTGACTTCGAGCACATCGGCTCGGGCCTGTCATTCTGGCTGCTGCAGGGCGTCGGTGCGCACATGGAGGCCATCGAGTCCAACCAGGGCCTGACCCTGCTTAACTACCTGCACGCCGGCGTCGACATCCGTCGCCTGGCCAGCATTGGCTTTTACTTCCTGGATGCGCAGTCGCGCGACAAGCGGCAGCTCAAAGAGCTGCGCGATGCCGGCATGCGCGTCGCCGGGCTCGATGTTCAGCTCAACCTCTGGCTCGGGCGCTTCTACCTCGGTGGCTCGGTGATCTCGGCGGCCGCCGTGCAGTACCTGGCCCCCGCCATCGAGGCCCTGCACTCCTGGGGCGGTCGCGGCCTGTATGAAAACTATCTCGGCGTCGAAAAGAGCGACGGCAACGGCTCGCTGTGGAGCGCCGGCGGCGAGTACAGCTTCAGCCTGCGCAGCGTGCTCGCCCGCTTTGCCCCCGACAGCCTGCGCCTGCTGCGGCGCGGGGACCTGAACCTCAAGCTGTTCGCCATGACCGTCTACACGCTGAGCCAGCAGGTCGATCCCGATCCGTCCATCAACCGCGACGGTCGCCTGGCCTTCAAGTGGGGCGGCGAGATCTTCTATCAGCCGTTTTCCTATGTCTTTGTCGCGCTGCGCTATGACCGCGTCGTGCTCGATGTGCAGGATGAGGCCTCGGCTCTGCGCATCGTCTCGCCGCGCATCGGGGCGACGGTAAACTGGCTGCTGGGGGCGCAGATCTTCCTGCAGTACTCGCGCTACTCTTACGGCGAGCGCGTCCGTCTGCGGCCAGGACAGGTCGCTCTGGAGACCCTGCCGGATGACAACTCGCTGAAGCTGCAGGCCCAGATCAGCTTCTAGGGGAGCCGTCGATGACTCGACTCGATCGCCTGCGTGCCTTGGTCTTTGACAGCCCGGATCCGGCGGCCTCGCCGTACTTCGACGAGCTTCTTGCGGAAGAGGCACTCGCCGCCGCCCAAGAAGCCCGCCCGCCGGCGAGCAGCAGCCTGGAGAGCCAGATCGGCCAGCGCGGGCTCTTGTGGCAGACCGAGAGCGAGGTGCGGGGACCGACGATGCGCGGGGCTGGCCGCGGGCGCTCGCTGCTCTTGATCAGCGTCCAGCAGCGCATGGCCCATGTGCCGACCTCGGTGGTGCATCTGCTGGACCCGACGGAGTCGCCGCTCATCAGCATCCGCCTACGTAATCAACGCAGCGAGCCAGCCCGCGTGCGAATTACTACTTATGTCGAAGGCTACTCGGCCCAGGCCATCGAGACCCTCGACGTGCCGCCGAGCGACAGCAGCGCCGCAGCGGCTAACGACAGCGGGATCGAGATCCATCAGCTCCCGACCTTCTTCCCCGAGCGCCTGGCCACCCTCACTGAGATCTGTCGCGCCAGCCTGCACATCCGCATCGACGATCTGGAAGGTCGCACCGAGCTGGAGCGGACCTTTCCGATCTGGCTCCTGCCGCGCACCAGTGCCCTGCTGTTTGTGCCCGATCCGACGACCGGAGCGCGCCGCGACCTGACCCGCTATCTGGGCGCCTGGGTGACGCCGAACGCGCCTGGCATCCCTGAGCTCCTGCGTCGCGCCGCGACGTATGTCCCCGGCGGCTCGGTGGCCAGCTACCAGACCGACGTCCAGGGAGTGCAGGCCCAGGTGGCGGCCATCTACCGCGCCCTGCGCGAGGCCAGCCTGACCTATGTGAACTCGGTCCTGTACTTTGGCGTCGTGCCCGGCGTCATCGGGCAGCGCGTGCGCCTGCCGCGCGAGGCCCTGGCCGTTCGCTCGGCCAACTGTATCGACGGCGCCGTGCTGCTGGCCAGCTTGCTTGAGGCGGCATCGCTGCATCCGGCCCTGGTGCTGGTGCCCGGTCACGCCTTTTTGGCCTGGGAGACCCGCGAGCGCAGCGACGACTGGGACTACCTGGAAACGACGATGGTGGGCAGCGAGCCGTTCGAGCGCGCCCAGGCCCAGGGCCGCACGCTGGCCAAGCGGTACCAGGGTCAGCTCGCCGAAAACCCGCGCGCCTTCACCCGCCTGTCGCTGCGTCAGCTCCGGGCTCAGGGCATCTGGCCGATGGAATAAGCCGGCTGCCGCCCGCGCTCGCCGACCGCCGCGTGATATAAAAGATTGTGCGGTTTTGTGCTCGGCTCGTCGGCAATAGAGGGGGCCTGCAGACGCGCTACCTGGGCCTAGGGGTGCTGCTAATCGTCGCGCTGCTCAGCGGCTGTGCTGCAGACCGCGGGCGCTCTCCTACGGAGCCGATCCAGGTCCTCAGAGACGGCTGGGAGTATCGCTACGGCGAGTCGCCGCGCGATGCCGCCGGGCGGCCCCTGTGGGCCCTGGAAGCCGCCGGCTCGACGGGGACTCGGGCCACTACCCCACCGGGCTCAGGCGCCGGCTGGCGGGCCTGCGGCGGCGACACCAAGCCCCCCGGTCGCGGCGGCGAAGATGTGCTCTGGCTGCGCACCCGCCTGCCCGGACCCGAGGTGCGTCAGCCAACCCTGTACTTTCTGATCGTCGAGCAGATCTTCGAGGCCTATCTCGACGGGCAGCCGCTGTATCACTTCGGCCAGCTCGATGGCCAAGAGCCGAGCCGCCGTCGCTTCCTTGGCAACCGCACGCATCTGGTCTCGCTGCCGCCGGGCTACGTCGGTCGCACGCTGGTCCTGCGCATCTACTCGAACGATGCCATCCTCGGTATCTCGGGGCGGGTCCGGCTGGGCACCGTGCACGCGGTCTTTTCCGCCATGCTGCGCGACGATGCCAGCCCCGGCGGGGTCGGGATCATCCTCTGCGCCATCGGCCTGCTGGCCATTGGGCTGTACCTGCCGCAGCGCAAGGATGCCGCGTACCTGCACTATGGCCTGTTCGCCTTCAGCATGGGCCTGTGGCTGCTCTGCCAGATGGGCTGCCGCAACTACCTGATCGACGCCCCGTTTTCCTGGCTCACCGTCGAGATCTTTGCCTTGTACGCCGCCGTGGCCAGCCTGGTGCGCTACATCTATCAGGTCTTTGGCCGCGGGCCGCTGGGGCTGACCCGCCTCCTGGCCGATATCTATGCGCTGTTTTTCCTCGGCGCCGTGCTCAGCGTCGGGCTGGGCCTGCTGCCGCTGCTGGCACCGCTGCAGGCGTTTCGCTTCCTGTTGCTGTTCAGCATCGCCTACACGCTGGGGCTGATGGCCGTCTATAGCTGGCGCCGCAACACCGAGGCGCGGCTGTTTGCCGCCGGCTTTCTGTTTTCGGCGCTGTTCGCGGTCTACGACACGCTGGCCCTGTACGGCCTACTGCCGCGCTCGGACATCAGCTTCAGCCAGTTTGGCCAGGGCGGCTTCGTGCTGTTTTTGGGCCTGATCCTTGGCCTGCGCTTCCGTCGCCTGCATCAGAGCCTGTCGCGGGCCGAAAAGAGCCTGTCGGAAAAGGTCGCGCAGCTGGAAGAGCGCAACGCCGAGGTGCAGCAGCTCAACGACGATCTGCGTCGCCAGATCGAGGCTCGCTCGAAAGACCTGGCGGCCTCGATCCTCGACGGATCGTCTTCGTTTTCCGAGCTTGCGGTGCAGATCTTGTCGGCGGGCTTTGTCATTGCCGATCGCTATCGCGTCGTCCGCCTGATCGGCCAAGGCGGTATGGGCGCGGTCTACGAGGTCGAGCGCCTGACCGACGGCCGGCACCTGGCCGCCAAGGTGCTCTCGATCCAGGCCGGCAAGCAGGTGCTGGCCCGCTTCGCGCGTGAGGCGCAGCTCCTGGCCAAGCTGCGCCATCCCAACCTCGTCGCCATCCAAGACGTCGACATGACGCAGTCGCACATGGCCTACATCGTCATGGAGCTAGTGGCTGGCCTGAGCCTGTCGAGCCACAGCAGCCGCTACGGCGACATCCCCTTCGCCACGCGCGTCCTGCACCAGATCGCCTCGGCCCTGGCCACGGTGCACAGCCAAGGCATCGTGCACCGTGATCTTAAGCCCGACAATGTCCTGCTGGTGCAGCCCGAGGATCTGGCGCGGCTGACGGTAAAGCTGGTCGACTTTGGCGTCTCGATGATGCTGGATCCGCGCAGCACGCAGCCGCCGGGGGAGCCGGCGCAGGCCAGCCTGGCCGAGGGAACGACGCTGCTGCCGGACGCGCCGCCGCAGATGCCGCCCAGCGTCTCGGACACGCAGCCAGCGCTGACGCCGGTCGCGGCGCCGACCAGCGAAGCGCCGCCGATCAGCCCCGCCATCGAGCCCAAGCCGGGAAAACGGGATGCGCTGTCGACGACGGCGCGCGAGCGCCTGCACAACTCGGGACAGTCGCACGCGCAGGGTCTGACGCAGACCGGCGTGATCATGGGCACGCCGCTTTACATGGCTCCCGAGCTACGCCAGGGCGCCAAGCTCGCCCGGCCGGCCTCGGACATGTTCAGCTTTGGCGTGCTCGCCTTCGAGCTGCTGACCGGCCAGCTGCCGTCGGAGACGCCGGCTCTGTTTCTGCTCTTT
This sequence comes from uncultured Myxococcales bacterium, assembly GCA_964628555.1. GTDB lineage: Bacteria > Myxococcota_A > Polyangia > Palsa-1104 > JAEUJZ01 > JAEUJZ01. The sequence goes on along the minus strand of CAZVMD010000073.1, from coordinate 15,012 downwards.
CGCGCCGATCGGCCGTGGTTCCCCCGCCTACAGAGCAAGAACGCGGCGGTGCCGTCCGGGCTGGCCACGCTCATCGAGCGCTGTCTGGATCCAACGCCGGAGCTGCGCCCGGCAGCGGCCGAAGCGACCGCCGTGCTGGCGACGCTGCTCGCCGAGACCAGCGCGGACTAAGCGGTTAGGGGCTGCGCTCGGCCCAGGCCTTGACGTCGGCTAGCTCGGCCTCGCTGAGCTTGCCGCCACCGTCGGGGGGCATGGGGGTCGGGGTCCGCTGCACGACGCGCGTCATGACCTGAGCGCGCAGCCGCGTCCACGAGCTATAGGTCGTCATGTCGATGTGCGCGCTGCCGGCCGGCAGGTGGCAGCTCTGGCAGTACTTGCCAAAGATCGGCACCAGCTTCTCGCGCCACAGCGCAAGGTCACGGCCGCCGCCGCTCTCTTGGCCGTAGCGGGCGAGTGTACCGTCGCTGCCCAGCGACCAAACATCGCCGCTCTGCGAGCCCAACAGCCGCGTGTCAGCGGCCAGCATGGGCGGCGCACTGGGCAGCTGCAGCTGCCAGTCACGCACCTGAGCCAGCGTGATCTGCGCACTGTCTACGTCGCTGTCCGAGAGCCCCAGCCACAGGCCGCGCGACGAGCCGGCAAGCGCCGTCACCCGCTGTGGCGCTGTGAAGCGATGCGCCACGGCCAGGCCATTGTCGCGCTCGACGTACAGCGTGTCAGCGCTGGCCACCCACAGCAGCCCGTCGGGGGCGAAGGCCACGCCGACCACGGTGGCGGCGTTCTTCAGCTCCATGCGTCGCAGCAGGCCGGACTGCGGATCCCAGAGGCGCACGGCCGTCTGCTCAGCGGCGGCAACCCGGCCATAGCCGGCCACCAGGTTGCGCAGCGGCAGGTCGAAGAACTTCTGCGTTACTCCGTCGCTAAGTGCGATCTGATCGCCGACCACAAAGACGGCTTGGCGGGTGGCGCTGCCCTCGCGCTGTCCCAGGGCGACCACTTCCTGCACCGGCTTGCCGGTCAGTGCATAGCGCGGGCTGACATCCTCAAGCCCAAAGGTTGCGCCGTTGCGTAGACGCTGGATGTGCCCGTCGGCGTCGATGCCAACCAGCCACTCACCGGGCAGGCCGAGGGCCGGCACCGCGGCGGCCGAGCGCCAGGCGCGGACCGAGACATCGCTGCCTGCGGTGCTGCCGCTCGACCACAGAAAGACGCCGAGATCCGAGTAGACCGCCACCTGATCGCCTGACTCGGCGAGCGTGGCGACGCGACCGGGGCCGCTCATGCTGGGCAGGGCTTCGCTCCAGTCGATGCGCAGGAGCTCGAAGCTGCCTGCGGCTAGCTGCGGCCCGCTCACGGCATCGCTGCCGCCGCAGCCGAGCGCTAGGCTGACCAGCGCGCCGAGAGCGGCCAGGGCGGGTGTGGCGCGGCCCCAGGTCGGCCGCGAGATTGAGCGAATGGTCATGCCAATTCCTCCCGAGGCGCAGCAAGGTAGCAGAGCGGCCGGCCGGCGCCCTAGTTTCTTGTGCCCGGATTGCGAATCGCAGTTCCCAATTTCTGGCCGCCAAATACGATAGTCGCGGTAGCGGCGGTACTTCGCCGCCCGGCCACGAAGGAGGCATGGGACATGTCGCAGACGCGGATCAGATTGCGCCCGCACCCCAAGAGGATGCTGGGCCACGCTCGCATTTCGAGGCATACGACGGGGGGGCTGGCCGGACTTATGGCCCTGGCCTGTGCTGCCTCCTGCTCGACGGAGCCGGGCCTTGTCCCAGAGTCAGAAGACACCACCATCGCAGCGGTCGCCGACACGGCGCTGCCGGCCTTCCAGCCGATCTCGCCGCTGAGCTACACCAGCAAGGTCAAGAACCTGCTCACCGGGCAGGCGGTCACCGACGATGAAGCCGCCGCAGTGAGCAAAGATCCAGCGGCCCTGGCCGGGCTGATTGACCTGTGGATGAAGACGCCCGAGTACCAGGGCAAGATGCTGCGCTTCTTCCAGAACGCCTTCCAGCAGACGCAGCTTAACCGCCAGAGCTTCGTCGACCAGGTGCCGGATCAGAACGTGGATGCCCGCCTGCTCGACAACCTGCAGAACAGCTTTGCGCTGACGGTGATTCAGCTGGTGCTCAATGAAGGCCGGCCGTTTACCGACGTGCTGACCAGCGATCGCATCGCCGTGACGCCGCCGCTAGCGACGTTTCTCGCCTACCTCGACAACAAGCACGTCAGCGATGCCAACCGCGGCACCGACTACCTGACGACGGCCAACCCCAACTTCCAGATCACGCTCACCAATAAGAGCGGGCCGATCCCGCTTGAGAAGACGCTGAACCCGACCGATCCGCAGTTTATGACCTGGTACGTGCCGACCTGGCCAGCCCCGACGCCGCCGGCCATGCCCTGCGCCGATCCGCTGATCTTCAAGCGCGACACGACGCGGCTGTACCAGTCGTTCTACGGCACGGTCAGCGCCGCCCGCGGGGTCTGTGAGGTCAACATCACAACCACGCCGGTCTTCGATGCCGCGGCGTTCTCGGCTTGGCGCATGGTGCGCATTCGCGCCCCCAAAGCCGGTGAGAGCACGACGCCGTTTTACGACCTTACCGCCATGCGCACCGCCACTGAATTGGTGATGCGTGTGCCGCGCGTCGGCTTCTTTTCGACCCCGGCCTTCTTCGCCAACTGGCCGACCAACACCGCTAACCAGGCGCGCGTGACGATGAACCAGACGCTGATCGTCGCGCTTGGCCGCAGCTTCGATGACAGCAACAACACCGTGCCGATCTCGTCGCCGGCTCTCGACGCCAAGCACGCCTCCGAGCCGGCCTGCTACGCCTGCCACAAGACGCTGGATCCGATGCGCCAGGTGTTCCGCCAGGCCTTCACACTGACCGGCCATGAGCAGAAAGATCCGGCCCAGACCTCGCTGCCTGGCGTGTTTGCCTTCGATGGGGTGACGCGCCCGATCAGCAGCCCCAAAGAGCTGGGCCAGGCCATGGCGGAGCATCCGCGCTTTGCCATCGCCTGGACGCAGAAGCTCTGCTACTGGGCCAACTCGGCCCCCTGTCTAGAGACCGACCCCGAGTTTCAGCGCGTGGCGCAGGTCTTTGAGAAGAGCGGCTTTAGCTGGGCGCGCTTGGTCCGTGAGCTGCTGTCGTCGCCGCTGACCACCGGTGCCAAGAACACCCAGACCTTCGCCGAGCAGGGCCTGACGATCTCGGTGACGCGACGCGATCAGCTGTGCGTGGCGATGTCGAGCCGCCTGGGGCTGCCCAATGTCTGCGCTCTCGGCCGCGCTCCCGCCCTGGTGCCGCTGGTGCCCAGCGATGGCTATTCGCGTGGTGCAACCGCGCCGGTGCTGGCCACCGACCCCAGCCTGTTTTATCGCGCTGCGACGGAGCAGCTGTGCCGCAGCTTCGCCGACTCGGCGGTCGATGCCACCGTGGGCGGCAAGCCGAGCCGCTACTCCAGCAAGGCGCTCGACGCGGCGCTGTCGGACATGGTGCGCACCATCATGGGCGTGCTGCCGGCCGATCCGCGCTACGCCGAGCTTCGCCAGATCCTCGCCGAGCATCAGGCGACGGCGGCCAAGACCGCCGGCATCTCTGCCACCGACGCGCTGAAGTCCACTTTCGTGCTGGCCTGCTCGGCGCCGACCAGCATCTCGATGGGTCTGTAAGGAGGCCGCCATGCATCCCAACCGACGAGAAGCCATCCTCAGCGCGCTGTTTGGCGCCGGCTCTATCGGCCTGCGCGCGGTCGCCACCGGCCTGCCGGCCTCGATCCTGCTAAACCCCCGCCGCTCGCTGGGCGAGGCCTGCGCGGCGCGCGACAGCGCTCAGTTCGTTATCTGGGCCACCTCGGGTAGCGGCGATCCCTCGAACGCCAACGTCCCCGGCACCTATGAAGATGCCGGCATCGCCCACCCGCTCGACCCGCAGATGGAGCCGACGGCGATGCGGCTGGCCGGCAAGACCTACATGGCCGCCAAGCCCTGGGCCAGCCTGCCGCAGAGCGTCCTCGATCGCGCCTGCTTCTTCCATCACACGACGCTGACCAACAGCCACGCCAACCAGTCCAAGGTGCTCAAGCTGATGAGCGCCATCAAGCGGCAGGAGATGCTGGTCTCGTTCATGTCGCAGAAGCTGGCCGGCTGCCTGGACACCGTGCAGGTCGAGCCCGCATCGATAAGCGGCGAGTTCATCACCTTCGGCGGCCGCGTGCTGCCGGCCCTGACTCCTACCGGCCTGCGCGATGTGTTCATCAGCCCGGCCGGGCCGCTGTCCAACCTGCGCAAGCAGCGTGACACCGATCTCGATCGCATCTACGGCGTGCTCAAGCGCAGCGGTAACCCGACGCAGCTTGCCTTCCTCGACCGCATGGCCCGCTCGCAGAATGAGCTGCGCAATATCTCGGACTCGCTGCTCAGCAGCCTGGCCGGCATCACCGCCAACGACCTCAAGGGCCAGATCACGGCAGCCATCGCTCTCATCCAGATGGGCGTGACCCCGACCTCGGTCATCCAGATGCCGTTCGGCGGCGACAATCACAGCGACGCCAACCTAGCGCGTGAGACAGCGCAGCACGTCAGCAGCATCGCCGCCATCGCCGATCTGCAGGCCCGGCTGCAGGCCGCCAAGCTGCAGGATCGCGTGACCTTTGTCCTGATGAACGTCTTTGGTCGCACGCTAAACCGCCCGATGCGGGCCGGCCGCGATCACCTCGGCGCTCACCACTGCACCGTGATTATCGGCAAGGGCATCCGCGGCAGCGTCGTCGGTGGCGTCATGAAGGCCGGCAACGACTACGCCGCCACCGCCATCGACTCCAAGACGGGCCTGGGCACTGGCACGCCCGACATCCGCTTCGAAGACACCCTTGGCGCCGTTGGCAAGACCATCGCCGCCGCCGTCGGCATCCCCGCCGAGAGCATCAACGACCAGATCACCGCCGGCAAGATCGTGCAGTCGGCGCTGGCCTAGGCCGGGCTGCCTGCGTGCCTTCCTGCAGGCCAGAGGCTGGGGCGGCAGCGGACCCTTTTTGCTCGACGCCCTCGGCGAGCAAAAAGGCGTTCGCGTCCGCCGGGGCCCCAGCCGTGAAGCGCGCTGCAGCAGTGACAGCTGCAGTACGGCTTGTAGATGCTCGCAGATACTAGGCTGACGCGCCGCGATCCCCAATCGCTCACATCCGGTTCCATGCCCATGAACTATGAAGAAATCCAGGTAGCGGTCGACGGGCCGCTGTGTCTTGTCACCATCAACCGACCCAAGGTGCTAAACGCGCTCAACGGCCGTGTCATCGATGAGCTCACGGCTGCGTTCACTGCGCTGCGCAGCGATACCACCGTCCGTGCCGTGGTGATCACCGGCGCCGGCGAGCGCGCCTTTGTCGCCGGCGCCGATATCGCCGCCATGGCCCAGCTCTCGCCCGAAGAAGCCGAGGCTTTCGCCGCGCGTGGTCATCGCGTCGGTGAGCTGATCGCTCAGCTGCCACAGCCGGTGATCGCCGCGGTCAATGGCTTTGCCCTCGGCGGAGGACTTGAGCTGGCCCTGGCTTGCGACATCTTGTTCGCCAGCAAGACCGCCAAGCTCGGTCAGCCCGAGGTCAACATCGGCGTCATGCCCGGCTTCGGTGGCACCCAGCGTCTGATCCGGCGCGTCGGCATCGGCCAGGCGTCCTGGCTAATCCTGGGCGGCGATCCGATCACCGCCGAAGAAGGCCACGCCATCGGCCTCGTCGATGTGCTGTGCGAGCCGGCGAACCTCCTTACCGAAGCCACCTCGCTGGCCAAAAAAATCGCCAGTCGCGCCCCGCTGGCCGTCGCCGCATCGAAGAAGGCGCTGCACGCCAGCTTCGAGCTGCCGCTCACCGAGGCCAACCGCCTCGAGTGCCGCCTGTTCGGCCAGCTCTTCGCCTCCGCCGACCAGCGCGAAGGCATGTCCGCCTTCCTAGCCAAGCGCCCAAGCCAGTTCAGCGGCAAGTAGGCCAGCCCGCGCCCCATTGCCAGGCTGCATCAGAACGCTCTGCATGATAGGTACTGTCTATCATGCGTTTTTCCCCCCACCCGCTGTCGCTGCGACAGCTGCAGTACCTGGTGGCTATCGCCGAGTCGGGTAGCTTTCACGCGGCGGCGGCTCTGTGCCATGTCTCGCAGCCATCGCTGTCCAGCCAGGTGGCGCAGGCCGAGGCGGCGCTGGGGGTGCAGGTGTTTGAGCGCGATCGCCGTCGGGTGCTGGTGACCCAGGCGGGAGAAGAAGTCCTGCGGCGGGCGCGCGCGATCTTGCTGTCGGCGGATGACTTGATCGATGCCGTGGCGCAGCTTGCCGATCCTCTGGCCGGGCGGCTGCGGCTGGGGGTCATCCCGACGATCTCGCCGTACCTTTTGCCCGACGTCGCGCCGGCCCTGCGGCGGGAATTCCCCAAGCTGCAGGTGCAGTGGTGGGAAGACCGCACCTCAGGCCTGATCAGCGGGCTGCAGAGCGCAGCACTCGACGCGGTAGTGCTGGCCCTGGAGGCCGAGCTAGGGCACGTCGAGCACGCGGTGATTGGCTATGACCCGTTTGTGCTGGCGGCGGCCCCCGGCCACCCGCTGCTGCGACGCGAGCGACCGCCCCAAGCCGACGAGCTGAACAACAGCGAGCTGCTGCTGCTGACCGAGGGGCACTGCCTGCGCGACCAGGTGCTGTCGGCCTGCAAGCGGGCCTCGGGCTCGGCGTTTGGCGCGACCAGCCTACCGACGCTGGTGCAGATGGTGCTGTCCGGCGACGGTGTGACGCTGCTGCCGACCCTTTCGCTGGCGAGCGAGAATCGGCGTGGCGAGCTTTGGACTCGCTCGTTCGCCAAGCCGGGCCTGGGGCGCACCCTGGCGCTGGCCTGGCGTCCGGGCTCGGCGACGACAGAGCTCCTGCACAAGGTCGCCAGCCTGATGAAGCGCGTCGTCAAGCCGCTGCTGCAGCCGGCGGCTTAGCGGCACCAGCCGCCGCAAGCTAGCCGCGCGCCAGCAGCGCAGCCCTGGGAAGGGTCGCTACTGTCGTACACTGGACGCTGCGGCCGTGTCAGAGCAGTGGATAAAGGTCGGGCGGCAGTCTTGGCAGCGACAGGGGGACACCCTGGCCTCGCGCTGGGTGGGCGCCTGTACTCTCGATGAGCTGGAGCCGTTCTTGGCCTGTGTGGAGCAGTGCGCGGCGCAGGTCGACGGGCTGTTCCTGCTGGTCGATAACACCCTCGCCGCGCCCGGGCGGCCGGAGGTGCGGCGGCGCCTAGTCGAGTGGTCGCGGCAGCACACCTTTCTGGGCGGTGTGGCGATCTTCGGCGGCGACTTCGCCACGCGCGCGATCGGCAAGCTGGTGATCAACGCACTGGCCCTAGTCACCGGCCGCCAGCTGAACATCGTCCTGCTCAGCGACGAGGCGGAAGCACGCGCTTGGATCGACGAGCGACGACGGCAGCAGGCGACGGCACCAGCTGGGCCACGGCGCTAGCGGCTGGGACCTGGCGGCGGCGAGGCGGGTGTCGCCGGTGGCGCAGCAGGGGCAGGGCTGCTGCTCGTCGAGTCTGAGGCTCCAGCGGCACTGCCAGTCGGGGCCAAGGGGCTGGGCAGCGACGCAGCGGGACTGCCGCTGACGGACGGAGACTCAGCTGCCGGGAGGCTCGCGGCAGCTTGGCTGGTGGGTAGCCAGGGCAGCAGCTTGTCGTCAGAGATCTCGATGCTAAACAGGCCAGAGAAGTCGCTGGCCACGCGCCGCACGGTGGCATCGAAGGTCTGGCGCACGATGCGCTTCTGTTCCGCACTCAGCGTCGGATCGACAAGCTGCGCTTCGAGCGTCCGAAGCTGTTCCACGCCGTCCTCGATGGCCGCGACATAGGCTGGTGCCACGGCCTTGCCGGCGACATAGATCACCTGTGACAGGCCCATCAGCGACAGCATCTCGGTCGGGATCTTGACGGTACCGAGGTCGACGACGCCGCTTGACAGGACATACGCGCCGACGACCAGCGAGAACACAAAGGCCTGCATGCGCGACAGGTCAAAGCGCCCGGCCGAGGCGAGCAGATGGTTGAGGCGAGGCCGTCGCCACTTGATGCTGCCGGTGAACCAGCCGCGACGGGTCAGATCCTTGCGCGTCGCTTCGTTGAGGCCGGAGCGCTGCTGCACAACCCGCGCAGCGACGCTGCCGCCCGTCGAGACACCGAGCAGGATCAGCAGATCGGCGGGGAACGAGCCAAGCACACCGGTCAGCATCCAGCGATAGAACGCCAGGCTGGCAATCAGCAGCGTGAAGCCAAAGAACTGCAGGTTCGACAGGCTGGCCTCGCCGAACGGGTTGGCGGTGATGCGCAGCGGATTTAGGCGCTCGATAAGCGACATGCCATCGCCGCGCTTGGGCTTGCTGCCCGAGGTGCTGACCTCGAGCGGCACGGTGCTATCGCCCCCTCCGCGTCGCACCGCGCGGGCCAGCAGGTAGTAAAAGACACCGACCAGCAGCAGCACGGCCAGGCCGCTGCTTAGCCGACCGCGGATCGGAGCATCGAGGCGACCTGCCGAGACCAGGCGCCACTCGTCGCCGCGCCGCTCGTAGACGGCGACATTGAGCAGGGCCGGGGACGAAAACAGGCGCCGCCAGAGCGGGGCAGGCTCCGACGCTGGCGGGCCACCGACGCTGCGCTCCCAGGGCTCGTGCGCGGGTACGCGGATGCGCAGGCGAGTGCGCGGCGTCTTTTCTTCCTCGCGGCTGTCCTGAGCGTTGCCGTACTGCTCGATCTCGGGGCACTGCGTCGCGTGGCTGATGCAGCCGGCGGCCTCGGCCTCCCAGGCGCTGCTGTCGGAGAGCAGGCGTCCGAGCTCCCAGTAGCCGATGACGCACTGCTCCTTGCCGCCCTCAACGGCCACCGGCAGGCGCAGCTGGGCCAGGCCACCGCCGGGGACGCTGGGGGTCTCAAGCTCGATGCGGCCGAGGCCACGGCTGGCAACGTCGCGACGCACCCGAGTGACCAGCAGCTGGCGATTGGCGATCGGCTCGTCGCAGGGGTGGCGCACCTGCTGCCGCAGTCGAGCCATCTCTTCGCGCAGCGAGGTCAGCGTGCCCTCGATGGCTGCCAGCTGCTTCTCGCTGGTCTTGATCAGGGTTGGCAGATCGCGCGCGCTGCTGGCCGGCTCGGGCGAGCTAGCGGCAGCGGCAGGCGGGGCGGCGGCAGCTGGGGTGGCAGCGCTGCTGGGGGCGGGCGTAGCCCCCGGCGTGTGGGCAGGCGGAGCAGGTGTCCCGACGGGGGCAGCGCTGGGTGGGGCAGCGGCAGTGGGGGCTTCGAGCAGTCCGGCGCCAGCTCCGGCCGTCGTACCGGCCAGCAGGAGCAGCACCAGGCCGGACACCCGCCGGCAAAGCAGGGAGGGAGCAGAGCGTCGGCGCTTCATGCAGGCACTCATTTTGACCGGGAAAAGGGGAACGCCGCGGGGCGTCTCTCTCGTCAACATACAATCTTCACGAAGACAAAAGGGGGGGCTTTTGCCATGTCACAGCACGAATCTTGCGCTGCTAGACCTCGACTTCCGCGGTCGCTGTTGGGTGGGTTTTGCCTCTGGCTGGCGACCTTAGTGACGGCTTGCGGCGAGGGTGGCATGACCACGAATAGCGACGGTGGGTCTGGCCACGATAGCGGATCGTCGGCGGTCGATCTGAGCAGTCCGACGAGCTCTGGGCCCTTTCCCGCCACTCTGCCGCAGGTCATTCCGACGCTGGGCGCGATCAGCCAGCCACACATCGTGCCCGTGTTTTTTCCCAACAACATGCTCAAGGCGCAGCTGTCGACCTACGTGATGAACTATGTCGCCCGCTCGACCGCCTACGCTCCGCTGGCCGAGTATGGCGTCAACAACTCCAGCGTGGGCGCGGCCGTGCAGCTAGCGGCGGGGCCGCCCAGCGCCGTGACCGACAGCGATGTGCAGGCCCTGCTTGCGGCTCGCATCAGCGACGGCACACTGCCCGCCGCAAACGGCCGGACGATCTATCTTTTTTATTACCCAGCGAGCACGACGATCAGCAAAGGGGCCGGCAAGAGCTGCCAGGACTTCGCCGGCTATCACGGCTGGACCAAGGTCGGCGGCTTCGATGCGCCGTACTGCGTCATCCCGCAGTGCTCGTCGGCAACGCTGCCGGGCACGCTGCCCGCTTTGACCATCGCCACCTCGCACGAGATCACCGAAGCGGTCACCGATCCGATCGGCCAGAGCCTGTACGACATCAACGATCCCTATGCGCTATGGTTCGCGCCGTTCTTCGGCAACGAGGTTGCCGACATGTGCGAGTGGCTGAGCGACACCGCCGTCACAGAGCTGGGTATCGGCACCAGCGCCCGTGTCTGGTCCAACGCCGCGATGCGCAGCAAGAAGAACCCCTGCCTGCCCGCCCCCGGCGGCGCGCCGTCGTTCTTCGCGGTGCCGGTCCTGCCCGAGCTACGCGCGATCCAGATCAACAGCACCCTGCGTCAGACCGAGCTCGTGACCCTGACCGGCACCACGCCGCGGACCCTCGACGTCAACCTGATCAGCGACGGCGGCCCGGTGATGATCACGACCGAGGTCGAGGAGGTGCCGATCCCGACCACCGCCGTCCCCAACCCGGCCAAGGTGCTGTCCTTCACCTGGCAGGAGGCGCCGACCTCGACGCGGGTCACCGCAGCGGCCGGCTCGACGGTGCATCTGCAGCTGCAGGCCAGCTCGGCCCCGGCCTCGGCGTTTACGACGTTTCGCGTCTACGCGACGATCACTCTCTCGGGCTCTGTAAAGACGCAGACGATGTGGGCCGGGCAGGTGAACATACGCTAACGTCGGGTTATGAGCCTAAAATCCTCTGCCCGGTCCCTGGCGAACGCCTTGCGACGAGTGTTCACGCTGCGCCGCGTGCTGCGCGTGGTGGCTGGAGTCTTGCTGCTGATCGGCGTGCTGCGCGTGGTGCACATCTGGCGTCGTCCCAAGCCACCGGCCCCGACGGCAGCCGCGCTTGCCCACGCCGCGCACGTCACCATCACTCGCGATCGCTGGGGCGTGCCGCACATCCTGGGCGACAGCGACGCGGATGCTGCCTTTGGCCTGGCCTACGCCCATGCGGAAGATGACTTCCCGACCATGCAGGATGCGATCGTGGCGGCGCGCGGGCAGCTTGGCCGGGTGCTGCTGTCCAAGGACGCGCTGATCAACGACTACTACGTCTCGCTGGTCCGCGTGCACGAGCAGGTCGAGGCCGGCTACGACACGCTCGCGCCGGCGACGCAGGCCGTGCTGCAGGGCTATGCCGAGGGCCTAAACTACTACGCCGCCAAGCACCCCGAGGAAGTCGATGCCCGCTTCCTTCCCTACGAGGGGCGCGATGTGGCGCGTGGCTTTGCCCACAAGCTGCCTTTTATGGTCGGCGTGGTGACCGCGCTGCAGAAGCTGTTCAAGGGGCAGCTAAAGCAGGTCGGCGATGTCACGGAAGTGCAGGCGGCGCTGGCTCCGCAGGCTCGGCGGATCACGCCAGCCACTGCGCTGGGCTCGAATGCCCACGCCGTCCATCGCCAGCGCAGCGTCGACGATGTCACGCGCCTCAACGTCAACTCACACCAGCCCTGGGAAGGGCCGGTCACCTGGTACGAGGCGCATATCACCTCGCGGCAGGGCTGGAACATCATCGGCGGCGTCTTTCCTGGCTCGCCGCTGGTGCTGCACGGTCACAATGAACACCTGGGCTGGGCGCACACCGTCAATGCCCCGGATCTGGTCGATGTGTATCGCCTGACCATGCATCCCAAAGAGCCGCTGACCTATCGCTACGGCGACAAGTGGCTGCCGCTCGTCGTCAAGCGGGCAGCGCTGCCGATCGACACCGGCATCTTCGAGATCACGCTGCACCGCGACGTGTACTTCAGCGAGCACGGCCCGGTGGTAAAGACCGACGCTGGCTACTTCGCGCTGCGCTACGCCGGCCATGAGGGTCTGATCCGCGCCAGCGAGCAGTGGTTCCGGATGAACAAGGCGCAGAACCTGCACGAGTGGCAGGACGCGATGCGCATCCTGGCCCTGCCGATGTTCAACACCGTCTACGCCGATCGCGACAATGTCTACTACGTCTACAACGCCAGGCTGCCGGATCGCGCCCCCGGCACCGACTACACGCGCGTCCTTCAGGGCGATAACCCTGCTCTGGTGTGGCAGAGCTACCTGCCGTTCGATCGGCTACCGCAGGTTCACAATCCCGCCTCGGGCTTTGTGCTGTCGTGCAACTCGACGCCGTTTGCCGCTACCGAAGGGCCAGAGAACCCGCGTCCCGAGAGCTTTCCGGCGACCGCGTCGATCGAGCGCGAGCCGACCAATCGCTCGCTGCGCACGCTCAAGCTGCTATCGGGCAGTGCCAAGCTATCGCGCGAGGACTTCCTGCGCATGAAGTGGGACCGCAGGTACGATCCGACGGCGCCGATCTATCCCAAGCTGCTGGCTCCGCTGCTGCAGAGCTACCAGCCGCAGAGCCCAGCCGAGAAGCAGGCACTGGATCTGCTGCGGACCTGGGACGGCGGCACCGATGAAGACAGCGTCGCCGCGAGCGTGGCCACGCTGGCCATTCGGCACATGTTCTATGAGCACGATCTCGACGGCGATCACATGCTGAGCAAGGACCCGGCGCAGTGCTTTGCGCGGGCGGTGGCGTTCCTGATGAAGCACTACGGCCGCGTCGATGTTCCGCTCGGCACGCTGCAGCGCCTGCGGCATGGCACCGGTCCGCAGGCCATCGACCTGCCGCTGGGCGGAGGGGCCGACATCCTCAATGCCGCCTACAGCAAAAAGCAGGGCGGGCACCTGGTCGGCATCCAGGGCGACTCGTATGTGCTGATTGTCGACTTCGCCGCCGACGGTCCGCACTCGCAGTCGATCCATCAGTACGGTGCCAGCCTGCGCTCCGGCTCGCCGCACTATAGCGACCAGGCGCCGCTGTTCGTGAAGCGCATGCTCAAAGAGACGTACTTTCGCCCCGAGGATCTGGCGAAAAACAGCGAGCGCAGCTACCAGCCCTAAGGGCGGCGGCGCAGGCGACGGAGCGTTTCGGTGAGTCCGGCGGGCAGGGCGAGCAGGGGAGGCGAGGCGAAGCGAGGCGGCGGCTAGTTGATGAAGATGCGGCCGGGGGCGCCGCTGATGCCGGGCTTGGCGTGGCAAGAGGCGCAGTTGCCGCTCTGCTGCGGCGTGCTCATCTCTTGCGTCGTCTTGCCGGCCAGCTTGACGCGGGCTCGCAGCGGCAGCGTAACTGCGCTCTCGCTGTAGAAGTTGCCGACGGCGTTGGTGGTCAGGGTCAGCTGCACCGAGCCCGAAGCATTGAGGATCTCGACGGTGGCCCCGGACACGCCGCCCTTGTCGCAGGCATCGCCGAAGCCAGCGAACACCGTGCCGGCAACGGTAAAGACGTGCTCCGCTGCCTGGCCACCGGTCTTGTGGCAGTTCTGGCAGGCCCGGCCGGGCAGCATCGTTGCGCCGGTCATCAGCGACGCGGCAGAGGCCGCTTCACAGCCCGCCACCGCATTCGCCGCCACTGGATCAACCCCGCCACCGCAGGCCGCGAGCGGCCCCACCAAAGCAGCGAGCAGGAACGCGAGAGAAAACGACTTACGCTTGTTCATCGCCACGGGAACTCCTCTTCGTGTCTAGGGTAGGTAAGGGGAAGGTCGGCAGAGGCAGCAGCGGATCGGCACCACTCCGAGGGATGGCGGCGCAGCGCTCTGCAGTATCCGCACCGTCCCTGCCGCATGGCCCAGAGCATCTTACTTTTATCGCTGCGCGAATTGTGCATAACGTTCGCGCATGCTCAATTTCCTCACCCAAGCTGCTGTTGTGCCGTCGAAAAATCGTCGGTCTTCGATCCCTTGCCATCCCGCTTTCAGCTCGCTTCGCGTCGGACACTTGGCCGGTCTGCTGGCCCTGACCCTGCTTGTGGCCTGTCAGGGCGGTGACCCCAGCAAGTCCGACAAGATCGGGCTTGGCGAGGATGAGCCGAGCAATGCGCTCGTCGCGGCTCGGCCCTATGAAAAGCGCGTGCCGCAGAGCTACGACCCCCAAAAACGCACGCCGCTTGTCGTGCTGCTGCACGGCTTTGGCGCCAATGGCATCACCCAGAGCCTGTACTTTGGGCTCGGCGACATCCTCGACCGCGAGGGCTTTCTGTACGCCTATCCCGACGGCACCACCAACTCGGCCGGCAAGCAGTTCTGGAACGCCACCGAGCTGTGCTGCGACTTTGAGAACACCGCAGTCGACGACGTGGCCTACATCGCCGCGGTGATCGCCGACATGAAGGCGCACTACAACGTCGATCCCGGGCGGGTCTACCTCATCGGCCACTCGAACGGCGGCTTCATGTCGCATCGCTTCGCCTGTGATCGCGCCGACCTCGTCGCCGCCTTTGTCAGCTTGGCCGGCGCGACGTGGAAAGATCCCGGTCGCTGCCAGCCCAAAGAGCCGGTGGCCGTGCTGCAGGTCCACGGTGATCAGGACGATGCCGTGCCCTACGGCGGCGCGACGCGCGGTGGCCTGATGCTGCCCTCGGCCGCAGAGACCGTGGCGAGCTGGGCGGGCAAGAACGGCTGCCAGGCGGCGCTCGACAAGAGTCCGCCGAGCCTCGATCTCGAAGCCAGCCTCGATGGCGCCGAGACGACCGTGGCTCGTCACCCCGGCTGCCGGAGCGGCGGCGCGGCCGAGCTTTGGACCATCAAAGGCGGTGGCCACACGCCGAGCTTCCTGCGACCGGGCTGGGCGCAGGCGATCTGGGGCTTCTTGAAGGCCCACCCCAAGTCGGCGCAATAGTGCCCACGGCGCTGCCCAGGCGGCTATACTGCGCCGCCCGGAGGCGTATCTCTCATGCACATGCTTCGCAGCTACTTGGCCGGATCTTGGACCGCAGGGAAGGGCGGTGCGCCGGCCCAGCTTGTCAATCCCGCGACGGAAGAGCCGCTGGCGCAGGCCAGCAGTGAGGGCGTGGACTTTGTCGCCGCGCTGGACCA
>CAZVMD010000072.1:25449-27915 GCA_964628555.1 uncultured Myxococcales bacterium | reverse complement strand
TTCGTTGAAGAAGCGGGTCACGGCCTCGGCGTTGCGGGTGTACTCGGCGTTGAGAACTTTGATCGCCACCCGCCGCTCGATGGCCTCATGGACGCACTCGTAGACGACGCCCATGCCACCTTGGCTGAGCTTCCGCAGCAAGCGGTAGGGACCGATGTGTCCGTCGCCCATGGACAAAGCGCCTCAGTGGCAGCGTATCATGCAAAGTGGCACCTGCTCAACGGCAGATCCATCCCGACTGCGTCGGAGAGCAGGCAGAGGTTGCGGGGCAGTGGGTTACCGTTTGGGCCATGATCGCGGCCCCAAAAATGAACAAGCCCCGACAGGCGGCTGCCTGCCGGGGCTGCTGCGCGCGGTCTGACATGCGCGCTCGCTGGCCTCACACAGAAGGCCAGGGAAGCGAAAAAGTTACTTCTTCTCCTCAGCTTCCTTCTTCTCCTTCTTGCCACCCTTCTTGGGGGCCTTCTCTTCCTTCTTCTCGGCCGGCTTGTCTTCGGCGTAGGCGGGAACGGCGACGGACAGAGCGAACACGGCGGTCAGACCAAGCAGCAACTTGTTCATGGTGGTTCTCCCAACGTTGGAGTTCTGGATGGTGGGCGCCCTATCGCGCCCTGCGCCAAGCCGCAGTGGCTTAGCGCGTCCAATACGAAGCACCGCGCATGCCAGTCTTGCTGAGTCCCGGCTGGCGAGGGACAGGAGCGCGATCACAGCTACTTAGCCGGCAGCGCTGGCTGCGGCTTTTGCGCCAGTGAGGCAGGTTGGTACTTGGCCGCTGTGGCGCTTTTGCAGGGGTGCGCGCTAGCGCTCGCGCTGGGCCAGCACGAATGCCACAAGCCGAGCAAGCTCGGTCTCGCTGAGCTTCTTGCCAAAGGCCGGCATATCGTTCTTTTCGCCGTAGTACGTCACGGCGCCCGGGGCGAGGAGAAAGCCGCGCAGCCAGGCTTCGCTAGCGTACGCAAAGAGGTTCGGTCCCTGGCCACTGGTCTTGCCATCGCGCTCATGGCACAGGTCGCAGTTCTTCTCTTCAAACAGCGCTTGACCCCGCGCGGCGCGCGCCGCATCGACAGTCGAGTGCCCCGCTGTGCCGCCTGGCGCTGGGCCAGCGAGCGAGTACAGGTACTCGACCAAGTCGCCGAGCTGGTCAGGCGGCAGATCCACCGGCTTCATGCCGCCTTGGACCTTGCTGCGCCCGTAGTACGTCGGGCTGTCGGGGGCTTGTAGGAAGCCGGTCAGCCAGGCTCGCGACCACAGGCGGCTGAGGTGCGGACCTTTTTGCTCTTCATCGCTGGGTCCGATGCGCTCTAGGCGATGGCAGCCGGCGCAGTGCTCGATGAACAGCTTGCGGCCTTGCTCCAGCGGATCGTTTTCGTAGACCGCGACCCCTCCCGCCACCGGGACGCCCTGCCAGGCAAGCTGCCGGGCCCGCTGGGCCTGCGCCTGCGCTTCGGCCTGGTGCTTCTGGAAGGCCGGGTTCTTCTGATCCTCGCGCTGGGCTAGCCCCCCGAGCAGCGCCAAGCTGGACAGGCACAGGGCAAAGACGGCCAGCGAGCGCCGTCGCGCCGACAGCTCGCGGGAGGTGCCGCGATCCAGAAAGGGCAGCAGGGCCAGCGCCGCCAGGAACAGCAGCGGTGCCCCCATCGCGGCGACGATCTCTAGCGAGCCCGGGAAATACTTCAGAAGTTGAAATAATGGCAGAAAGTACCACTCGGGCCGGGCGTCATACGGGGCGGCGGGATCGGCAGGGGCGCTCAGGTCAGCGCCGTGCGTGCGCAGGACAAAATAAAATAGCGCGGCCAGCATCAGCGCGCCCGCCGTCATGTCGTACACCGCCTGTCGCGGCCAGAACGGCTCGCTGTGGCTCGCAAGCTCAGCTGCCGCGCGACGGGGATGCGGCGTGACGCCGTGTCGCCGAAACAGCGCGACGTGAATCGCCGTCAGGCCCAGTAGGCCAAGCGGCAGCACGAAGACGTGCAGCGCGTAGAAGTGGGTCAGGGTCAGGTTGCCGTAGCTCTTGCCGCCCTGCACGAGCTGCTGCAGGGCTGGCCCGATGCCCGGTGTCGCCCCCAGCAGCGTCGTCGCGACCTGCGTCGCCCAGTAGCCCTTCTGATCCCAGGGCAGAAGATAGCCGGTCAGCGAAAAGCCCATCAGCAGCAGCGCCAGCAAGAGCCCGGTCCACCAGTTGACTTCGCGCGGCGCGCGATAGGCGCCGTACACCGCGACCTGGACCATGTGCAGGACGACGCCGATGCACAGCAGGCTGGCTCCGGCCGAGTGCAGGCCGCGAATCAGCCAGCCCAGCCGCACCTGATCTTGGATGTAGGCCACCGAGGCCCAAGCGTCCGTCGCCGACGGAGCATAAAAGGCCATCAGCAGCCCGCCGGTCAGCACCTGGTTGCACAGCGCGATCAGCAGCAGCGAGCCAAAGACATAGGCCCAGCGCGGCCCGCCCTGGACCGGCTCATCGAG
>CAZVMD010000072.1:0-25349 GCA_964628555.1 uncultured Myxococcales bacterium | reverse complement strand
GCGGGTCCGCTCTCTCGCTTGCCGTCGAGAGCAAAGGTGCTGTTGTGACAGGGACAGACAAACTTTTTCGCCGTCTCGTCATAGTCGATGCCGCAGCCGGCGTGCGGACAGGTGGCGGAGAGGGCGAAGAGCCCACTGGCCCGCTTGCCGACAAAGACCGAGCCGAGCTTGGTTTGATCGAGGCGGTTCCAGGCGTCGCGCAGCCCACTGGCCACCGCCGCCGCTCGCAGCGGGGCTGCCCCGCGATCGAGGTCGGGCACGTCGCCTAGCTCGGCGATCGGTAGGCCCATTGCCCCCCCGGCTGCCGTCGCATCGGGGCTGCCCACGCCGCTGCTCGGCGTGGCTCGCCGTCGCCGCAGCGGATCGCTGAGGAACAGCGCAGCGGGAATGGCCAGCGCCACCCCCAGTGCAGAAAGAAGAACGCCACCCAGGACTCGCAGTGCCGTGCGGCGCTCGCTGCCATGCAACTCGGCCATCCTCGCGATTTTACAGCGGCCTGGCGCGATTCCGGCGGCGTTTTCGCCGACTAGAACTGGTAGGCGATGGCGGCGTTGAGCTGATTGGTGGCGCTGCCGGGGACTTCGGTATGGCGGTGCTGATAGTCGAGCTTGACGGCGATTTCGAAGATCGGCCGGAAGGTAATGCCCAAGGTGTACACGCTGCGATCGTTACCGGGTCGCCGCAAGAGGAGCAGGCCGCTATCGGCGATGTCGAGCTGGGTATCGCTGCGCTCGTAGCGGGCGAAGCCGATGAGCTGAAATCCCGTCGACAGGCGCAGCGGCCGCAGCAGGTCGTAGCCGACCTCGACATAGCCGCCGAGCAGCTGCCGGGCCACCGGGCCCTGCGTCGGGCGGGACAGCGACAGCGCATAGTTTAGGCGCTCGCTGTCACCGATGTAGATGTGCGACAGCTGCCCACGCAGCGACAGACCAAAGCGGGCGAACTTGACGTCGAAGGCGGTGACGCCGACCGGCACGCTGCCCAGGTTGGGATCGCCCTGCCCAGCGTGCGAGAAGAAGCCGCCGAGCCCAAGGTTGAGGCCCAAAAGTGGCGCGTAGTCGATCCGTCCCGTCACGCCCCAGTCGCGGGTGCGGACCAGGTTGTCCTGCACGCCGCGGCGAATGCCGACGTCAGCGGCGAAGTCTTCCGCCCGCAGGCCAGGTGTCACGTAGACCTGATAGCGCAGCGGCCCGACGGCGCCGAAGATGCCAGCCACGAGCTGCTTCCAGGTGCTGGGAATGATGAACAGGTCGGCATCGGGGCGCTCGACGCCGTTGAAGGTCGAGGGCTCGTGATACAGGTTGATGAGGGAGAGCGGCACCAAGCTCATGCCAGCCCGCAGGTTAAACCAGCGCACCAGCATGAAGTCGAGCAGCGCCTGCTCGACCGCCACCTCGCCCTGCTTGCCGGTGGTGGTAAGGGCATGCTCGAACTCGATCTCCGAGAAGAAGCGAATGCGATCGGTGAAGTTAAAGCCGAAGTAAAGGATGGTGCGGCGCAGATCGGCGATGGCCGGCCCAGCCCCTGGCCCAAACGGCGCATTGACGATGGCCTCGCCATAGCCACCGACGGCGGCGCCGCGCAGCTTGTTGGTCCGCGGGTCGAGTGCGACGTCGATCTGGCTCTGGCGAGGCAGGGCGAGAAAGCCGCTCTTTTTGATCGCCGCTGGCGGCTGATCACTTAGCACCACCGGCGACTGGATCGGCACTTCCTCGCTTGCGGTGGCGGCGCCGCTTGCCGGACCCGCGTCACTTTGTGTCGCTGGACTGGGGCCGGGCGGCGACGAGGGACCTGGCGCCGTCTCCAGCTCGGGTGGCAGGACGATCAGTGGTCCCGACGCGCTGGGAGGGTTCGCGGTGGCAGCGGATGCCGCCGTCGCGGCAGCAGGAGCTGGAAGGACTGCGGGGGCCGTCGGCGTTGGCAGCGGTGCCGCTGCGGGGGCTGGGGCGGTCGCATGGGTCTGAGCATGCACCGGCCTGACCGGCAGCAGCAGACCGAGGAAGACCAGCCAGCAGGCGAGTCTTCGGTGGGCGGGTCGGAGTATGAACATGGCAGGCTCGCTGAGTGCGGGGGGAAGGGAGGTGGCGTCGAGCCAGAAAGGCTGCATCGGCGCGCCGGCTAGGTCACATCAACGGGTGCGCTGACCAAAAGACCCAGCGCCGAGCCGACGGAGAGCAGCGCCGTGCTGAGCGCATCGCAGTCGCGCAGGAAGGCGGCTTTGTTGCGCACCGCATCGACGCTGGGCTGACCCTGAATCTGCTGGAGCAAGCGGTCGAACAGGCCACTGATCTGCTCGTGCAGCGCTGCGTCGGCATTCAAGACTGCGGGGGACAGAGCCAGGTACATCGCCCGCAGACCGAGCAAGTTGTGCTCGATCGACTGATGCGAGGCGCCGGCGTAGGGACTGTCCGAGCCGTCGAGCTTGGTGCCCATCACCGCGGCCTGCGCCGACAGGCTGCCGAGCAGGGCCGACAGGTTCACCGTCCGCGCTGGATCGGGCGTGGCATTGGCGAGCGCCACCCCGGCGCTGGCTAGCTTCTGACCCAGATACTCAAGCTGGCTGGCGCGGATCGGCTGCGGCGAATACAGCACCGGCTCCAGGCGGCGCAGGCCCGTCGTGGCCAGGGGATCGTCAAAGCGACCATCGAGCGCCTGGTTTAGCTCTGGGGCAGCGACGAAAAAGAACGCCGCGCCGCGATCGTAGGCGAGCCGGGTCGACAGCCAGGCGGCTCGGCTCGCCGGAAGATCGCGCGGTGCCCCCATGTCGCTCTGCGCGGCGTCGGCCAGCCGCAGCGCTTCCCGTGCGACCTCCGTCGCTTGCTGCGCGGCATAGCTGCGCAGCGGTCCGTCGACCAGAGCCTGGGCGAGTGCCGCACCCAGACGATTGTCGACGGCGCAGCCCGAGGAAAACGCCAGGAACAGCAGCCACCGCGGCGAGAGGCTGATCCACCCCGCCGCCCGGCGCTGCGACGACTGCATGTGCAGCCAGGTACCCAATCTGCCCATTGCTCCATCGTCCGCGCGAGGCTTGTGGCGCGTCAAGCTTATCTGCGCCCGCAGGGGCCGGCGGCCGTTGCTTGGGGGCCCGCTGTCCCTGTCGCCTTGCGGTCTGGCCGTCGCCGTCGCCGCCCTCGCGGCGCTGCGACGCTGCGCTGGGTGCGGTGGCGTCTGCGCTTCTCGCTGTACTTCACCGATTCTTCCCATAAGATTCGCGCCAGCTTCACCCCCAAGCGGCAGCGGACGCCCTACTGTTTCGTCAGAGCCTAGTTACCCATGCAGAACGCCAGACACATCGTCGTGATCATGAACGGAACCGCACGCTGGGCGGCGGAAAACGGGCGCTCGCTCGCCGATGCGGGGCGAGCCAGCCTTGCCGTGGCGCGCTCACTGTCGGCGGCGGCCGCTGCGGCCAAGGTTCGCTATCTCACATTTTGTGGCGAGCAGGCCGAGCTACCTGGCTACCCGCAGAGTCCACCCAGCCCGGCCCCTCCGACGCTGCCGCTGCGTCCGCCAGCCGCGAGTGAGGCGAGCCAGGCTGACCAAGACAGCGAGCTGGCGGCGACGCTGGCCCGCGAGCTTAGCGGCGGCAGCAGTGAGCTCTTTGTCACGCTACGGCTGGGACAGAGCGGTCGGAGCGACATCGCAGCGGCCGTGCGCAAGCTGGCGGTGGCGGTCAAAGAAGGTCGCCTGGATCCGCAGCAGCTCGACGAAGGTCTACTGCGGGCGGCGCTGAACACGGCCACTCTGCCCGACCCCGATCTGATCCTGTACACCGGCTGCCGCCCTGGCGAGCACCGCCTGCGTGACGATCTGATCTTTGAGTCCGCCTATGCGGAGTTCTTCTTCAGCCAGCGGCTGTGGCCAGACTTCACCGCCGCCGATTTTTTATCGTCGCTCAGTGACTTTGCCGGCCGGCAGCGCCGCTTTGGCAAGACCGCCGAGCAGCTCAGCAGCAGCGAGCCAGGTGGTAGCCGCTACTGCGTGGCATCCTCGTCGATCGGCAGCTGACTCGCGGGGGCGATGAGCAGCCGCACCTTGCGGCGAAAGACCTCTTGCAGCAGGTCGGCCTTGCGGCGAGCCGACCACAGCTCTAGCTCGACATCGGGGTCGCCGCCGGCTAGCGGTGAGGCGGGCGTCAACACCAGCTCGACATCGCGGGACAGGATGCGGCAGCGCACGCTGCGGATAAGCTGCCGATTGGTGCGATCCAGGCCGTCTGCTACGCGCAGCAGGGCGGCGTGAACGCGGATGCGACGCTGCAGCGAGTCCGAGAGCTTGGTGAAGGCCTCGTGCGTGTCCTTGGGGGTCGATTTGCGGTGATAGCGCACGGTCTGCGAAAGCAGCGCGATCTCGTCGGGGGTAAAGCCTGCCAGCCCGACGTTTTCAATCAGATACTGGCCGTGCTTATGGTGCTTGCTGGGCGCGATGTAAAAGCCGATATCGTGCATGAGCGCCGAGAATTCCAAGAGCTCACCATCGGCGTTCGGTAGACCGTGCAGCGGTCGCAGCCCGCGAAACAGATCCAGAGCCAGACGAGCCACGTGATACGCGTGTGGTTCGCGCACCTGGGTCCGTCGCATCAGCGTCACCACCGAACGCCGCCGCAGATCAGGGAACTCATCGACTAGCGCGATGCCGGGACGGTTCTTGGCCGCATAGTCGTAGATCAGGCCTTCGCGTAGCGCGGCTTCGCACAGCTGATACTGATCGGCGTGAAACACTTCGAGCAGTGATCGCACCAGGATGACGCCGGTGACGATGCTGTCGACGCGGCGCGCATCTAGGCCGGGCAGGCGCGCGCGCTCGACGCTGCTTTGCGAACACAGGCGCTGCTCTAGCGCGTAGACATCGGCAAAGCGCACGATGCGACCGCGGTCGTTGCGCGGGCTGGCCTCTGGTCGGTCGCTGCGCTCTGGTCGGTCGCTGCGCTCTGGTCGGTCGCTGCGCTCGCCGTCGGGGGGACGGGCGATGGGGGCGCTGGGATAGCACAGCTCGTACAGCGCCCGGGCCGTGCCGGCGCTGATGGCGACGAAGTCAAAGCCGATGCGCTGCATCGGCGCGGCCACCCGTTCGAGTGCGCGGTGACACAGCTCGGCTAGATGCGCGCGGTCATCCTGCGATGGGGGATCGCCCTTCAGATGCGACAGCAGGCGCAGCACACCCAGCTTTAGGCTGCGCTGAAAATACAGCTCGCGCGCGTCGCCAACCATGACCTCGACCGAGCCACCGCCGATGTCGACCAGCAGGGCGCGGCGGCTGGCCAAGGGCAGCACCGAGCGCGCTCCGAGATAGATCAGGCGGGCTTCTTCTTCGCCGCTGATCACCTGCAGATCGATGCCGGTCTCATCGCGCATGGCGCGCACGAAGTCGCCACCGTTGTCGGCTTCGCGGGTGGCACTGGTCGCGACCGCGACGATGCCATCGCAGTGGTGGCGCTCAGCGAGCCGCTTGAAGCTGCGCAGCGCATCGGCAGCGCGGGCAAAGGCCTCGGCCGAGATGACCCCGGTCGAAAACGCCGAGTCGCCGAGCCGCACCATGTCTTTGGCGCGCTCAATCGGGACTACTTGGCCGTCGGCGCTGACCTGGCCGATCAGCAGATGGAACGAGTTGGTTCCTACGTCGATCGCGGCGATCTTCATGGTCGCTCCGGGCTCGCGTCGGCTTCACTAGGCGCAAGCTGTACCGGTGGTGCAGCGGCCGCTTCGCTCGGCTCTGGGCGAGTCAGCACCCCGCTTCCGGGCGGCGCCGCGTGCGTGGCTCTGCCGCGCTCGTTGTCGCTGTGGCGGGCGCGGGCCACAAGGGGCGGTAGTCCGTGCAGACGGGCCGCGAAGAGCTCACAGCGTGCTGGCTCCCCGGCTGGATCGTAGGTCGGTGCGGCGAAGGCCAGCCACAGGCCGCGCTTGCCTCGGCCGATAGCCGGATCGCGTAGGCCCTCTGGGCCGCTGCGCTTGCTCTTGCCCAGCCGCAGCGGAACCACTTGCACCTGGGCTGGCGACCACGCCTCGGCCAGTGCCGCTAGCGGGTGCAAGAGCACCACGAGATCGCTGCTGCCGTCGGCTTGCCCGCGCTCGCACAGCACGACCCCCGTCGACAGTGCAGTCGGACGACGATAGCCACCCTCCGAGAGGCGCAGCGGAGTGGTGCTCCCCGTCCGGGGCAGGAAGTAGATGGCGCTGCCCTCCGGCATCAGGGCCTCGAAGTACAGCCCGTCGCCGCTCGGTGACCAGGCGGGGTGGGCCAGGCGCGAGGGCGTGTCGGGTCCGGGCAGGGCCGCGACCAGGAGCGTGTGCGCATCGGTCTGCCGATCTAGCTGCCACAGCCTGCGAGCTGTGCCGGGCAGGCCATCGTCGGCGACATAGGCTAGATAGCGTCCATCCGGCGAAAACGCCGGGTGCATATACAGGCGGCCATCGCCCCCCAGCAGTCGGCGAGCGTCGGTCGGTCCCTGGCTGCTGCCCGGTCCCTTGCCGGTCGTGGCCAGCGCAGGCAGGAGCCAGATCTCGCTGGTCGCGCCCACCGCTCGGCCATAGGCCAACGAGCCGTCGGCGGCAAACGAGGCTCCACCGTCTGCCGGGCCGCTGATGACCCGCGACAGTCGCCCCTTGCGATCGATGACCACCCAGTGCGAGTCCTCGCCTTCACCCAGCAGAAAGGCCAGGTGCCGTCCATCTTGCGACCAGGCTGGGGCGCGATGATGTGAAAGCCCGGCGGTCAGGCGACGAAGCCGTCCCAGCGCGGGACGCAAGCTGACGCGCGTCGCGCTGTGCCTCGCTGCCCCTTCTGCCTCGGCCATTCGCCGCTTGCTGATCCCTGCGCTCTCTCTGGCCATGGTGTGCTCTCCTCAAACCTGCGCGGATTCTATCGCAGGCCAAACGGCGCAGGGCAGCTGTTGCGTGGCGACTTGGGAATCGCTGCGAAGCGGGCTGGTGTGGGGCTGAGGCGACGGCGGCTGCTAGAGCAGCGCATCGGGGCTGGGCAGACCGTCGCGGCTATTGGTGGTGGCGCGCCGCGTGACCTTCTTGGGCTCGGGCAGTGGGGCATCGCTGCAGATCTCGGCCTTCTTGGCCATGGCCTTGCAGCGATCGAGAGCCTGTGTCGCGCCGGCCTCGTCCTTGGCACCTTTGCGCAGGCGGGCCAGCGTCGCGAAGCCTTCGGGATCGACGATCAGATCGCGCTTGGCGAGATCTTCGAGCAGCTTGCGCGCCTCGCTCTGGCCTCGCTTGGTCCGGCTCAGCGCCTCGGCCAGCCGCACCTGCAGCCAAGGATCGTTGCGGTTCTCGCGGCTCTGCTCGCGCAGCACCACCACCGCTGCATCGATGTCGGCGGAGTCACCGGCCCGCAGCCGCGCCACCGCCCAGACGCGCTGGATGCGCTTGTCGAGCTTGCTGCTGCTGACCTCGTAGCCTTCCTCGTGGTCGAGCTTCTTGTTAAGCAGGACAAGCGCCGTCATGGCATCGCCGGCCGCCAGGGCTGCTTCGGCATCGTTGATCAGCTTGATCGCCTCTTTGCGGCTAAGCTCGACGGCGTTTAAGCAGGCCTGGGCGGGCGCCGGCTCCAGCAGGGCACAGCCCACGAGCAGACCCAGACCGCATACGATGTTGTGCAACGACTTCTGCATGGCTCCCTCAGCCTCGGTCCAGTCCGACGCAAGGACCGTGCGGCCCAGTGTACCATGGCCCCATGCGTCGTCGTGCTCGCCTGCCTCGCTCTGCACTCGTCGGTCTGGGGCTGGCCGCCTTGCTACTATATTGGCCAAAATGTTGGCAAATTGGCGGGGTGAGTATGGCGCGTGCCGCCTATATCGCCGATGGCGGCAGCCTGATGGCGCGGTTTCAGTGCCAGCGCTGTCACGAGGGCACCGACCTGCCGGCGGTGCCGCGCGAAAAGCACTGCGTGCGCTGTCACCAGGACATCCAGGCCGGCCAGTTTGCGGTCGATGCCGCCACGCTGCGGCGCTGGCAAGGCAACCTGCGCAGCTTGCCCGCCGTGCCTTCCCTTTTCGGCATCGGTCGTCGGCTGCGGCGGGAGTGGGTTGCCAAGTACCTGCAGCAGCCGAGCGACCTACGACCGGCGCTGCCGGCCCTGATGCCGCGGCTCGCGATCAGCGATACCCAGGCCCGGCGCATCGCCACCTGGCTGGTGCCCGAGGAAGGGCCCGAGGTCTTGCTGCCGACCTCGCCCGCGCTACTGGCGCAGGGCCGCAGCCTGCTTGAGAGCCGAGGCTGTGGCAGCTGCCACCGCTTCTCGGGCGTCCCCGCGCTACCGGCCACGCCACCACCGCTGTCGCTGAGTCAGGAGGAGCAGCGCCTGGGTCTGCTCTTGGCTCCCGATCTGCGCTACACCCGCGAGCGCTTTCAGAGCGGCAGCCTGGTGCGCTGGCTGCGCGATCCCAAGTCGCTGAAGCCAGACAGCGCGATGCCGACGATTCCGCTGGGCGAGGCGGAGGCCACCGCGATCGCAGCGTATGTCATGCATGCCACGCTGGCTCCGGTGCCTCGGCCAGAGGTGCCGGTACGGCTGCCGCTCCTGACTCGCCGGGTCAGCTTCAGCGAGGTCAACGAGCAGGTATTTCGTCGCACCTGCTGGCACTGTCACTCGACTCCGGAGTACGCCATGGGCGACGGTGGGCCAGGGAACACCGGTGGCTTTGGCTTTGCCGGTCGCGGCCTGAACCTGGCGAGCTACAGCGATGTGCTGTCGGGCAGCCTGGATGATCGCGGGCAGCGGCGCAGCATCTTCCTGCCGCTGGCCGATGGCACGCCGCGGCTCTTGGCCGTGCTGCTGGCCCGTCAGCGCGAGCTAGCCGGCGAGCTTGCGCCCGGGCTGCGTGGGATGCCGCTGGGCTTGCCGGCGCTGTCGGCGGAGCAGGTCCAGCTCGTCGAGTCGTGGATCGCTCAGGGGCGACCGCAGTAGCGCCGACTGGCTTTAGAACAGCGATAGCAGGCGGCTGCGCGTCTCGCTGGGATCGCTGCGCTCGCCGCGCTCTTGTCGCAGGAAGGCCTCGATGGCGGGGACGCGATCCAGAGCCGCGTCGGTCTGCGGATCCGAGCCGCGCTGGTATGCGCCCAGCAGCAGCAGATCGCGCTGTCGG
This sequence comes from uncultured Myxococcales bacterium, assembly GCA_964628555.1. Lineage (GTDB taxonomy): Bacteria > Myxococcota_A > Polyangia > Palsa-1104 > JAEUJZ01 > JAEUJZ01. The sequence goes on along the minus strand of CAZVMD010000072.1, from coordinate 16,258 downwards.
GCAGCAATCGCCAGCACCTCACGCAGGCGGCTGGCGGCGCGACGGTGCGGCACATCGACCAGATCGTCCATCAGGCGCGACAGCGAGCGCAGGATATCAATCGCTGGGTGATGGCCCCGCTCGGCTAGCTCGCGCGACAGCTCGATGTGGCCGTCGAGCGTCGCCCGCACTTCTTCGGCGATGATGTCGTCACTGTCTTCCGCGGTGCCGGTCACCAGCACGGCATAGACCGCGGTGATCGAGCCGAACTCGGCCTGGCCAGTGCGCTCTAGCAGGCGTGGTAGCAGCGCAAACACCGACGGTGGATAGCCCTGCCGAGCCGGCAGCTCGCCTGCCGCCAGGCCGACCTCTCGCTGTGCCCGGGCGATGCGCGTCAGCGAGTCCATCAGCAGCAGCACGCGCTTGCCGCGGTCGCGAAAGTGCTCGGCAATCGTGGTCGCTGACAGCGCGGCCTTGATGCGCAGCAGGGGCGGCTGATCCGACGTAGCGCAGACCACCACCGTGCGCTTGCGAGCCGCCGGATCAAGCTGCGTGTCGAGGAAGTCGCGCACCTCACGGCCGCGCTCGCCAATCAGCCCGATCACCGTCACATCGGCGGCGGTGTTGCGGGCGATCTGGCCGAGCAGCGTCGTCTTGCCGATGCCCGGGCCCGAGAACAGTCCGAGTCGCTGCCCCTGGCCCACCGTCAGGCAGCCATCGACGGCGCGCAGGCCCAGCGGCAGCGCCTCGCTGATGCGGCGGCGGCGCAGCGGCTCCGGTGCCTCGCGCTCGACCGGGCAGGGCAGGAGCTCTGGCAGCAGCGAGGCCTGCGAGGGCCCGCCATCGATCGGCACACCGTAGGCATCGAGCACGCGGCCGAGCAGCGCTGGCCCAACCTGAATTGTGAACGGCCGCCCGAGCGGACGCACGATCGAGGCCGGCCCCACACCATGTGCGCTGCCCAGCGGCAGCAGCACGACCTCTTCGCCGCGGAAGCCCACCACTTCCGCGAGGAGTGGAGCATCGCCGTCGGTGCCGCGTCCCTTGTGGTCGGCGTGGCGCTCGATCTCGACCAGCTCACCAACCCGCGCGCCAGGCGCCGTGGCGCGCAGCACCAGTCCGGTTAGCTCGGTGACGCGGCCCGCGATGCGCTGCGGCACGCTGCGCGCAAGGAGCTGCAGCGCATCATCGAGTCCCAGCGGATCGAGGCCTGGCTCAGACGGCGTCATTGGGCCCCCATGGGCTAGCCCCCACCGCGCAGGGCCCGCTCGATGGCCTCAAGCTGCACTGGCAGCCGGGCATCGACCGTACCTAGCTCGCTCTCGACGATGCAGCCGCCGCGACCGACGTTGGCATCGGCGCGAAACTGCAGCGCTTGGGCGCGCAGGGCCCGCTCCAGCAGGCGCGGCCGACCGCGCTCCAGCGCTTTCAGATCGTCGGGGTGAACGCGCAGGATGATGTCGCGCGGCGCCCCGGCTTGGCGCAGTGCGGCGGCGACGATGTCACTCACCGCGTCGGGATTGAGGCTTAGCTCGCGCTCCAGAATGCGCTCGGCGATGCGCACGGCCAGGGTCCGCAGATCGCCCTGCACGTTGCGCTGCGCCCGCGCCGCGCTGGCCCGGGCCGCCACCATCAGCTCACTGACTGCGGCCAGACCGCGCTCGCGACCCTCGGTGATCGCTTGGGCTCGCAGCCGCTCGGCCTCGCGCTGGGCATCGCTGAGGATGCGCTCGGCCTCGACCTTGGCATCGAACGGACGCTCGTCGATGCGCGGAGCGGCTCCGCCCCCTGCCGGCTGCCCTCCTTTGAGCACGCGCGCCATGCCCCTCAGTATATGAAGCTTGCGGCACCCGCCGCGGACAAAGCGACGCGGATTTCCGTTGTAGTTGGGTTCGCTTGGACTACTTCAGCTCAAGCGTGGTGCGGGCGTAGACGTCTTCGCGGCCGTTTAGCAGGCGGGTGATGAGCACGCTGTACTTGCCACCGATCTTGAAGCCGTCTTCGGGCTTGATCTCCAGCGTCGCCAGCATGATCTTGGCGTCCTTCTTGGTGCGGATCGGGTAGGCCTGCACCGCCTCGCGGGGGCCGGGCTTGGGCACCAGATCGTAAAAGACGATATTGACCTCTTCGGCACCGGGCGGACGGTTCAGGTGGGCGACAAGGTTGATGCGCCAGCCGTCGTCTTCGGGCTGCTTGGTTAGCGAGCAGCGCTGCGCGGCCTTTAGCTCGGCGGCGTTCGAGGCGCTGGCTGGCTCTACCGGCTTGTCCGAGATGGTGATCGTTCCCAGGGAGCCGCCACCGGGACACACGGTGGGTGCAGTTGCTGCACCGGGGGCTGGAATCGCCCAGACGGCCGGAACTCCCACCAGGCATAGCGCTCCCAAGCCGGTCCCCAAGCCAAGTCGCAAGCGACGATTTACAGCCGTTGTTGTCCGCATGATGGAGTCCTTTCTCAGCGTCCGCCGCGCTTGCACCGGACTCGGTCGAGCACACGCGGACCTACGCCAAGGCGTACATCCAGAGTGGCCAAACTGCGACGCGGCCGCTAGGGCTTGTGCAGTAAGCCCTGGAAATCTCAGCGAAATCGCTGCGGCCGCAATTTCTTCCCCGCGCGGCCTAACCTGCAGTTTGTGCTTCGGTTTTGCCTGGGCTGTGTCGATACTAGCCGGCGATGTCGTCCGCGCCTGCGCGTACCGCTGCTGCTGCCCATACCTCCGCCGAACACTCGGCGGCTGGGCCGTCGGCTGACCCGCAGCCATCGGCTTATGTAGGGCCAGCGCAGAGCCCCTGGCTGGTGGTGGCGATCGCGGCGCTAGGGTACTTCGTCGATATCCTTGACCTCTTCCTGTTCAACGTCTTTCGTATTCCGAGTCTCTTGGACTTAGGAATTGCCCAGGAGCGCCACCTTGCCGTCGGAGCATCGCTGATCAACATCCAGATGATCGGACTCCTTTTTGGTTCCTTTGTCTGGGGTGTGCTTGGGGATCGGGCGGGGCGGGTGCGGGCCTTGTACGGGTCGATCTTGCTGTACTCACTGGCGACGCTAGCCAATGCGCTGGTCACCAGCCTGCCGGGCTACGCCGCCTGTCGTCTGCTGGCCGGCATCGGGCTGGCGGGAGAGCTGGGAGCGGCCATCACCCTGGTCAGTGAGACCCTGCCGCCCCGGCGGCGCGGCCTTGGCACCGCGCTGGTGGCTGGCTTCGGTCTGTGCGGCGGGATGGCCGCGGCGCTCTTGGCTGAGTGGGTCAGCTGGCGTAGCGCGTTTCTCATCGGTGGCGGGTGCGGTCTGCTGCTCCTGTTGTTGCGTGTACGGCTGCGCGAGTCGGGGCTGTTTACGCGCCTGACCGCCACGGCTTCGCCGCAGCTTCAGCGGGGCAGCCTGCGACTGCTGCTAGCGGCGCCGGCTCGTCGCGGCCTGTACTTCCGCCTGGCGCTGATCGGGCTGCCGGTGTGGTTTGTCGCCGGTATCTTGATGGTCTTTTCCCCCGAGCTAGCGCGAGCCCTGGCGGTGCCCGGTGTCACCGCCGCCCGCTGCATCCTATTTTCCTATCTCGGCACGGCGATCGGCGATGTCGGCAGCGGTCTGCTCAGTCAGCTTCTGCATAGCCGCAAGCGCGTCATCGCGCTGTCCCTCGCGCTAGTCGCGCTCACCGTCACCGCGTTCCTCTCGGCGCACGGCGTCACTAGCTACGTTCTTTTCGGCCTGTGCTTCGCGCTTGGGGTTAGCACTGGCTACTGGGCAGTCTTGGTGACCACCGCTGCCGAGCACTTCGGAACCAACCTGCGGGCGACGGTAGCGACGACGATTCCCAACCTGGTGCGGGCCAGCATCATCCCGCTCAACCTGGCTTTCGCCATCCTCCTGCCCCGCCTGGGGATCGTTGCTTCGGCTGCCGTGCTCGGTGCCGCCTGCCTGCTGGTCGCCGCGCTCAGCCTGCGGACGCTGCGCGAGACCTTCGCCTGTGACCTCGACTTCCACGAGCTGCCATGACCCTGCTCGTCTTCCTGTGCTTCTTCTTTTCCGGTGCCTCCGGCCTGCTGTTCGAAGTCCTGTGGACGCGCGAGCTTGGCCTGGTGTTCGGCTCGACGACGCTGGCCATCTCAACCGTGCTGTCGGTGTTCATGGGCGGCTTGGCGCTGGGCAGCTTTCTCGGCGGCAAGCTCTGCGATCGACGCGGCGGCAGCCAGCCCCCGCTGTTCGCCCGCCGGCCGCTTTTGACCTATGCGCTGGTCGAGGCTGGAGTGGGTCTGTTCGCGCTCGCGGTGCCGGCCCTGCTGGCCTACTACCCGCAGCTCAATGCCGCGCTGTGGCGCTCGGTCGGCGATCGCTACGCTCTGCTGTCGCTGCTGCGCTTTGCCGCCACCGCCGCCCTGCTGCTGCTGCCGACTACGCTGATGGGCGCGACCCTGCCGCTGCTCGCTGAGTACATGACGCGCCCGCGCGCCCGCAAGACTGGGGCGGGCGCCGAAGCTGCGACCAGCGAAGAGCCGGCGAGCCCAGCCGCGCCCACTGCGCCACGCTCGGCCGCGCAGTACATCGGCGCGCTGTTTGCGGCCAACACCGCGGGCGCCGTCTTCGGGACGTTTCTCTCTGGCTTTGTGCTGCTGCCGCGTCTGGGGGTGTCGCTCACCAACTATCTCGGAGCGGCGATCAACCTCTCTTTGGCCGCGGCGATCGTCTTTAGCCAGCTCTGGCGAGGCCGTCGGACCGCGGCGATCGCGACCGCTGCGCTCGAGGAGCCATTGTCTACCGCGAGCGCCGAGGCGAGCCCAGAGTCCCCAGCCGTTGAGACCGGGGCACCCATAGCTGGTCCAGAGCTCGTGCTGCCCAGTGATGCGGCCCGCCGGCTGGCTGTCGGCTGCTATGCCGTCTCTGGCGCGACGGCCATGGTCTATCAGGTGCTGTGGACGCGGGCCCTGGCCATCGTCATCGGCTCCTCGGTCTATTCGTTCACGCTGATCCTCTTGGCTTTTCTCATCGGCCTGTCGGGCGGAGCGGCGCTGACTACGCGCCTGCTGCCCTGGGTGCGGCGGCCGGTGCGAGCCCTGGCGGTGACGCATGCCCTGACGCTGCTGACCGCGCTGTGGTCCTTCTTTATCCTGCCGCGCCTACCCGCCACCTTCGTCAGCATCCTGCGCGGTAGCAGCTTCACCATCGATGGCCTGCTGGCAACCCAGTTTGTGCTGGCCGCGCTGGCCATGGCACCGGCGACCTTGGCCATGGGTGGCGTGATGCCGCTCACCATGCACGTCTTTACACTGCGGCGGCAGCCGGCCGGCGACGCGGCGGACTCGCCCAGCATCGGTCGCGATGTCGGCATGGCCTACGCATGGAACACACTCGGCGCGATCACCGGCAGCTTTGCCGCTGGCTTCTTCGTGCTGCCGGAGCTAGGGCTGCAGCGCGGGCTGATCGCTTGCTCGCTGCTGACCGCGGCGCTGTCAGCGGTGCTGTTTTTGGCCGATCGTGGGCGGGCGGCGCGTTACCTGGCGCTGGGCTGCATTGCCGTCGCAGGTCTTGCGGCCTGGGGTCTGCCGCGCTGGAACCTGACGCACTTTTCGGCCGGCCTGTTTCGCATCTCGCTGGCTCGCCAGCTGATCTTCCACGAAGACCACCGCCAGCCCGACATGTTGTTCTACAAAGACGGTGTCGCGACCACGGTCTCGGTCGAGCGCTGGGGCAAGAACCTGGCGCTGAAGAACAACGGCAAGGTCGATGCCTCAAACGGCGACGACATGAGCACGCAGATCATGGTCGGGCTGCTGCCGCTATTGTTTCATCCCACGGCGCTCGACAAGCCGCCGCAGGTGGCGGTGGTCGGCTACGGCTCGGGGGTGACGATTGGCGCAGTGACGCAGTTCCCCATCGCGCACGCCGATGTCGTCGAGCTTGAGCCAGCAGTGGTCGAAGCCGGCGATCGCTTCTTTGCCAACGTCAGCCATCTGCCGAGCCGCGATCCGCGTGTGCGCGTCATCATCGGCGACGGTCGCAACTTCATGACGCAGTCGGATCGACCGTACGACGTCATCATCAGCGAGCCGTCAAACCCCTGGATCTCTGGCGTCTCTAACCTGTTTACGACCGACTACTGGAAGCTGGCCAAGAGCCGGCTGGCCGACGATGGCGTGTTCTGTCAGTGGGCGCAGCTTTACGAGCTATCGCAGCCCAACGTCAAGACGCTCCTGCGCAGCTTCGCCAGCGTCTTTCCCTACAGCTACGTCTTTGCCGCCGAGCATCGGTCGAGCGATGTGCTGCTGATCGCCAGCAAGCGCCCGCTGCCGCTCGACTTCGCCCGCCTGCGCCGCAACTTCAGCGACACGCTGCCCACCCTGCGCGCCGAGCTACATCGCGCCGGAGTCGATCGAGCGGAAGAGGTGCTGGCCGATCTGTTGCTGGTCCCCGACGAGATCGCGGCCTATACGGCGGGCTCGCCGCTTAACACCGATGACAATGCGCTGATCGAGTTTCGCGCGCCGCGCGATCTACTAGGCTATCTGCGCAACGATCTAACGGTGACGCGTCCCTATGGCGCCGAGTGGCCCTACGGTCGCTTCGAGCGCTACCTGGAAAACATCGGTCCAGCGGTGGGCCCCGGCAGCCGTGAGCGGGCCGAGTTCTATGCTCAGCTCGGTCGCGCGCTCTTGTCGCACGGCAAGCGCGAGGCCGCCGCGCGGGTCCTGTCGCGCTCGCAGGCTGTCGGTGGCGGTGAGTCCGCCGATCATCTGAGCTGGCTGCTGGCGCTCTTGGCCAGCCACGCGGCCGATGAACACGAAGAGCCGCTGCATCGCGACTGGGATGGCGAGGATCGTCACTTTGCCGACGGCCTGGCACAGCTGCGCCTGCCGCCAGCACAGCTACTAAAGCCGGGTGACGAGGCACGCATCCGCAGCGAGTACGCGCAGGTCCTGGCCGCGCTGCGCGAGCGCCGCTTTGCCGCGGGTCTACGTGCGCTGCGCGACTGGCCGATGGCCTGGGTGGTCGAGATGGGCCCGGACCTACGCTTCCTAATTGGCTATCTGCTGTACAAGGTCGGGCTGCATAACGACGCTCGTGATCACCTCGAAGTGCTGGTCGACGACGATGAGCCGGAGCCAAGCGAGTGGCTGAAGCTGCACCCAAGCGCGCTTTATTACCTCGGTCGCTCCGAGTACTTCGACGCCGATCCGCAGACCGGCATCATGCACCTAGAGCGCTATAAGAAGCTGCGTCCGACCGTCGGTGGTAACTAGGCGGCTAGGCGAGGGTGCAGCCGGCGCTACCTGCGCGGCCACCTGTGGGGGCCAACGTGCTAGGCTGAGGTTTCCGTCCCGATTCGAGGGGCGAAACACCTGCCTTGGCGACGACCATGACGCCCTTACCCTCGCAAGCAGCCAACTCAGTCCCGGCGGCCCCTAGCGCCGCGCCTACCGCTCCCGCTTCGACGCAAAGCCCGGTGCCCGCCGGCGCGGTCAGCACCGCTGCGCCTAGTTCGCCCAGCGCTGCGGCGAGCAGTGCGGCACCCCCGGGATCGTCTGACCCCGCGGCGGGCTCGGGCCAGGCGCTAGACGATGCCGCGCTGTACATCAACCGCGAGCTTTCGTGGCTGGAGTTCAACCAGCGAGTCGTCGACGAGGCCAGCGATCCCTCGGTGCCGCTCCTGGAGCGGCTGAAGTTTCTCTGTATCACCGCCAGCAACCTCGACGAGTTTTTCATGGTGCGGGTGGCGGGTCTGAAGCAGCAGCTCAGCTCGGGCATGGTCGAGACTGGTCCCGACGGCCTGCTGCCGGCCGAAGCCTTGGCTCGCGTATCGCTGCGGGCCCAGCGCATGGTCGCAGAGCAGTACCGCCTGTGGCACAAGGAACTCCAGCCGCGCCTATCGGCCAACGGCATCTCGTTTCTATCGGTAGGTGAGCTCGATGCCGAGCAGCAGCGCTACATCTACGCCCACTTCAACGCGCAGGTCTTTCCCGCCCTGACGCCGCTGGCTGTCGATCCCGGTCACCCCTTCCCGCACGTCCGCAACAAGACGCTGAACCTGGCCATCCTGCTCGCGCGCAGCGGACCTAGCCCGCTGGGCCAGGAGGCGAGCTTTGCCGTCATGCAGGTGCCGAGCGTCCTTGGCCGCTTGGTCGAGGTGCCAGTGGCGCGCGCCCGTCGGGCCTACGTCTTTTTGGAAGACGTCATCGCGCAGCACGTCGCCGATCTGTTCCCGGGCACGCGGGTCATCGGCTGCTGGCCGTTCCGCGTGACGCGCAACTTCGACATCTCGATCGATGAGGAAGAGTCGATCGATCTGCTGCAGAGCATCCAGCGCGAGATCCGTCGTCGCGACCGCGCCGCCGCCGTGCGCCTGGAGTGTCACAGCGACATGGATCCGACGGTGCGGCGGTTCCTCTGGAAGGCGCTGAAGCTCGACGCGCAGGATGTCTATCCGATTACTGGCCCGCTCAACCTGTCGGATCTGACCGAGGCCTATGCGCGGGGTCAGGCGATGGACTCGCGCGAGCTATACGACGAGCCCTTCCTGCCCAAGCTGCAGCCGCGCTTGGCCGAAGCCAACACCGTGGTCGAAGCGATTCAGCAGGGCGATATCCTGTTGCATCAGCCCTTTGAGTCTTTCGACAGCGTCGTCGATTTCATTGAAGAGGCCGCAGAAGATCCGCAGGTGCTGGCGATCAAGATGACGCTGTATCGCACCTCGGGCAACTCGCCGATCGTGCCGGCCTTGATGCGGGCTGCCGAGCTAGGCAAGCAGGTGACCGCGCTCGTCGAGCTGAAGGCCCGCTTCGATGAAGAGACGAACATCCTGTGGGCCCGTCAGCTCGAAGAAGCGGGCGTCCACGTGGTGTACGGACTCATCGGATTGAAGACGCACTGCAAGGTGGCGCTGGTGGTGCGCCGCGAAGTCGGCGGCATTCGTCGCTACGTCCACCTCTCGACGGGAAACTACAGCACGCAGACGGCGCGGGTGTACACCGATCTGTCCTTTTTCACCTGTCGCGAAGAGTTCGGCATTGATGCCAGCGCGCTGTTTAACCTGCTCACCGGCTATTCGCAGCCGCCGCGCTGGAATCGCTTTGTCGTCGCGCCACTTGGGCTGCGCGAGCGGGTCCTCGACCTGATTGAGGCCGAAGCCCAGAACGCGCGAGCCGGTCGTCCGGCCCGCATCATCGCCAAGATGAACGCGCTGTCCGAGCGCGATGTCATCCGGGCGCTGTATCGCGCGTCCCAGGCTGGTGTGCAGATCGACCTGATCGTGCGTGGCATCTGCTGTCTGCGTCCCGGCATCCCGGGCATGTCCGAAAATATTCGCGTCGTCAGCATCGTCGACCGCTTCCTGGAACACAGCCGCATCTTCTACTTCGAGGCGGACGGGCGCCGCGATCTCTATGTGTCCTCCGCCGACTGGATGAACCGCAACTTCCAGCGCCGCGTCGAGCTGATGTTTCCGGTGGAAGACCCAGCGCTGCGCAGCCGGATCTTGGAAGAGATCTTGGCGACGCAGCTGGCCGATAACTGCCGCACGCGGCTCCTGCGCTCAAATGGGCTGTATGAGCGCATCGCGCCGGCAGCGGGCGAGCCGGTGCTGCGCTCCCAGCAGCGCTTTATCGAGCTGGCCAAGACCCATACCTCCGGGGCGCTGAGCGATCGCGGGCTGGTGATTCGGCCGACCCTGCGCTTGGCGCCGCGGCCGCCCGAGAACAGCCCTGGGATCAGCACACCGCCGCCGCGCCTGTTGCCACGCCCACCGGCTGGGCCGCCGCCGCTGCAAGCGGTACCGAGCCCGGCGGCCACTGCTGCAGCCGCCAGTCCCCCGGCAGCGACCCATCCAGGCCAGGACGCGGCCGACAAGCCCCATGCGTAAGCTGGGCCGGTGCACGCTGCTCGGGGTAACGCTGCTCTTTGGTGGCGCGCCGGCTGTGGCGGCCCCGGGCGGCGAGAGTGGGGTCGTGCCGACCCAGGTCAGCATCGGCGCCGCGCAGAGCGACCGCTTTGCTGAGCTGGCGCTGTCCTGCGTCGAGCGTGAGTATCCCAACAAGATCGCGCACGTGCTGAGTAGCGCCGCCGATGTCGCCGCGCCCCGCGCACTGACGCCGAGCTTCTATGGCTGCTTCGACTGGCACTCCGCGGTGCATGGCCACTGGCTGCTGGTGCGCTTGCTGCGCCGCGCCGCGGAAAATGGACCGACGCTGCCGCTGTGGAGCAAGACCGCACGCGAGATCCTCGGGCGCCATTTTGAAAGCGAGAACCTCAGCAAGGAAGTCGCCTATCTGCGCGGGGCGGGGCGGGCCAACTTCGAGCGACCGTATGGCCTGGCCTGGCTGCTGCAGCTAGGTGCCGAGCTTGCTGAGCTTGCGGCTCGAGGCGACCGCGATGCACAAGCCTGGTCGCAGGCCCTGCGGCCCCTTGAGCTGGCTGCCGTCGAGCGGCTGGCTGCCTGGCTGCCGAAGCTGACCCATCCGGTGCGCACCGGCGAGCACAGTCAGACGGCCTTTGCTCTCGGGCTAGCGCTCGACTGGGCGCGCACGCCGCGCAAAAATAGCCTCAGCCCAGCGGTGCCGCGACTGCTGCCTCCCGTCGCAGCGGCTAGCCCGCAGAGCGACGCCATTCCGGCCAAGCTGGCAGCCCTGATCGATGAGCGGGCCCGCGTCTTTTTCGCCAAAGACACGGCCTGTCCGCTGTCCTATGAGCCGTCGGGCGAGGACTTCCTCTCACCCTGCCTGGCCGAGGCAGATCTGATGCGCCGGGTGCTACCAGCGGCGGAGTTCGCACGCTGGCTGGCGGCTTTCCTGCCGGCTGTCAGCCTACGCGGCCTGCGACCGGCCGAAGTCAGCGATCGCACCGATGGCAAGCTGGTGCACCTCGATGGCCTGAACTTGAGTCGGGCCTGGATGCTGTTCGGCATCGCCTCAGCGCTGCCGGATAGCGAACGGCCAGGGGCCAGCAGCACCGCCGTGGCCACGACATGGCCGACGACGCTGCCCTTCCCGGCCGGGATCACGCAGCCGCTGAAGCTGGAGCTTCTGCGCCTGGCGGTCGCGCATCGCGATGCGGGCTTGGCCGCGCTGTCGAGTCAGTCGTATGAGGGAGGACACTGGCTGGGCAGCTTTGCGACCTATCTATTGACCGGCCGCGGTCTGCCGCTGTAAGGCGAGGCGGGGCGCTAAAACGTCAGGCGGATGCCGACGTTGGCGAAGATCGAGTTGAAGGTCGGGTGGGTATCGGGAGCGCTGCGCAGCAGCATGTGGCGATAGCCGCCTTCGACGAAGACCGCACCGTGATTGAAGCGAAACTCGGTGCCGGCCAGACCACCGATGCCGAAGCCGATTCGCCACTCGCCATCGCTGATCCGCACGCCGTCGCGGGCCAGGAAGCTGTAGTCGGCAACAAACTGCGGCAGCACGCCGATATAGGGCACCAGATCGGCATCGACATCCTTGCGGATGCGGAAGGTGATCGGCAGGCCGCCGCCGACCAAGTGCGAAACCGCCGGAGAGCCCTGATAAAACTCGTACTGGGGACGCAGGGCAAAGGCGAGCGCGCCGTAGGGCAGACGAATGCGAGCGCCGATGTCGAGCGCACCGCCGACGCCAAACACGACGCGCTGGACATCAATGGCCGCAACCGGCATCGCCGCCATTTCAAACGCTACGCGCTTGCTGCCTTGGCCGGGCTGCGCCTCGGACTCGGCCTTGGCCTGCTCAACCGGCGTCACCGGCTGGGCATCCGGCAGCTTGGACTCGTAGGTCTCGACGTCGTTGATGCGATAGCGAACGCCGTGGCCGGTCTGGCCTGGAGTCCACTTAACCGTCGCCAGATAGCTGCCGGGGGTGGCCGTCTCGCGGACCTGGCTCACCTGCAGGCCGCCCGTTCCTTCGCCGGTGACGGTGGCGCCGGTGACGGGCGTTCCAGCCGCGTCCGACAGCACCAGTGTGACCTGGCGCTGTCCTTCGGTCGGCGTGAAGCTCACAGCTCCTGGCTCGACGCGCGAGACCAGCGGTCCGCTCTGGGCTGCGCTGATCACCTGCTGCGCTGACTCTTCCGGCCGGGCGTTCTGAGCCACCGTGGCGCAGCGCAGCGTGTGCTCGCGGGCTGGGGCGAGCGGCAGCGGGTCGGCCACCGCGGTCATCGGTCCACCGTCGAGGCCGCAGAACAGATCCTTGCCTTCGACGGCGACCGTGGCGCGTCGGCCCTCACTGCCGCTTAGCACCGTCACGCGAGCCACGCGGACCCGCACCGGAGCGCTGGCTTGTCCTTCCAGGCCATCGGCGTTCAGGGCGCTGATGCGGATGTAGTAATCGCCGGCAGCAACGGGCTGCGGCAGCACCTTGGACTCGCTACCCGCCACGCGGGCATCGGTGATCAACTTGTCGAACGCGGCGTCGCGCGCGACCTGGACATGCCAGCCGCTGACTGCTGCGGCACCCGGAGCAGCAGCAAAGCTACCGGCGACCGCAACGGGATCGCCGCTGGTGAAGCTGAGCTGCTGCAGTCCGCTGATCACCGGCGGGGCCGGCAGCGGCTGGGCTGGCTTGGGCGGCGTCTTGGCGTTGTCGGCCCGCGTTCCTGAGCCGGCCGCAAGCTGGATCGGCTTCGCCTTGCCTGGGCCCTGTAGCTGGGCCGTGCCAGCGAGCACCGCGACGCGCGTGAGCCCGGTCGGTTCGACCGAGACCCGCACCGTGCTGCTCGGCGAGGCGGTGATGCGTCCCACGGGTGTGGCGACCACGGCCGTGGCGGGGATCTTGGGGGCGGCGGGCTTGGCGACCTTGGCTGGCTTGGCACCCTTGGCTGGGGCCGGCGGCGGTGGGGGCGGCGCAGCGGGCGCCGGCGTGGTCAGCGTGACCTCACCCCGCAGCAGGGTCGTCGTGCCTGGCTTAAAGGGCGCTGGCTTGGCCGGCTTGCCCTTTTGTGGGGCGGGAAGAGCAGGAGCGACGCCGTACAGCGAGAGCTCGCTATTTTCACCCAGCTGCGCGCGAGTCCCATCGGCAAACGTCAGCTCAGCGGCCGACTGCGCCTGCGTGCTCAGCACCTGACCGGGGCTGACGAGCTCCTCGGGCTTGGCGGCGTGGCGCGCCGGTGCCGACAGCTCGACTTGATTACGGATGCTGCGCACGCGCGGTTCGCTGAGACCGGCCGGATAGGGTGCAGCAATCGGCGCCGCCGCTTGCACCGTCGCTGTCGGCTTGGCTGCCGGCACCGTGCCAGCCTTGGCCGCCGGAGCTGGCGCGGCCTTCGTTGCTGCCGGGGGTGCAGCTTTGGTCGCTGGGGCCCCCTTGGCTGCTGGGGTTGCCGTCGGAGCTGCCTTGGCAGGCGCTGCGGCTTTCTTGGCCGCCGGAGCCGCCTGAACATCGGCGGCCGGTGCAAGTGTGAGCAGCGCTCCCAAGATGAACAAACGCGAGCAAGTCATTGGGTTCTCCAGGCAAACAGCCTCAGCAGGCTGAGGGTTCTACAGTGATTCAATACTCCCGACCTTGACCTATCTTTGCAAGCTTTAGTCGTGGGCCAAGGTACTCTCGACGCGTGGTCGGCTGGGGCGTTCGCACTCACACCTAGGCGCGTGCGTCTTTCTGGCTGCGACCGCGACGGCGCTTGGCGGCAACGTATTCCTCCAGCGAACCTAAGATGCGCTGTGTGGCCGGTCCGATCTCGTGCTTGCTGCTGCCTGCCGTTTCTTCGTCGGCGCTGGCCGGTGCCGACGGAGCCGTCTCGGGCTGCGAGTCGCGCGAGCCGTAAGCGGGCGGGGCTGCCCCAGGCGCCGCGCCGTTCTGTAGCACCAGGGTCCGGCCGTTTTTGGTCGGGATGGCACTCGCTCCCCGACGCTTCTCACGCAGGCGCTTGATGCCACCAGCCAGGATTTCGGCGATGAGCGTGCGGTAGTCCATGCCGGCGGCCTGTGAGATGAAGCAAAGGTCGGAATAGTCGGGCGTCAGCCCAGGCAGCGGGTTGAGCTCCAGAACGTAGACCTCGCCCTTCTCGTTCATGCGCAGATCGACGCGGCAGACGTCACGACAGTCGAGGGCTTGGAAGGCCCGCAGCGCGGCTTTTTCGACGGCGCGGAGCTCCTGGCTGCTGAGCTTGGCCGGGCACTGATAGAACACATGCTCCGTCCAGTTCTGCTTGACCTCGAAGTCGTAGATCGGGCGCTTGTTGCTGCGATCCTTGAACAAGATCTCCATCGGTGGCAGAACGCGCGGGCGGCGGTCGCCGAGCAGGCCAACCGTAAACTCGCGGCCGGTGATGTATTCCTCGACGAGAGCCGGCTGCTTGTACTTGTCCACTAGCTCGCGCACCACCTTGCGCAGCGTGACCTCGTCATCGACCACCGACTTGCTGACAATGCCCTTGCTCGATCCTTCAGCGACGGGCTTGACGATCAGCGGATAGCGCAGCTTGGTCGATAGCTTCTCGCGTCCCGAGGTCATGACCTGAAACTCGGGCGTCAGGATGTCGTGCTGCCGCAGCAGTCGCTTGGTCAGCGCTTTGTCGAGCGCCAGGGCCAGCGTCGCGGAGTCGCTGCCGGTGTAGGGAATGGCGCAGAGCTCACACAGTGCAGGCACCTGCGCTTCGCGGTTCCGACCCGACAGGCCCTCGGCGATGTTAAAGACTAGATCCGCCTTCGACTCCATCAGCTTCGAGGGCAGCTCGCGGTTGGCTTCGAGCGGCACCACGACGTGACCCATGGACTCAAGCGCGGTGGTAATCGCCTCGATAGTGGCCGGCGAGTCGTACTCGGCGTCCGCGTCGCCGTGGTTGCCCTGGCGCTTGACGTTGAAGGTAAAGCCGATGCGTAGCGGCTCGGGCGGCTTGCTGCGCGGCTTGCTCTCGGCATTCGGCAGCAGCTTCCAGCGCACCGCGGCCGAGGCGACGATCGCCGCGATGGTGGCGTCGTAGCTTAGGTGCTCGCGCCGCGTCGCGGCAAACAGGCCATTTTCCGGCTCCAGCGAGGGCAGGGCATTTACTTCCAGGAAGTAGATGCGGCCATCGTCGCTGAGCCGGAAGTCGATGCGGGCCACGTCGCGCAGACCGAGGATGCGCACGATGCTGCGGGTCATGGTCTGCAGGCGGGTGATGACATCGCGCGGCAGGTGGGCCGGGCAGCGGGCCGTGACCTTGGTGGTCTCGCGGTTCTTCAGGCGATAGTCGAGCAGGTTGTACTTGCTGCGCGCCGCTGGGGAGACGACAAACTCGACGGGCAGCAGCACTCCCTCGTGGCTGCGACCCAGCGTGCCTTCGATGTAGGGCACGGTCACGTCGATGCCGGGGATAAATTCCTCGACTAGCACGCCCTGTGGGTACTGCTCCAGCATGCGCTGCACAACCGTGCGCAGGGCTCGCCAGTCACGCGCCACCGACTCGTCAGAGATGCCCTTGGAAGAGCCCTCGTAGTTCGGCTTGACGATGGCCGGAATCGGAACGCCCAGCGAGCCACCGAGCACGCCTTCGATCTTGGCCGCGTCGGGCAGGTCGCGGGCCGTGACCAGGCGCGCCGCCGGGGTATCGATGCCATGGGCGCGCAGCACCTGCTTGGTCAGCCACTTGTCGAGGGTCAGCGTCAGCGTGTAGGCATCTGAGCCGGTGTAGGGGTAGCCCAGCTCTTCGAACAGCGCCGGATAGAAGGCCTCGCGGGCGCGACCGCGCTTGCCCTCGGCGGTGTTGAAGATCAGATCTGGCGAGAACGCCTCCAGCCGTGCCGCTAAGTGCGATGCTGGCCCGCTGACCTCGATCTTTTGCACTTCGTTGCCATCACAGGCCAGCGCTGCCGCGACGGCTTCGATGGTCTCGGGCGTGTCAAACTCAGCCTCTTCCTCGGTGTCGCTTAGGCGAAGGTTGTGAGTGAAAGCGATTTTCATCGAGTTGCAAGCGCCTCCAGGCACGGGTGCTGGATCAAGTGCAAAGGCTGCATCCTGGAACATCCAGGACGCCGGGGCTGCGGATGCCGGGGAGACCGCGCCGCTCGCGTCGCAAGCCTGGTCCGGGCCGAGTGCGCAGACACGGCAGAGGAGACAAGCCAGACATGCGTCGAGGAGGGGGGCGGCCGGGGTGCGGGCTGGTCTGGCTCTTCAGCTGCGTCGGGAACAGAGTCCCGAGCGGCTGGGGTCGGAGCCATCAGGCTAGCGGGCGGTTGGCTACAGAGCATTCTGTGCAGGTAAGGTAAGCGCCAAAAGTTTCTCGCAACGCCATACAGCGGTCAACGATTTGTCAGCGTGAGCGAAAAGAAAACCGACCCGCAGGCCAGAGCATGTAGGAGGCTCGCGGATAGTGGGATGGCGCGGTGGGGGGCTGGGGGCGGGCGGCCGG
>CAZVMD010000071.1:0-28027 GCA_964628555.1 uncultured Myxococcales bacterium | reverse complement strand
TCGTCCCCGGCTTCGGCGTGGTCAGCGAGCTAATCACGACGTTCTCGCGCAAGCCGATCTTCGGCTATCGCGCCATCGCCATGTCGTCGATCGGCATCGCCATCATCGGCTTCCTGGTCTGGGGTCATCACATGTTCACGGCGGGTCAGTCCGAGATCGCCGGCATGATCTTTTCGTTCCTGACCTTCCTCGTCGCCATCCCGACCGCCATCAAGGTGCTCAACTGGACGGCGACGATGTACCGCGGCTCGATCGTGCTGCGCACGCCGATGTGGTACGCGATCGGCTTCCTGTACCTGTTCACCGTCGGTGGCCTGACAGGCCTTTATCTGGCGACGGCCGGCGTTGATGTCCACCTGCACGACACCTACTTCGTCGTGGCTCACTTCCACTTCGTGATGATGGGCGGGACGATGTTCGCTTTCCTCGGCGGTCTGCACTACTGGTGGCCCAAGATCACCGGCCGCATGTACAACGAGACGCTCGGCAGCATCGCCTGCTTGATCGCCTTCATCGGCTTCAACATGACCTTCTTGACGCAGTTTGTCCTCGGTGCGCAGGGCATGCCGCGTCGCTACTACAACTATCTCGACCAGTTCCAGCCGCTGCATGCGTTCTCTTCGGTTGGTTCGTATGTCCTCGGCTTCGGCTTCTTGCTCTCGGCGGTCTGCCTGCTCGGCGCGCTGTTCAAGAAGCCGGATGCGCCAGAGAACCCGTGGGAAGGCACGACGCTTGAGTGGAAGACGGCGTCCCCGCCTCCACTGGAAAACTTCCACGATCAGCCAGTTATCACCGCTGGCCCGTACGACCGCTAGCAGCGCGAGGAGAAGGCTTCACCATGGCGATTATGGGTCGCGAGTATCACCACGCTCACCACTTCCCGACGGCGCGCGCCGAAGCGGACGCCGCCAAGCTGGGAATGTGGACCTTCCTGGCCACTGAAATCCTGATGTTCAGTGGCCTGTTCATGGCCTACACCGCGTATCGCAGCACGCACGCCGAGATGTTCAAGGCCGCGCACCAGATGCTGGACTGGAAGCTCGGTGCCATCAACACCATGGTGCTGATTTTCTCGTCGCTGACCATGGCGCTCGGCGTCCGCTCAGCGCAGCAGAACAAGCGCGAGCAGAGCGCCTTTTACTTGGTGCTGACGCTGCTCTGTGCCGGCGCCTTCTTGGTGGTCAAGTACTTCGAGTACACGCACAAGATCCACCTCGGCCTGCTGCCCGGCGGCTACTACACGTATAGCGGCCCCGAGCTGGCTCACGTCGATTCGCCGCACATCTTCTTTGGCATCTACTTTTTGCTGACCGGTCTGCACGGCTTCCACGTGCTGTTCGGCATGATCGCCATTACCTGGATCCTTCTGCGCACGACGCGCGGCGACTTCAGCAAGAAGTACTACACGCCGGTCGAGCTCGTCGGCCTCTACTGGCACCTAGTCGACCTAATCTGGATCTATCTCTTCCCGCTTCTGTATCTGGTGGGCTAGAGCGAGGACATAGCGATGACGCAGGCACACGCAAACACGCACTCCTCCGATCACGGTCACGGCCACGACGATGAGCCGCACGTCCTGCCTCTCCAGGTCTACCTGGGGGTGTGGGCGGCGCTGGTCGTGCTGACCATCCTGACCGTGGCGGTCTCGCGCTTCGACTTCGGCTCTGCCAACACCTTCGTCGCGTTGATTGTGGCGACGATCAAGGGCTCGCTGGTGGTGCTGTTCTTTATGCACCTGCGCTACGACAACAAGCTGTACCTGATCATCCTTCTGGCCAGCTTGCTGTTCGTCAGCATCTTCTTTACGCCGACGCTGATTGACCTGCACACCCGCGATGCGCTCGACCCGATCAAGGGGCGCACGGTCTACAAGCTGTCCAAGGCCCAGCCTGAGCCGATGCCAGCTGCTGCCTCGGCTCCCGTCACGGCGCCGCCGCCGGCGGCCAGTCCAGCGGCTGCGCCCGCCGCCGCTCCGGCCGCTGCGCCGACTGCTCCAGCGGCTGCGCCGACTGCTCCAGCGGCTGCGCCCGCGGCTGCGCCGCACTAAGCCTCGCACCGTCCTCGCCTCTTCCCCCCGCTCTGCCTTCCTTCCCTTCTTCCGCTTTCTTTTTCCATGCGCGTCTGCGTCACCGGCGCCACAGGCTTTGTCGGCTCGCATGTCGTGGCCGCTTGCCTTGCGGCTGGGCACGAGGTGGTGGCGACGGCTCGCGACACCTGCGCGCCAGAGAAGATCGATCCGCTGCAGCGGCTGCCGGGTGCCGAGCGCCTGCGGCTGATGTCCGCCGACCTCTTGCGGCCAGGCAGCTTTGACGCAGCGCTGCGCGGCTGCGAGGCGCTGCTGCACGTCGCGAGCGTGGCTGCTCCCGTCGCTGCCGATCCACAAGCGGTGATCGCCCCAGCGCTAGACGGGCTGCGCAATGTCCTTGCGGCTGCGGCAGCGGCCGGGAGCGTGCGTCGGGTCGTGCTGACCTCGTCGGCGGTGGCCATGGGAAGCTATCGTCAGGCCGCGGCGCGTCCGCTGTGCGAGTCGGACTGGAATGATGAGGCCAGTGCCGAGCGCTCGCCCTACGACTTTGCCAAGACGCAGCAAGAGCGGCTGGCCATGGCGCTGGCTGCGGCGCAGGCCGACTGGCAGCTAGTCTGTCTGCATCCCACGCTGGTACTGGGGCCGATCCGCTGTCGCGCGCACCTCGACGGTAGCCCGCGGCTGCTCGCCGATCTGCTGCGCGGCGCCTATCCCGCCTGTCCCCGCTGGTACTTCGGTCTCGTCGATGTGCGCGATGTCGCGGCGGCCCACGTGGCGGCTCTGCAGCCTCCGCACCACGGGCGCTATCTGCTCTGTGCCGGCGGCCTGTGGCTGTCCGAGATCGCGCAGCAGCTAAAGCGCGAGCATCCGAGCCGTCGCATCCCGACCCTGCCGCTGCCCAGTGCGCTGGTCTACGCGGCCGCGCTCTTCCATCCCCGCCTGTCGCTGCGCAGCGTGCGCGACAGCCTCGGTCGGCGGCCGCAGTATGACAGCCGCCGGGCGACACGCGAGCTCGGGCTGCGCCTGCGACCCCTCGCCGAGACGCTGCACGACACCGCGCAGTCGCTGCTGCCCCACCTGTAGCGCCGACCATGAGCAGCGCCGCACCCAATCGACGAGCGCTCGTCGCGCCCCCTGGCCCCGCCCCGCGGCTTCGGGGCCGTCCTACCCTGTCGCACCAAAAGTAGTTCCATAGTGCGATGCGCGCGGCCTCTCTAGGCTGCTCCGGTCCCGTTGGGAAGGAGGAACCAGATGTTGCGCCGTTTTCAGACCTCGATCACCGCTGCTGTTCCCTCGTGCTCGTCGCAAAGCCTGCCTCGTACGCAGCTTTCCAAGCGGCTGCTGCGCCGTTCGCTGGCCGTGCTAGCGCTGCTGGGCTTTTTGGGCTCACTTGTGGCATGCGCGGAGCCTGGCGCCCTGGATGCGCCCGCCGCGCTGACCAGCCATACCCAGCAGCCGCTGGGCACGCCGTTTTTCCGCAACGTCGCGCTGAACAACCCGGCCAAGCAGTCGAGCACCTATGCCTCGGCGTTCCCGGCCCGCAACGCCAACGACGGCGCGGCTGGCGCGTACTACCCGTTTTCGAGCACGCCGATGATCGCGCATACGGCGCCGGAGACCAACCCGTGGTGGCAGGTCGATACGCTGGACGTGCTGTGGATCAACGAGATCGTGATCTACGGTCGCCGCGACTGCTGTCAGGATCGCCTCAAGCCGTTTGAGGTCCGCGTCTCTAGCGACGAGGTGAGCTGGACGTCGATCTATTCCTCGGACACGCCACCGCCGCTCGGTCTGCGCATCGAGGCCAATGTCGCGGCGCGCTATGTCCAGGTGCGCCTGCTGGGCACGGGCACGCTGGAGCTCGACGAAGTGCAGGTGCTGCAGACCGAGAAGGGTCCCAATGTCGCGCAGCTTGGGCTAGCCAGTCAGAGCAGCACCGGCTGGGGAGGCGATGCCGCCCGCGCCATCGATGGCAACGCCAACGGCTCGTTTAGCGCCAACTCGGTGACCCACACGCTCGTCGAGTCGCAGCCGTGGTGGCAGGTCGATCTGCGCCGCGCGCGCCGGATTGGCGAGGTCATTTTGCACAACCGCAGCGACTGCTGTGCCGAGCGCCTCAGCGACTTTGACGTCAAGGTGTCTGAGGATCTTGTGACCTGGTATGCCGTCGGCTATGCCGGCAGCCCCAGCTTCCCGCTGCGTGTGCCGATCAACAAGATCGGGCGCTACGTTCGCGTCCAGCTACGCGGCACCAACCCGCTGAGCCTGGCCGAGGTCGAGGTCTACACCACCCCCGAAAACCTCGCCCTGCGCCGCCCGGCGCAGCAGTCGAGCACCCTGACCGGCGGCGATGCCTGGCGGGCCGTAGACGGCAGCACCGATGCGGTATTCGGCAACGGCTCGGTCTCGCACACCCGCCAGATCGACTACACCGTTCCGGCCTGGTGGGAAGTGCAGCTCGACGGCGTGCGCGCGATCTCGGGCGTGGTCGTTTATAACCGCGGCGACTGCTGCATCGATCGCCTGAGCAACTACAAGATCCACATCTCGCAGGCCGATCTGTCGGTGCCCTTCAACTCGCGCAGCAATGTGGTGCTGCCTGTCCACGGCTTCCGCGCTTCGGACCTTGGCTCGTATTCGGCGTGGAACGGCTTTGCCCAGTCGATTCGCATCGAGATCCCAGCCGGCAACGATCTGCACATGGCCGAGCTCAAGGTGCTGGCTCCGGCTCAGGTCTGCCCCTATGGCCAGACGCTGCTCGACGGCAGCACCTGCGTCACGCTGCGCCGCTGGGACTATGGCGACCCCACGCCGCTGGCCGGCAAGCGCATCGCCATCAAGCAGCGGCAG
This sequence comes from uncultured Myxococcales bacterium, assembly GCA_964628555.1. GTDB lineage: Bacteria > Myxococcota_A > Polyangia > Palsa-1104 > JAEUJZ01 > JAEUJZ01. The sequence continues at coordinate 23,151 of CAZVMD010000071.1, read as the reverse complement.
CTGACGGTCGGAACGACGAAGGTCGCTTGGAATCGCTGGCTGGGCAACGACAGCGGGCGCATGAACGCGCTCGACGGCGATCTGCGCAGCCGCGATCTGTTCACCGTGCGCAGCTTCCAGCCGACGGGCGCCACCGGCTACGGTCTGCCCTGGTACACGCTGCAGGCCGATAGCGGCGGCTATGTCTACCTGGGGGCCAGCGGTGACACGCTGTTTACCGTCGCGGACACGCCGGAAGCGGACGGCTGGATGCTGACCCGCGGCCAGACCGCTGCCTATCCCAACAGCCTGCAGCGCATCGAGGTGATCAATCGCTTCAGCTCGCCGGATCCGTACATCGACAGCCGCTTCAAGTACGCGGCTGAGTGGTACACGCGCCTGACGACCAAAGGCTATACCTACAGCGCGCGCTGCCTGCGACCGTACTGGGTAGCGAGCCAGCAGCGCATCTACTGGAGTGACGTCACCTGCAGCGCCGACACCAACGACGTCGAGTACTACTTCGTCGAGTAGACGCGACCAAGTCGCCGCAGCTAGACCACCTCGATCAGCCCAGCGCGATGGCCGTAGCTGATGATCTCGCCGAGCGTGCGCACGCCGAGCTTGTCCTTCACATGCGCGAGGTGATTGCTGACCGTGCTCAGCGACAAGTTGAGCTCGGCGGCGATCTCGCTGGGGGTGTGGTTCTGCAGGATCAGCGTAAAGATCTGGTACTCGCGCGCGCTGAGCTTCTCGTGGGCCGCGATGCCGGCCTGGGGATCGCTGGCCGGCGGGCTGTCACCGAGCCCCGGGCTGACGTAGGTGCCGCCGCGCATCACCGTGCGCAGCGCGAGCAAGAGCTCCTCGGGTGGCTGCTGCTTGGAGACATAGGCGACGGCGCCCTCGTGCAGGACGCGGCGGGCGTACTGCTCTTCGGGATACATCGACAGCGCGACGATGCGCAGCGCCGGCTGCTCGGCATGCAGGCGGCGCAGGACCTCCAGGCCGTTGACGCGCGGCAGCGACAGATCCAAGAGCAAGATGTCCCAGGCCTCCTTGCCCTCCGCCAGCAGCACCTGGCGCCCATCGTGCGCCTCGCCGACCACGCGCATGTCGGGCTGCGCGTCGAAGAGCTGGCGTAGTCCGTGACGCACAATGGCGTGATCGTCGGCGATAAAGATGCGAATCACCCTACTGTCTCCCTCACTGCTCAGTCTCACCTGGGTCGGTTATCCTAGGGTCTAGCCGGCCACTAGAACCGCTTGCGACCCGTCTCTATTACCGCGTAAGTAACGGACTTGTCGATCATGCGCTTTGTGCAGAAGTGGCGATCCACGGCCGCCGAAAAGCCGGTCAAAGAGCTGTGGCCCGCCTCGGGCTATCACCTGCCGATCGAGCCCGCTGAGGAAGCGGCCTTCGACGATCACTGCCAGAAGCGCATCGCCAGGAGCGGCCGCATCGGCGCTGGGCTGGCTCTGGCCGCCAACTTTCTGTTCTGGCCGCTGGACTTGGTCATCTATCGCGGGGTCAGCGAGGCCCCGACGCTGCCGCTGGGCTTTCGCATCGTCGTGACGATCAGCTGCTTGGGGTTCCTGGCGCTGCCGCGTCGTCAGCCCTGGGTGCTGCGGAATAGCTTCTGGCTGCTCATGATCAGCCTGTGCGCCATCATGGCAGGCTTTGGCTACACCGGTGGCTGGCTGGGCGGGCTGGAGCGCCCCTGGTTTTACATGGCACTGCCCACGCTGTGCGCGACGATGATGTTTCCGATGCGGCTGGCTCGGCGCGTGGTCATGGTGGTGCTGCAGTCGCTGGCCTGGCTGGGCTCGCTGTTTCTGTTCTGGCCGCACAACCTGCACTCGCACTATCTCGGCGCGACGCTGAGCATGCTGCTCTTGATTGGGCTTTACAGCCTGATTATGGGCCACTACCTGACGGGTCTGTTGCGCGACAACTTTCGTCAGTCGCTGCAGATCGCCCGCAACGCCGACGAGCTTGAGCAAAAAGTCGCCGAAAAGACACAGGCCCTGCGCGAGCTTTTGACCCAGCTTGAGCGTGCCCGCGAAGAGGAGCGGGCCCGCATCTCGCGCGATCTGCACGACGAGCTGGGGCAAGAGCTGACGGCGCTGCGCTACGCCTTGGGCCTGACCAGCGAGCGCTTTCGCCGCGACCCCACCAGCATCGGTCGCAACCTCGTCGAGCTGGATCATCTGCTGTCGCGTACCAACCGCACGGTGCGCGGCCTGGTCGGTCAGCTGCGGCCGCTGATCCTGGACGATCTGGGCCTCAAAGCAGCGACGGAGTGGCTGCTGCAGCGGGCGGCTGAGCGCACCGGCCTGCAGACCCAGGTCGAGCTGCAAGGCGAAGATCGCGAGCTCCCCAGCGAGCTAGCCAGCACCGCCTTTCGCATCGTGCAGGAGGCGCTGACCAACGTCATGCGCCACGCTCAGGCCAGCCGCGTCGCGGTCACCCTGGTCATTGCGCCGACCAGCCTAAGCCTGCGCATCCACGACGATGGCGTGGGCTTTGTACCGGCTGCCGAGCGCGCGGGGCCGGCTGGCGTCGGCCTCTTGGGCATGCGCGAGCGCGCTCTCGCGCTGGGGGCCAGCCTGCACATCCAGAGCTCGCCGGGCGCCGGCACCGAGGTCAGCGCCACCTTTCCGCTGCCCGGAAGTCCGCCGCCTCTCGGACCCTCCGCCGCGCCCGTGCTAAAAGCAGAGGCTTGAGCCACAGTTCAGCCACTGCCCGCATCGTCTTCCCGCGCGCTCGGCGCAGCGCCTCTTGCTGCCTGCTTCGCGGCGCCCGCTGGAGTGGGCTCTGGCTGATCGCGGTGCTGGCTCTGGGCTGCGCGCATCGTCCGCCGAAAGTGCCGCCAGGCCCGCCGGATCGCCCCGCGCTGATTGCAGCGCCGGCCCTTCCGTCGGCGTTTCAGAGCCTGGTCTTGCCAAACGGACTGCGGGTATCGCTGCTGCCTGACTGCAGTCGCCCCGACGTTGCCGTGCGGCTGTTCTATCACGTCGGCAGCGCCAACGAAGCGGCGGACGAGCACGGCCTCGCCCACCTGTTTGAGCACCTGATGTTTGGTGCCACGACCACGCACAGCAAGGGCGACTTCGATCGGTTTATCTATCGCGCTGGCGGCTACTTCAATGCCGCGACCTCGCCCGATACCACGACCTATATCGCCGATCTGTTGCCGAGTGATCTCGCCGAGCTCCTGGCGTACGAGGCCGACCGCATGCAGAACCTGCGCGTCGAGCCCGCGGATCTGGAGCGCGAGCAGAAGATCGTCGGCGAAGAGCTGAAGCTGCGCGAGGAGAACAGCCGCATCGGCCGGGTGAGCAACCTCGTGCTGCGCGAGGCCCTGCGCGGCCATCCCTATGCCCACCTGCACGGCACGGCAGAGACGGTCAGCAAGCTCACGCTGGCTCAGGTCCAGGCCTTCTATGCTCGCTACTACCGACCCGGCAATGCCCACCTGATCCTGGTCGGCTGCATCGAGCCGGAGGCGACACTGGCCGAGGTAAGGCGGCGCTTTCTGCCGATCCAAAAAGGCGCCACGGCGGCCCCAGCCACCGCCGTACCACCGGTCCTGGGCTGGGCGCTTTCCGACGAGGTGAGCACCTCGCAAGATCTGGCTCCGGGCAAGGGTGCGGCACTGGCCTATGCCCTGCCACCGGCCGACGGCGAAGATGGACTGGCGCTGCTGCTGCTGCGGGAGCTCCTGAGCTACAGCCAGGTCAATCGCCTGCATGAAGATCTGGTGCAGCGCGACAAGACCGCTTTCGCGGCCGGCCTAAGCTCGCAGCTCTGGCGCCGCGGTGGCGCGATCGTGCTCTGGGCCGGGTATCTACCGTACCGTCGCCGCACGACGGCGTTTCGCTTGCTCGCGGCGGCGCGTGATCGCCTGTCGCGCCTCGACTGGCTGACCGAGGAGCGCCTCGCCGCGGCCAAGCGCGCGCTGATGCTTTCGATCTACGCCGGTCAGCTGTCGAACGGCGGGCGAGCGATGGCGATTGGCCAAGCCCACTATTTTTATGGCGATCCCTGGGCCGCCTTCGTCCGACCGCAGAAGCTCGATCGCGTCACGCTCGCTGAGGTGCGGCAGGTGTATCAGCGCTACATCGTCGGCCAGCAGCCGATGCGCATCTATCTGACGCCGCAGAAGGTGCCGCTGTGGCTGACGCTGTTTGGCTGGCTGGCACCGGTGGTGCTGTGATGCCGGGGCTCCGCTTCGCTCTAAGCTGGAGCGTGTCGCTGTGGCTGGTCGCCGCCGCCTCTCTCGCAGCAGCGCAGACCGCGGTGCCAACGTCGCCGCCACCGCTGCAGCGCTTTGCTCTGCGCGATGGCACGCAGGTGCTGCTGCTGCCGGAGCGGCGCACACCGCTCATCTATCTGCGCCTGACGATCGGCGTCGGTGCCTGGTCGCCGTGGCTGCGGCAGCACAACGGGGCCCAGGCCTTCCACGCCCAAGTCGACGATCAGCAGGGCACGCTGCGCAAAGATGCCGAGCGCCTGCAGATCGCGCTGAGCACGCAGGTCGGTGACTTCGAGAGCAGCCTGGCGCTGCGCTTTGCTAAGGCCGATCAGCGGCTGGCGCGCTCGCTGCTGCAGCGGGCGCTCGCAAACGCCGACTTTGATCGCGGAGCGCTGCGCCGAGCCAAGTGGTCACGGCGTCCGGCCTTCACCTCGCAGCTCAAGGAGCCGAGCTTCCTTCTGGGCCAGGCCGCCGCTCGTCTGTTCTTCGCCGAGCAGGATGTCAGGCGGCTCGACTATGAGGAGCCGCCGCCGTACTCCAGCGATGTCATCGAGCTAGCGCGCGTGCGCGATCAGCTGCTGTCGGCCCCGGCCCGCTTGATCACCCTGCTTGGCGATCTCAGTCCGGCCGAAGCACAGGGGCTGATCGAGGGGCTGCTGCCGCCACCGCAGCTACCTGCCGACATCGATCGCCTGCCGCTAGGGCCGCAGTTTCTCGCCGAGCAGACCGCGGTCAAAGACGCCGCGCTGACCCTGCCTAAGCTGACGCAGGTGTTCTTTCGCTACGCCCGCCTCAGCCTGCCCTGCACCGACCCCGACTATCCCAGCCTGCTGCTCGCCGACACGGTGCTGTTTGGCGGCTCGCTGCAGTCGCGCCTGGCCCTCGCTCTGCGCGAAGAAGGCGGCGATACCTACGCTCCCAGCACCCAGCTGCCGTTTGAGCGCGTGCCCGAGATCTACTCGCTGCGTGCCTCGACCCGGGTGCAGAACGCCGCCCGCATGGCAGACAAGCTGCGCCGCACGCTGGCCGAGTTCCATCGTCGCGGCATCAGCCAGAGCGAGCTCGAAAGCGCCCGCAGCCACCTGCTCAAGGAGCGCCTTCGCGAGAGCGCCGATCCCTTCACCCGTCTGCACGAAGCCCGCTGGGAGTGGCAGCGTGGGCTGGAAGAGGGCACGCTCAACGCACTTTACGCCCGCATCGCCCAGCTCTCCCTCTCCGAGGTCAACGCCCTCATCCAGCGCTTCTACAATCCCACCCACTTCGCCCTCCTCCGCGTCGGCCCGCCGTAGGCCGGTCTGGCTCGTCAGCGCTTTGTCCGCAGCGGTAGTGCGGTGAGGCCGCGGACGGAGTGGGAGCGGCGCTGGGTGAGCTGGGAGGCGGGGAGGGCTAGCTGCAGGTCGGAGTAGCGCTGCAGCAGGGCGCGGAAGGCGAGCTTGGCTTCGAGGCGGGCGAGGGGGGCGCCGAGGCAGAAGTGGGGGCCGTAGCCGAAGGCCAGGTGGCGGTTGGGCTGGCGCGCGATGTCGAAGCGATCGGGCTCGGGGAAGTGGGTCTCGTCGCGGTTGGCCGAGCCGAGGAGCGGGCACAGCGCCGTGCCGCGCGGGATGAACACGCCGCAGAGCTCGGTGTCCTTTCGGGCGAAGCGCGGCGCGGTGAGCTGCACCGGGCTGGTGAAGCGCAGCATCTCTTCGACGGCGCTGTCGATCAGCTCGGGCTGCTGCCGCAGGCGGGCCAGCTGCTCGGGGTGCTGCAGCAGGGCCAGGACGCCGTTGCCGATGAGGTTGACCGTCGTCTCATGTCCGGCCAAAAGGATGAGCAGGGTGGTGGCGGCCAGCTCGTCGGAGCTTAGGCGATCGCCGGCTTCCTCGGCGGCGACGAGCGCGCTCAGCAGGTCATCCCCCCGGTTCCGTCGTCGCTCGGCGATCAGCGTGCGCAGGAAGCGGTTGAGCTGGATCACGTTGGGGACGTTGGCCAGAAGGTCCAGCGGTCCCGCTCCATCCAGGTCAATGATCCCGCGCATCCACTGATGAAAGCGATGACGATGACGGGGATCGACCCCCATCAGGTCGGAGATGACGGCGATCGGCAGCGGCAGCGCTAGGTCGGCCACCACATCGAAGCTGCCGCGGGCCTCGGCGGCGTCGAGCAGCTCGGTGCCAAGCTGGGTGATGCGCTGCTCTAGCAGGGCGACACGGGCCGGTGTGAAGGCCTGGTGGGCCAGCGTGCGCAGGCGGCGGTGATCGTCGCCATCCCGGCCGATCATCGAGTCGAGCACGCCCATCGACAGCCACGATCCGAGCCGCGACGAGGGCAGGCCGGCACTGCGTCGGTCGTTGGCGAAGCGCTCGGTGTCTTTTAAGAGCGTCAGCACGTCGTCATAGCGGGCAACGAAGCAGCTCTCGCCGCGTCGGCCGGCCTGCAGCCGCATGATGGGCATCTCACGCCGTAGCCGGGCGTAAAACGGAAACGGATCGGCGCGGAACTCAGGCGTCGCCAAGGTGAACCACGGCGTCGGTACAGCGCTCCGCGAGCCCGCCGGCGCAGTCGTGGAGTGAGGGGGTGCAGCGTGGGAACTCATCGTCCTGCCTCCTGCAGATCAGCCCGGCCGCAGGGTGTTAGCAGGGTCTGCGCCCGCCTCCCCCGGTCCGGGAGCAGGATAGGACACTGGGGGCCGGAAAGCCACGGCCGAGATGGTGGGTGTGCGCCGGGCCGCAATCCGCGAAAATGGCCGGCATGTCGCTTGTGCGTCCGCAGCTTTCTTGTCGTCCGCCGCTCTGGGCTCGGAGCGGCTATCTGCAGTCGGTGCTGGGGAACTATCTGCCGCTGCCGCCGCTTTCTGTGTCGGCGCAGCGCAGCGAGGTGCAGCTCGCGGATGGCGATCGGCTGGCGGTGCGCATCTTTGCGCCGCTGGGCTCGGCCGTCCAGACGGATTCTCCGACGGTGATCTGCGCGTTTCACGGGCTGGGGGGACACAGCGAGCGGCCGTACATGCAGCGCGTGGTGGACCTGGGCACAGCCCGCGGCTGCGAGGTGTGGACCGTCGATCATCGAGGCTGTGGGCAGGGGCGTGGCCTGGCCCGCGGCATCTATCACAGCGGTGTGGCGGCCGATCTGAGCCGCGTCTTTTCTGAGGTGCGTCGTCGCAGTCCGGCGGCGCGGGTGATCGGCATTGGCTTTTCGCTGAGCGCCAATGCCCTGCTGCTGTGCCTGGGCGATGGGCATGGCGGACCGCATCACCACCCCGATGCGGCGATCGCGGTGAACCCGCCGATCAACCTGGCCCGCTGCGCTGAGCTCATCTGCGCGCCGCAGAATCGCCTGTTCAACCTGTACTTTGTGCAGGGCTGCGTGCGCTACGCTCGGCAGCGGGCGACCGATGGCCTGCCTCTGGGCTCGTCGGTGCCACCGCACCTGCGCATGTCGCTGAAAGAATTCGACGACGCCTTCACCGCGCCGCTCGGCGGCTTCCGCGATCGCCACGACTACTACGAAAAAGCCAGCGCTCTGCCGCACCTGTCGCGCATCCAGCGCCCGACGGTGATCCTGCATGCCGAGGACGATCCCTTCATCGACGCGGCCGACTTCCAGCGCGCCACCTTGGGGCCGGGCATTCACCTGCACCTGGAGCGCCACGGCGGCCACTTGGGCTATGTCAGCCGCGATCTGCCGTACCGTCGCTGGCTCGACTACGCCCTGGGTCACTATCTCGATCAGCTGCTGGGCCGGCGCTAGGCCTGGCCCTCGGCGCGCGGTGTCTCGCCGCAGCGCGTCTGGTTGTCGTGTTAAAGAGCGCTGATGTCAGCTCGAACGGCCCCGCAGGGGGCGACTCTGTTTAGTCATCAGGCGCAGGCGCAGCGCATCGGTCAGCCACTTGCCGAGCGCATGCGACCGCGGCGGCTAGAGGAAGTGGTGGGGCAGCCGCAGCTGCTGGGCGAGGGGCGGCTCCTGCGGCAGCTCCTGACGCAGACCACCGAGCGGGGCGGCGGGCGGGCCTTCCTACCGTCCCTGATCTTGTGGGGACCGCCGGGCTGCGGCAAGACCACGCTGGGGCAGCTCTTTGCCGCGCATGTGCGGGCCCGCTTCGTGCCGCTGTCGGCGGTACACAGCGGCGTCAAGGAGCTGCGCGCGGCGATCGACGAAGCGCGGCAGCAGCTGGAAGAGCGTGGCGAGCGGACCCTGCTGTTTATCGACGAGATCCATCGCTACAACAAGAGCCAGCAGGACGCGCTCCTGCCACATGTCGAGGCTGGCACGGTGGTGCTGCTGGGCGCGACGACGGAGAATCCCGGCTTTGAGCTCAACGGCGCGCTGCTGTCGCGCTGTCGCGTGCTGCGCTTGCAGCCGCACCGCCCCGAGGATCTGCAGCAGATCCTGCAGACGGCGCTGCGCGATCGCGAGCGCGGCCTGGGTGGGCTGGCCGTCGAGCTAGCCGAGGAAGTGGCCGAGCAGCTGATCCGGTTATCGGTCGGCGATGCTCGCCGCTTGCTGTCGACCCTCGAAGGGCTGGTGCACCTGACCGCGCCGGACAGCGACGGAGTGCGCCGGCCGACAAGCCGCGAGCTGGAGCAGGCGCTGGCGCAGAAGCTCTTGCCGCACGACAAAGACGGCGAGCTGCACCACGACATCATCTCGGCGCTGATCAAGTCGGTGCGGGGCTCGGATCCCGACGCTGCGCTGTACTGGACGGCGCGCATGCTGGAGGCCGGCGAGGATCCGCTGTACGTGCTGCGGCGCCTGGTCATCCTGGCCGCTGAGGACATCGGGGCCGCCGAGCCGCGGGCCCTGCCGATGGCGACGGCCACCGTCGAGGCCGTGCGCTTCGTCGGCATGCCGGAAGGGCACCTGGCGATCAGCGCCCTGGTGCTGTTTTTGAGCGCGGCGCCCAAGAGCAACAGCGCGCTTGTCGCCTACGCGGCGGCGCGGGCGGCGGTCGAGGAGCATGGTCCGCTGCCGGTGCCGATCCATCTGCGCGACGGTCACAGCGGCACGGCGCGGGCCCTGGGGCATGGCGCGGGCTACCTGTACCCGCACGACTTCGCCGGTCATCACGTCGCGCAGCGCTATCTGCCCGACGAGCTCCCGGCCCAGGCCCTGCCTTTTTATCGCCCGGCGGCGAGCGGCTTCGAGCAGAAGATCGGCGAGCGCCTAAGCCACCTGCGCCGCAGCTAAGCTGCGCTGCGCCCGGCCGACAGGATATGGTCGAGGATCATGAGCCGAGCAACCGATTGTTTCGCGGCAGCCGCTCCCGGTTTCCCGCAGCCCGCCAAGCTGGCGGAGCCTCCCTTCCTCCGCTGTCGTCGCGCTCTTTCCCCCCATTCATACCTCGTCCTTTGTGCGTGGGTCGCGGCGGGGCTGGGGGTGTCGCCGGCGCAGGCGGCACCGCAGGCCGGTGATCCGTCGGAGGCGCAGGCTGGGCTGTCGCTCCCCCCGAGGACTGCGGCGCTGTCGCCCCCCGCTGTGCCCTCGCCCCCTCTCCCTCCGGTCCTGCCGAGCTGGCGGGGTCAGGCCGGCAGCCCGCTTGCCGCTCAGCCGCTCGTCGATCTTCCGCTGACCCTGGGCCTGGGCGCGGTGCTGCTCGGAGTCGAGCTGGCAGCGCCGCAGCTCCCTGGGCCGAGCTGTGGCCCGGTGTGCAACATCGATTCGCTCAATCCGCTCGATCGCAGCGTCGTCGGCTGGCACTCGGCGCCGGCCCGCACGGCCTCCAATGTGCTGATCGCCTTTAACATCGGCCTGCCGTTTGTCCTCGATCTGATCGATGTCGCGGCGACGCGACCGCGCCAGGCGGTCAGCGGCTATCTGCAGGATGCGCTGATCTTGAGCGAGGTCTTTGTCGTCAACGCCGCCCTGAACACCGCTTTTAAGTACGCGCTGCGGCGGCCGCGGCCGTTTATGTACGAGCCGGCGCCGGATCCGCTTGGCGATCCCGAGGTCGCGTCGCTTGCCGAGCGCAGCGACGTCGATGCCGGCCTGTCGTTCTATTCGCAGCACAGCTCGACGGCGTTCTCGCTGGCCACGGCGTATAGCTATCTGTTCATGCTGCGCCATCCCGGCTCGCGCTGGATCGTGCCGATGTGGATTCTGAGCGAGGGCCTGGCGGCGACCACGGCGACGCTGCGGGTGCTGGCCGGCAAGCACTTCATCACCGACATCGTGATCGGCGCGGTGGCGGGTAGCGCGATTGGCCTTTTGATTCCCTTCCTGCATCGCCGCAGCCTGCCGAGCTCGGCGCTGGTGGCGCAGTCCGCCTGGCTGTCGCAGCTGCGGGTCAGCGCGGCGCCGATGCTGACCCGCGACGGCGGCGGTCTGACGCTGAGCATCGAGTCTCCCTAGGTCGCGCTCTGCCGTCGCTGCGACCGGGGCGCTAGCATGATACGGTAGGCAAGCAGGGGGCTGGGCGGGGGCCGGGCCGAGACTGCCAAGGGGGCCGAGACTGCCAAGGGGGCCGTGACTACCAAGGGGGCCGTGACTACCAAGGGGGGAAAGATGCGCGCGTTTGCTTTGTCCTGTGTCGCCTGGGCCAGCCTGACAGCCTGCGGCAAAGACGGCTACGAGATCAGCGGGCCCAAGACGGTTGCGACCGGCGTGCCGTTTACGGTCAAGGTCGGCGATGCCTGTCCGCAGCCGCATACCAAGGGGCTAAGCTCGCTGTGTTTTGACGACCCGGTGACGGCGATCGACAGCGCCAGCGTCAGCCCGCCGTTCTTGCTCGATCGACAAGAGCTGGTCGGCATCAACGCTGAGTTTGGTCTGCACGCAACCGCCGAAGGCAGCGCTGAGCTTGCACTGGCGCTGCAGGGCAGCCTGGGCCGGCACATGGCCTACACCTATGCCCTGGATGCCCACGACATCGACGAGGTCAGCGTGCGCCCGCGCTGCGCCGGGCCGGCGACTGAGCCGCTTCTGGTCTTTGCCGGTCAGCCGCTGCTGTTCGACTTTGAGCTGCGCGGCGATGGCCTGACGCTGTTTGCCGATCAGGCGTTTCCCTTCCAGAGCAGCGCCAGCCCGCCGAGCTTGTTCATGCCGGGGATCGGGCGGCTAGAGACGCCGCAGAAGGTGGCTAGCCTGACCTTGACCTCGACGGTGAGCCCGGGCTTCCGGCTGGCGCTGCAGACGATCGATCTGGCGCGCTTTGACGGCGTTTCGCTGGAGCGCGACAGCATGTCGGTCGATCGGCCGGTGCCGATCGGAGGCTCGATGGGCTATGTGCCCAAGCTGTCCATCGCCGGCCAGCCGCCCTGCGTCGGCCCGGGCTTCTTCGACGCCACCTACACCATCGACACCCCGACCAGCTGTCACTTTCAAAGCGACAGCAGTCCGTACTTTTTGGATCACAACGTTGGCGGCGTGACGGTGATCGGAGCAGGGGTGGGCAGCTGCCGGCTGCACATCAGCGTGACTGGCACCGCGCTGATCGGCCGCGCTGAATTCCCGGTCGTGGCGGCGCAGTAGCCGGGATCGCGCTGGTCAGGCGGCGGCGCCGCTGCGGCAGGCCGAGAGGCGGATGCGCAGCCAGGCCTCGTCGAGATCTTCGCCGATAAAGACCAGCGAGGAGCCGGTCGGGGCAGCGCGATCGGCCGCGGCAGGTAGGGGCAAGAGCTCGACCTGATGGCCGGCGAGGTGTACCGCGGCAAGCTGCGGCTGGTTATCGCGATCGAGCAGGTGCACCAGGCCCTTGGCCCGCAGGACCTCACCGCGCGGGCGGCCACTCGTCTGCGAGGCGGTGCTCGGCTGCGACAGGTCGGCAAACAGCTGCCGCAGCGGCTCGGACAAAAGGGGCTGCGGCTCGTGCAGCGACACCGCGACAAGCTGCTTGCCGCCGTGCGCTGCGGGGTGGGCATGCGTGGCGCCGCCGGTCAGGCTTGTCCCGTCGCTGCCGGTCGGGCCGTGGCGCTCGGTCTGCGCCTTGGCATGGCGAGCCTGGGCAGCGGCAGAGAGCGCCCAGCGCAGGATGGCGGCGGCTCCGCCCGCGCTCTCGTGCAGTGCCAGCCCGGCCCGCTCGCGACTGGCCCCCAGGCGATCGAGCAGCGCATGCGCGTCGCGCACCTGCGCTGGGCTGGCCTGATCGAGCTTGGACAGGAGCAGGCAGTCAGCTAGCTCGATCTGATGCACCGCTTCGGCGCGCTTGCCGATCGCCTCCCCGACGTGCAGCGGATCGACGACGCACAGCAGGCCGCGCAGATCGATGCGCCGCGCCATGGCCGGCGGCAACAGCTCATACTGATCGAGCAGAGCCTGGGGCTCGACGAGGCCGCTGGTCTCGATGAGCAGGACCTCGGCGGCCGCGCGATCGACGAGCTCCAGCGCCGCCTCCCACATCTCGGTGCCGCGCACGCAGCAGACGCAGCCGTTGGCCAGCTCAAGGATCGGCATGCCCGAGCCAGAGCTCTCCGCCTGCAGCAGCGCGCCATCGATGCCGACCTGGCCGAACTCATTGACCACCACGCCCAGCCGTGGTCCGCCCGGCGTGCGCAGCCAGCGGTTGATCAGCGTCGTCTTGCCGCTGCCCAGAAAGCCGGTGACGAGCAGAAACGGCGCTCGCCCCGCTTTGTCGTTTTCACGTTGCATGCGCGGCACGCTAGCACGTCAAAGTCCGAAATCCCGCCCCGCCGCCCGCTCGCTTGACCGGCGCGGTTTCCTGGTCTGTGCGCGCGGCTCGTAGTCGAGTACGCTTGGGGAGTTGCTTAGGAGATCCGCATGCTGCGTTCGCTGTCTCGTCTGTGTGTCCGGGCTGCTTTGGCCCTGCTGCTGCTGACGCCGACCCTGGCTGGGGCGGCACCGCCGGCTAAGTCGGCGCCGAGCAAGGGCAAAGGAAAGAAGGGGCCGGCGGGGCCGAAAAACTCGGCGCTGTCAAACGCCCTCAATGACAAGGGCCCCGGCATCCAGAAGTGCGCCATCGACTTCGCGTTAGAGAAGGGCGCCAACAAGGTCACCGTTGACGTTCACGTGACCATCAACCGCACTGGCGCGGTCGTCGATCGCACGATCGAGGTCACGGCCGACACCGGCGATACCACCAAGGTCAAAGAGTGCGTCGAGACCCTGGTCAACGCCGCCAAGTTTCCCACCGTTCCGACCCCCCTCGCCACCGCGCAGCAGAGCTGGACCATCGCCGCGCAGTAGAGCCGGCGTTCCTTCCGCTAAAGACCCTGTGCGGGGGCCGCTTGCGACGAGCTCGCCGTGTCGGCCAGGGGCAAAAGTGGCGTGCCTAGCTCGTCGAGGACGGCGGCGGCGAGGGCCAGCAGGCGGGCATCGTCGCCGCGCTTGCCGACCAGCTGAACGCCGAGCGGCAGCGGGTGATCCGGGAGACGCACTGGGATCGAGATGGCGGGGTTGCCAGCCGCGTTGAGCGGGGCGGTAAAGGCGCCATAGGGCGCGGCCTCCGCCATCACCTGATCCGGCGCTAGCTCGGCCCAGCTACCGACGAGCGGCGCGTCCTTCGGCACGGTCGGCGTCACGTACAGGTCGACCTCGGCCAGCCAGTCATCGATGCGCGCTCGGAAGAGCTCGCGGGCCGCCAATGCCACCTCTTTGCGGACCTGTCGTCCGGCCTGGCGCAGCCAGCGCGTAGTCGGCTGCAGCAGGCGCTCGCTGAGGACAAACTGCTTGGCGGCAAGAAAGCGAAACATCGGCAGGAATTCTTCCAGCGAGCCGGCCGGGGCCTGGCCGGGCTCGACGTGATGGCCAAGGGCGGCCAGCACCGCCAACACGCGCTTTACGGCCTGCTCGGCATAGGGCTCGACGGCGGTGATGGGGTTTTGCCAGGTGAAGCGGATGCGCAGCCCGGGGGCGGGCGGCCGCTGACAGGCGGCCTGGAAGGACGCGTGGCCGCTGCGCGGGTCAGCGAGCAGGTCGAGCAGCGCGGCCGCATCGCCGATGCTGCGCGCGTGGGGTCCAACGACGCTGAGGCCGAGCGGCTCGAAGGGCGCAAAGGGATTTGGCAAGAGATCGCGGCTGGGCTTATGGCCGATCAGGCCGCAGAAGGCGGCCGGGATGCGGATCGAGCCGGCTCCGTCGGAGGCCACCGCGATCGGCAGCATGCTGGCCGCGATCGCTGCCGCGGAGCCGCCCGAGGAGCCGCCGGCGTAGCGCGCTCGATCGTGCGGGTTGCGGGTCGGGGGATGCAGCGCCGTGTCGACGACTGGCAGGATCGCCAGCTCAGACGTGCTGAGCTTGCCCAGCAGCACCAGGCCAGCTCGCCGCACCGCCGCGCTGCTGACGTCGTCGAGCGGCGACCACAGGTAGCGAAAGGCGCGGGAGCCGAGGCGAGCGTGGTAGCCACGGGTCAGGTGGATGTCCTTCATCGCCGTCGGCAGACCCCACAGCGGACTGCGCGGCGCTTGCGGTGTTCGCTGTCGCTCGCGATCGAGGCGGCGGGCCGCGGCCAGGGCGCGCTCGGGCCTCAGCTCAACGAAGGCAGCAAGCTGGGGCTGCAGGCGCTCGATGCGCTGCAGATAGGCACGCGTCAGCTCCTCGACCGCGACCTCGCCACGACGGAGCGCTGCCGACTGCGCCAGCGCCGACTGAGTAATCAGGGAGTCCATGCTGCCAGCCGATATCGCACAGAATGCCGGCTGCGGGCAGGCGGGCGCGAGCTAATCGAGCAGCCCGCGCACCACCAAGCGGTTGTGGGTACCGTCGCAGATAAACAGTCGATTGCCCTGGCTGAGCAGGCCGAAGGGCTGCGTCAGGCGCTCGATGCCGGGCAGCGCCGGGTTGTTGGTGAGCGCAGTGGTGAATTCCTGCTGTCCGAGCACGCGGTCGGCGGGCACGCCGCTCCTCTGCGGCACCTGCGCCCAGTACAGGATGCGCGACTGCCCCAGGCTGCTGACGTACAGGTGGCCGGCGCTGACCGTGACGTCGCCCGGCGACTCAAGCAGCGTGCGATCCGGGCGGGTGTACGAGCTAATAAAGTCGCCCTGACCGATGACCAGATCGGCAGGCTGACCATCGCTGGTCGGTCGCTGGTTCCACAACAAGACGCGATGGTTGGCGCTGTCCGCGACGTACAGCTTGCCGTCAAACAGCCGCACCGAGCGCGGCGTGGCCATCGAAGTGGCCAGAAGGCCGGTCGGATTGGCCGCGTTGGTGACGAAGTTCGGCTGGCCCAGGACGCGACTGGCGACCGCGCTCTGGCTGGTGGGCTGGCTGAAGACGAGCACGCGGTTGTTGCCGGAGTCGGCGACGTAGAGATCGCCGGACGAGAGCTCGACACCGCCGACGCCGCGCAGCCGGTTGTTGCTGGTGCCGGGTAGCGCAGAGCTGCAGTCCGGCTGGCCGAGGCACAGGCTGGCCGGCTGGTTGTTCTGGGTGGGCAGCGAGCTCCAGATCAGCACGCGGTTGTTGCCGTTGTCGCCGACCGCGAGCCGGCCGCCCTCGACCGCGATGCCGTAGGGCGCTGAGAGCGACGACGCAGTCACCGACCCGCCGCCGTTTGCGGCATCGCCGACAAAGTCGCTCTGCCCAAGCACGATGTCCGGAGGCGTGCTGCCGCTGTCGGGCATGCGGTTCCAGATCAGCACCCGGTTGTTCGCGGCATCGGTCAGAAACAGACGCGTGCCGTCGGTGGCTACCATGCGGGGGCCGCGCAAGACGAGCGGTCCGCGCGTCGGGGCATTGTTGATCAGGCTCGACTTGCCATCGGGCTGGCCGAGGACGACATCGGCGGGCTGGCCGTTTATGGTCGGCATGCTCAGCCACAAAAGGACGCGGCTGTTGGCGTAGTCCCCGACAACCAGGTGAGTGCCATCGCTATCGACGCCAGCTGGGTTGGCCAGCGTGTCCAGCCCGGGCAGGCCGCCGCGATTGACGAGGTTGGTGACCATGTTGGGCTGCCCCAGGACCAGATCAGCGACGGTGGCCGAGGTGGCTAAGCTATAGCGCAGCAGGCGGTGGTTGCCGCCATCGGCGACAAATAGCAGGCGGGGCGACTTGGTCGCGGCGATGCTAAGGGGGCTGGCTAGGCTGCTGGCGCTCAGTCCGCCATTGTTGGGGATGGCGCTTACGGCGTCGGGCTGACCGATGATGTTGGTGGCGCTGGCGTTGGTGCTGCCGATGCCGGCATAGCCGACGATGCGGTGGTTGCCGGTGTCGGTGACCCAGGTCAAGCTGCCGTCGCTGGTCACGTCGCGCGGGCTGCGCAGCGCCGTGGCACTGGTCGGGTTGGCGAGCACGCTCTTGAAGTCCGGCTGACCGAGGACGAAGTTGGGGTTGGTGCTGGGGCCGCCGGGCAGCGAGCCAAAGCCGAGGACGCGATGATTGGTCGTATCCGAGATGTAAAACGTGGTGCTCGGTGCGCGGTCGGCAAACACCTTGGCGGCGCGCAGCCCCAAGGGGCCAGGATCGGCCGAGCCAGCGTCGGGTGAGCTGGTGAGGAAGCTCGACTGACCCCAGATGCGGTTGGCGGCGATCGGGCCGCGCGCCGGCAGCTGGCTGGGAATCGAATTCCAGATCAGCACGCGAAACAGCACGATATCGCCAACGATGAGGCGAATGCCGTCGCTGGAGACGCCCCAGGAGCTGCCAATGCTGCTCTCGTTGACGCCGCCGTAGGCGCCGCTGTTGGCGACTGCGGTGTGGACGTCGGGCACGCCGAAGACCACGTCGGCCGGGCGGTTGCTGGTCGGCAGCGTGTTCCAGACCAGGACGCGGCGGTTCAGCGAGTCGCCGACGATGAGCTTGGTCTGGCTGGCATCTTGGGGGTCGGGAATCAGCCGCACCATCTCGGGGCGGTTGAGCCCATAGGCCAGGCTGAGGTTGCTGACTTCGTCCGGCTGCCCGAGGACAAAGGCGATGGCCTCGCAGCTGCGAGTGCTGGGATTGCAGCGCTGGTCGCTCTGGCACAAGCTGGCGTCGACCACGCAGTCCTTGCGGGCACAGCGGCGCGCGCTTGGGCTGCAGTACTCGCCGGCCTGGCACAGGGACGGATTGAGGGTGCAGTCGAGCGTCTGGCAGCTCTGGCTGGGGACGTCGCAGTACTCGTCAGGACCGCAGGCCATGGGGCGGCGCACGCAGTTGGCCGGGTTGTCGACAAAGAGGCTGTCGCAGCTCAGCAGGCACAAGGCGAAAACGGGCAACCGGCTCGTCATGGACCCCTCCTGTCGGCCGCCGCGACTCGGCCGCCGTGCCGCCTGCCTCCTGCGCACGGTTGCGCGGCAGCAGTCGTCCTGCTGCCGGCCTGCTTTCCCCCGGGGTGCGGCAGACGCCGCGCTGGAGTCGCCAGCGCAGCCACCGCGACGATGGCGGCTAGTCCATCACGCGCAGACGGTTTTTATCATCGGTATTGAGCTGGCTGACGACGACCACGCCGCCCTTCATGACCCAGCGCACGCCGTGGATGACGGCGCGGACATCAGCGGCGGGATCGCCTTCGATGGCCACGATGTCGGCCAGGTAACCGGGGGCCAGGCTGCCAATCGTCTTCTCTTTGCCGAGCAGAGCCGCAGCCGTCGTTGTGGCGGTGGCCAGGGCGGCCAAGGGGGTCATGCCGGCCTGCACGAACCAGGCAAGCTCGCGCGTGTTCTGGCCAAACATGGTCATGACCGCGTCGCTGCCCATCGCGATCCGCACGCCTAGCTGGTGCGCGCGGCGCGCCGTCTGCAGGTTGCGAGCGAGGAAGCTCTTCATCCGCTCGACGGCTTCCGCGCTGTAGCCAAAGCCGGCGGCGTTTTCGATGTAGTAGCGGTTGTGATCGATGGTCGGGACGTAGTAGATGCGGCGGCGGATCATCTCCTGCATCGTGGCGTCGTCGAGGTCGGCGGCATGCTCGACGCTGTCAGCGCCAGCCCGCACCGCATCGCGCGCCCCGCTGGCGCCATAAGAGTGGATGGCGATGCGCTTGCCTAGGCTGTGCGCAGCGTCGACGGCCGCCTTCATCTCTTCGTACGTGAAGGTCTGCTGCCCCGAGACATCGTCACCGCTGCCCGTCGAGCCGTACATCTTGATCCAGTCGGCGCCGGCCGCCACCTGCTGGCGGACCACGCGCATCACCTCGGCCGTTCCGTCGGCCCGTCCGCTGTCGGACCCGTTGCCGCGCGAGCGCTGCGGGATCTCGTCGGTGATCTGCAGCCCGTAGCCCGAGACAAACATCCGCGGCCCGTTCATCAAGCCACGCTGGATGAGGTCGCGAATGGCGATGTCCATGTAGTCGAAGCTGCCGAGGTCGCGGACCGTCGTCACTCCGACTTCGAGGGTACGACGGGCATTCTCCTGCGACATGAACACCGTCATGGCGGACTGACGATTGATCAGCTGCTCCCACGGCCGCGCCGTATCGCGCTGGTCCCAGTAATAGGACATGTGGGTATGCACATCGATCAGACCGGGGATGGCGGTCAGGCGGCTGAGATCGACATAGGCGGCGTTGGCGGGAATCGGCGTCTCGGGTCCGCCGACGGCATGGATGCGGTCGTTATGAACCACGATCACCGCGTCGCGCACCACCCGGCCGCTGGCTTCGACTAGGCGAGCGAAGCGCATGGCAACCCAGCGATCGTGGCTGGCCGCCGGGGAGGGCGGTGGTGCCGCCTTGGCCTGGAGCTGCAGGGAGGCAACCAGGCAGGCCGCCCCGCAAGCTACCAGCACTCCGGCCTGCATGAGACGCTGCCAGCGCGGCTTTTCGAAAGACACTCTAGTGGGCATCTGCAGCCTCTGGTCTGGCGGGTTCCTCCCCTGCCTCATCGGTCGTTCTCCGCTTTCTCTGCACCAGCCATGCGATGACGATGCTCAGGTTGTAAAGCACGGTCAGCGATCCGGTCATTGCCAGCTGACCTACGACGAGGTCACCGGGAGTCAGGATGGCTCCACCGATGGCAAAGACCAGGATGGCGTAGCGATTCCAGCGCCACAGGGAACCGGCGGAGACGATGCCCAGCATGGCCAGCACTGCGAGCACCAGCGGCAGCTCGAACACCACCCCAAAGACGAGCAGCAGCATCAGCGTCAGGCCGTAGTACTCGTCCATCGAGATGTTGGGCTCGATGCGCAGGAATAGCTCGGCGACATCCCCAAGCTGCTTGAGCTCGTCGGGGCTGAGGCGGCCACTGGTCATGAAGAACTCGTAGCCAGGCGGCAGGACGAAGAAGTAACAGAACACGCCGCCGCCGATAAACAGCAGCACCGCCGAGAAGACAAAGGGCAGCGCCCAGCGCCGCTCGTGCGGATAGAGGCCGGGGGCGATGAAGGCCCAGAGCTGGTGAAAGATCGCCGGCGAGGCGACGAAGATCGAGGCCACAAGAGCAGTCTTCAGGTAGACCATGAACTGCTCCATCGGGCTGATGTAGATCACCTTGCCTTTGATCCCCAGCGCCTCCGCGTGCTTAAACGCCGAGGCGAGCGGCAGGGCCAGCCAGGCGAAGATGCGGACGCGGAAGATGTAGCAGCCGACGATCGCCGCCAGCACGGCAATGGCACTGTTGCGGACGCGATCGCGTAGCTCACCGAGGTGATCGAGAAACGGCATCCGCTTCTCGTCGTGCTCGGGTAGGAGCGCGGGCCCGTCGGTCATCAGCGGCTCTCCGGAGCGGTGGACGAGTGCTTATCGGCGGGGCCGGACTCGCTGGCCTGGCTCTTTACCGCGCCAGTGGCCGCGAGGGCCAGGACGGGGGCTCCCGGGCTCAGAGGCGGGGCCGCGGCGGGTGTGTCGTCAGCGAGCTTCGGTGCGGTGGCGCTTCCCGCCGGCGCGGCGGTGGCGGCTTCGCTGCCTTCGTCCTCACCTTGGCGCACCACAGGCTCAGCTGGCGGCTGCACCAAGGCCGGGTTCTCGGTGAGTGCGGCTGCCCCAGCCGCGGCCGCCGTGCCCTGTGGGCCACTGGGCGGTGGCAGCGGCGCTGGCTCGTCGCGCAGGGCTGAGCGCAGATCCTCGAAGGGCCGGCGCACATCGTCGTCGATGTCGATCTGGTCGCGAAGCTCGCGAGTGGCTCGGCGGAAGCTGCGAATGGCCTTCCCGAGACTGCTAGCCGCCTCGGGAATACGCTGTGGTCCCAGCACCAGCAGTGCCAGAACAAGGATCACGATGAGTTCCGTCGGCCCTAGCCCAAACATAGACGCAGTCTACGCGCTCGTTGCAGCGCCTTCAACCACCGTATCCGTCGAGAGTGGGCAAAGCTCGACCCTGTAAGGGGCGAATCCCAGCCGTCTGACGGTGGCCACATAGTCCCAGTCTACTGGAGATGGTCGGGTGGGGGAACTGCGTCTGTGGGCTGGTAGAGAAGGCGGCAGGGTAGGGGCGAAAAATCGGCTGGCCGAGCCTATTTGCTCGAAGGCAGCTTGATGCGCTTCTCGCGGTCGAGCTTGGCTTCGATGCCGAGGTCAGAGATGGCTTGATCGACCGCTTGGGCATGCTCTGGCAGTGGTAGCGCTAGCTCGGCGAGACCTTCGACGATACGGACCTTGATGCGTCGCGACTCTTCCTTGGGATTGGCCAGCAGCTGGATCAGCGGAGCCACCGAGGCGTCGCGGATGGCCTGAGCCCCCTCAGCGGTCGGGCCGCCGAGCTGGAAGAGCAGCGCCTCTACCGCCTTGAAGCGCACACCTTCGTCGATATCCTCCAGATAGGGGACGATCATCGCCGCGATCTCTGCCCGCCGGTGCTCACCCAAGAAGTGGACAAGCTGGATTTTTTTGCTGGGGTCGCGGACGTAGCTGTTGTCGTTCCAATCGCACAGCGTGCGCAGCGTCTCTAGGAAGCTGTCTCCGCTTGAGATGCGCTCCAGGATCTTGAGCGGCCAGGCCAGCGTCTCGGTCTCGCGCATGTACTTACGCAGGGCGGGGAGCACCTTGCCGCCCATCCCGGCGAGCGTCTCGAAGACCCACTCTTTTTCCTGCTCGTCCTCGATCGTCTTATCGTAGTTGAAGCTGAAGCGGCGCAGCAGCCCGACCATCGCCTCTTCGCTGGCATCGTCGCGTAGCTGCTCAAGAGCCTTCCAGCGATCGATGGACTGCGCGTGCTTGTCGCTGGCCCGCTGGATGGTCTTCTGCAAGCCACGGCGGGCGCGGCCTTCCCTAGAGAACAGATCGCTTAGTCCCAATGTCGGAAACCTCGTTCAGCTTGTAGTAAGACCGGGAAGGGGCAGGCGCCAGATCTATTCTTTGCAGAGCTCCAGGCCCTTGAGCGCCTCTGGATTGTTGCTGGCCGCACCGTTGAGGACCTTGGTGTAATACCCGCGGGCCTCTTTGCAGTTGCCGGCCTTGTAGTACGCCTTGCCGAGCAGGAGGTAGACGGCGGTACCGGGCTTCTCTTTGAGCGCTCGCTTGCCCCACTTGATGGCTTCGGTCGAGCGACCGCGGGAGAGCTCTGCTTCGCCCATGCAGGCCAGTGCCAGGCCACGGACCTGCGCGTTGCCCGCCGCGGTATAGCAGAGGTTGAAGGCGACTTCGTTGTTCTGGGTGTTGAGGGCGATATGACCGTCCTCGATCTTGCTGATGGCGACACCGCGATCGATCGATGGCGGCATGGGGAGGTGGCCGAGCTTTTCTTTGCCGCTATTCCCACCTTTGCTGGGAGTCCCGGCGGGGGGCGGCTCAATGCCTGGGCGCTCATCGCCGGGCGGGTGGGGAGGATTGGGCTGCAGCGGCTTGGGGCCAGGGCCTTGGCCTGGACTGCCACTGCCTGGGTTGGTGGCCGCTTGCGTGCCGCCGGAGCTCGTACCACTGCTGCCTGACCCGCTGGATACAAGCTGCGGCTGAGGGGGTCCGCCATTGAGCAGCGGCGGCTTGTGGGGGGGCGCGGTGATGCGGGGTGGGGTTAGCGCCCAATACAATCCCGCCAGCACTCCGGCTACGCCACCGCTGATCGCCATCCAGCCGAACAGCGCGCGCTTGCGACGCTCGGCAGGAACCTGCGCTCCCACCGACTCACTGACGGTATCGGGGCGATTGGCGGCGGGGGCGGCGATGGCGGGGCTAGCTGGGCTGGCGACGCCGCGGAGAATCTCGTCGCTGCAGGCCGAGATTTCTTCAGCCACCGCGGCCATCGTCTGCGGTCGCGCCTCGGGTGAGCGGGCCAGCATGCGCGTGACCAGCGACGCGACCCGAGCCGGGATTTCCGGGCGCAGCGAGGCGATCGGCACCGGGTCTTCGGTCGCCTTGCGCGTCAGAACTTCCATCAGGTTGTTGCCGGTGATGGGCTTCTTGCCCGACAGCATTTCGTACAGGATGGCGCCGAGCGAATAGACATCGGCTCGTCCATCGCTGTCGCGGCCTGCCGCCTGCTCGGGGGCCATATACTCTGGCGTCCCCATCGCCATGCCTGGCGTCGTCAGACGGATCTTTTCTTCCTGCAGCGACTTGGCAATCCCGAAGTCTAGGACCTTGACGAAGTTCGGCGTGCCCTCGTTGTCGATGAGGTAGACGTTTTCGGGCTTAAGGTCGCGGTGGATGATGTTGTTCTGGTGCGCGGCCGAGAGGGCTTCAGCAACCTGGCGAGCGATGGTCAGCGAGTCCTGGAGCGGCAGGCTACGCTCACGCTTCAGCCGCTCTGCGACATCCACGCCCTGCAGCAGCTCCATCACGAAGTAGAAGGACCCGTCTACGGTCGTCCCGCTGTCGGTAACTTCGATGATGTTGGGGTGGTTGATCTGCGACGCGGCGCGCGCCTCCATGCGGAAGCGGGCTACCACCTCGGGCATGCGCGAGTAGACCGGATGGAGAATCTTGATCGCCACCTTGCGGCCGATCTCACGGTGCTCGGCCTCAAAGACACGGCCCATGCCGCCTTCGCCGATCTTGCGCAGGATCTTCCAGCGCTCGATCGTCGTGCCCAGCATCTTGTCGGTGTCATAGGCGGCGAGCTGCTCGCGCACTGCGTCTGGGATCTCGCCTTCGCGCAGCCGACTGTTCGGTCCGGCCGCAATCGCGTCCTGTGAAGGACGGCGGATGGCGTCGAGGATCTCGTCCTTGCGCTGCTGCACCTGCAGCGCGGCCTC
>CAZVMD010000070.1:0-28030 GCA_964628555.1 uncultured Myxococcales bacterium | reverse complement strand
AGGTCCTCGTCAGCGCTCATCAGGCCGGCATCGTCCACCGTGACCTTAAGCCCGAGAACATCATGCTCGTCGAGGATCCACAGCTGCCGTCGGGGCAGCGGGTGAAGCTCCTCGACTTTGGGATTGCCAAGATCCTCGACGAGGTCAACGCCAGCCACTTCCGCACCAAGACTGGCAGCCTGATGGGCTCGCCGGCCTACATGTCTCCTGAGCAGTGCAAGGGCTCGGAGCGCGTCACGGTGCAAGCCGATATCTATGCGCTGGGCGTGGTGATGTATGAGCTTCTGGCTGGTGCGATGCCGCATGCCGCCGATGGGCCGGGGCACATGGTCGTGCTGCACATGTTCGGCACGCCGCGGCCGCTGCGCGAGCAGCGTCGTGGGCTGCCCGAGGCGCTCTATGCGTTGGTCGACAGCCTGCTGCAGAAGGTGCCCGAGCAGCGCCCGCCGATCGAAGACGTGGTGCGCGCGCTCCGGCACCTGCAGCAATCCGCCACGGGGGGCGCAGGAAGAGGCCGCACGTGGCTGCTCTTGGGCGCGGCGCTGAGCCTCGCGGGCCTGCTGGGGGGAAGCTTGCTGAGCAAGGTTCGCACCGGGCGCTACCCCTGGCAGGGCAGCGCCCATGCCGATCCCCCAAAGGCTCCGGCGGTGCCTGTTCCGTCAGCCGCCAGCCCGGCGTCCCCGGCGGGGCGGCCTGCGACAGCCGGCAAGGCAGAGGTCCGTCTGATGCCGAAACCGGTCCCGCAGCGACCGGCCAGCAATCCTCCAGCCCGCCCCCCCGCTGCGGCTCCGACCGACGAGCTACGCTTTGTGCCCGTCGACGTGGTCAAGCGGCCGGCCGGCGATCCACTCCCCATGAAGGCGGTGCGCTGACCCTTCCCTGCCGGGCTCCACTCGGGGCCGCCGCACCCTCCTTCCGACGCTACTTGCCGCCGCGCGCTTGCATCTGGCGCTCATATTCGCAGACGCCCTTGATGCGATTGATGGTCTCGACGTAGGCCGGATCGGCTGGCACGCTGGCTAGCTCGCGCAGGCCCTCGGGACAGCGCTTGTTGTTGACCAGCAGCGTCGCGAGGTGCAGGCGAATGGCGTGCTGCTGCGGGCTCTTGGCGAGGGCAGCGCGGAACTCCGCTTCGGCGCGCGGCACATCGCCTTGCTTCACGCGGGTCTGCCCCAGATAGGTCAGCACCTCGGGCGTACCGTCGACCGCCTTGGCTTTTTCGAACTCGCTGGCGGCTTCGGCCAGGCGATCGCGGTTTAGATAGATGACGCCCAGCCGGAAGTGCGACTGGAACAGCATGTACTTAGCTTCGTCTTTTTCCTCGTCGGTGCCGCTCGACATGATCGGCTCGACGAGCTGAACGGCCGCCGTGAGCTCGCCGATGGCCTCATCGTACTTCTTACGCATGGTCAATAGGCTGCCTAAGTTGAAATGCGTGTGAGGCCGATCGGGCGAGAGCTGGACGGCTTCCCGCGTTGGCGCTTCAGCCTCGTCTAGGCGGCCGGCTTTGCGCAACACATCGCCTAGGTGGTAATACGCGTCGGCTTGTGAGTAGCGCGACTTCGGATCGATGGGCTTGAGCTTGGTGGCGGCGGTGAACGCGGCGATGGCCTCGGGCCAGTGCTTCAGCGCTTCATGCGCCACGCCCAGGTTGTAGTGCGCCTCGAACATCGTCGAGCGCTCACGCGCCAGCGGGTCGAGCATGTCAATGGCTGCGGCGTGCTGCCCGCGCTCGATGAGTACGCGACCCAGCTCGGCGCGCGCCTTGGGCGTCTCGGGCTTGCTGGACTTCGGATCGCGGCTGATGCCTTCGCGGTAGTCCATCTCGGCCTCTTGCAGGCGACCCATCTTCTGGTAGCAGCTACCGCGCATGTAGTACGGGTCTGGCTCCAGCGGAAAGCGCTGCACGGCCTCGGTGAAGGCTTGGATGGCCTCGGGCATCTTGCCCATCGCCATGCGGTTGCTGCCAAGCTCAAGCAGCGCCAGGATGACCTTCGAGCCCGGCACGAGGTCCTTTGGCGTCGCTTCGCCGTGGTATTCCTTGCCTCGCCCGCGCGGTGTGTACTTCTTCGCCGCTGGCTTGCCCGCCGGAGTCGCCTTGGCGGCCGTCACCGCGGGCTTGGCAGCCGGAGCGGCTTGGGCCAGGACGTCGGTCGGCGTCGCAGCCAGCCAGCAGGACAGGGCCGCGCCGGCTGCCAGCGTGAGCCGTGACCCAGTGCTCCGCAGACTAACCGGGGCGACCGGGAGGGCAATCTTGGCTGCCGGGGCAGCAGCGCTAGGCGAGGACTGAAGCGAGGACACGGGGGAGGGGCGCAGCGATTCTTGCATAGCCATGGTGAGCACTCTAACAGCGACTGGGGGCAGTGTCACCCATGCCGCGACGCGGGCACGTTCGTCGGACCTTCGAGTTCGCGCAGCAGAGTGCTCGATTCGGTCGCCCGGACCAGTCGTCGGCCCGGGGCACCTGTGGCAGCCCAGTGGCGCAGGCAATAAAAAACCCGCGAGGAGGGGTCTCCTCGCGGGTCACTGTGCTTGTCGGGGCGAGTGGATTTGAACCACCGACCCCCAGTCCCCCAGACTGGTGCGCTAACCAGGCTGCGCCACGCCCCGAATGAAGCTATGTGTTTGACCGGCGAGAGTTCTAGCAGGGGGCCGGGGCCCGGGTCAAAGAAAAACTCACAGAAAATCAGCGCGCGGCGCAGAAGCCGATCGCGATATAAGTACTTCATGGCTTCGTCTTCGCTGCAGAAGCATCCGCAGGCCAGTCCCTACCGCCGCGCCAAGATCGTGTGCACCATCGGCCCGGCCAGCCGCAGTGCCGAGGTTATTGGGCACCTCATCGATGAGGGCATGGATGTCGCGCGGCTGAACTTTTCCCATGGCGCGCACGCCGACCATGCAGCGACGCTGCAAGCGGTGCGTGAGGCCTCGCGCAAGCGCGGCAAGGCGGTGGCCATCCTGCAGGATCTGCAGGGGCCGAAGATCCGCGTGGGCAAGATTCAGCCGGGGACGGTGCTGGAGGCTGGCGCCGAGTTTGTCCTGACGACGGAAGAGATCCTCGGGGATGCCCGCCGCGCCTCAATCACCTACGAGCACCTGCCCAAGGACGTCAAGCCCGGCAACCTGCTGCTGCTCGACGATGGACTGCTGCAGATCGAGGTGCTGGAAGTCCAAGAGCACGATGTCATCACGCGCGTGCTGGTCGGCGGGCCGCTATCGAACAACAAGGGCGTCAACCTGCCCGGGGTCAAGGTCTCGGCGCCTTCGATGCCGGACAAGGATCGCGCCGATCTGATCTTTGGCCAGAAGCTGGGCGTCGATTTTCTGGCGCTGTCCTTTGTTCGCTCGCCGGCCGATGTCCACAGCGCGCGGGAAGCCATTGCCTGGGCGCGGGCCGAGATTCCCGAGGCCCAGCGGCGAGCCCCGACGCTGATTATCTCGAAGATCGAGAAGCCCGAGGCGGTTGACTGCCTGGAAGCGATCATTGACGCCTCCGACGGCATCATGATTGCTCGCGGCGATCTTGGGGTGGAGCTGGGTCCAGAGAAGGTGCCGCTGGTACAGAAGGCCGCGATTGAGCTGGCCAATGCGCGCGGCAAGCTGGTGATCACCGCGACCCAGATGCTCGAGTCGATGACCAGCACGCCGCGTCCGACGCGCGCCGAGGCCAGCGATGTGGCCAACGCCATCTTTGACTCCACCGACGCGGTGATGCTGTCGGGCGAGACTGCCTCGGGCAAGTATCCGCTGCTGGCGGTGCGCACCATGGAGCGCATCATCCGCGAGGTCGAGGGCAGCGATCGCTTCCATCGCATGACGACGCAGCAGGCCTGGCCGCAGATTCGTGTGACGGCCAATGCGGTGGCGCACGCGGCGGTAGTTGCCTCGCGGCTGGTCGATGCGCCGGCCATCGTGGCCATCTCTGACTCGGGCGGCTGTGCTCGCCTGCTGTCGGAGTATCGGCCGGCCGCCGCGATCATCGGCATGACCCGCAGCAGCGAGGTCTACAACCAGCTCGCCGCCTACTGGGGTGTGCTGCCGATCATGGCGCCCGAGGCTGATAGCGAGGCGATGCTCATCGGGCAGACGCTTAACATGCTGCGTGATCGCGGCTTGGCGCGCTCGGGCCAGCCGGTAATCCTGACCATGGCCATTCCCTTCCGCAGCGGTCGCTCAACGAACACGATGCAGATCCACGTCGTGCCCTAGCCAGCTGCGCACACCCGCGGGCTGGGCTCGGCACAGGCGCTCCGTCGTTGGCCTCCCCTTGGCTGCAATCCTGGTCTCATCACCCCGAGGGGGTGATATAAGGCCGGGATGAAAAAACAACCTCGTGCAGTCGCGATTTTCTTCGGTCTGGGCCTGACTATCGCTAGTCAGTTCAGCTTTGTGTCTTCGGCGCTGGCCGGGGCCGATCCCAAGGTCACGATGGAGCTCGTGCAGCTAGTGACGCCACCGGAGAACTACCAGGCGATGATCGGCCAGATGACGACGCAGATGCTGGCCTCGATGCAGCAGACGGGGGCTAAGGTGCCGCCGGACGCGCAGAGCAAGATGGCGCTCGCCGTCACCGACGCTCTGCCCTACAACGATCTGGCGCAGTGGACAGTCGAGATCTACTCCGCGCGCTTTACCACCGAGGAGATCAAGCAGCTCATCGCCTTTTACAAGACGCCGGTGGGCAAAAAAGCGGCCAAGCTCCTACCCGAGATCTCGGGTGAGGTGGGCAAGAAGCTCGGGCCGGTCCTCATGCAGCGCTTGCCGGCCTCGATGAAGAAGGTTGGTCTAGCGCCGTAAAGAAGGTTGGTCTAGCGCCGCAGAGCCGGTGCTGGGGGGAAGCGGGCCGGCGGGGGCGCCGGCGCGCGAAGCGCAAGAGGCGAGGGGGGCAGTCGATGTACAGTGAATAGATCGGTCCTCTGTCGGGCCGGCTGGTGGGGGCTTTGGCGAAAGCCGTGATCGTCACCCACTGGCCGCGATGGCACGGCTGATCGTGACGTCGATGATTGGCCAGCGCATACGCAACTACCGGATCGTCCGCGAGATCGGCAAAGGCGGCATGGCTGTCGTCTATGAGGCCAAGCGCGAGGACATCGATAGTCGGGCTGCGCTGAAGATCCTGCGCACCGAGTTCGCCAACAACGAAGACATCGCCGCTCGCTTTCTCAACGAGGCGCGCGCTGCCAATCGCATCGAGCACCCCGGCATCGTTCGCATCTTCGACTACGGTCGCGAGGCCGACGGCACGATCTTTTTGGCCATGGAGTACCTCGAAGGCGAGACGCTGTATCGCCGCTTTCGTCGTGGGAAGCAGCTAGCCGCGACCGATGTGGTCCGCCTGGGGCGCCAGATCGCCTCGGCGCTGGCGGCGGCCCACGGCAAGCAGGTGATCCATCGCGACCTCAAGCCCGAGAACATCCTCATTATTCCCGAGCCTGACGCACCCGGTGGCGAGCGGGTGAAGATTCTCGACTTCGGGCTGGCCAAGCTGCAGTCGTCGTTTGGTTCGGTGCGCACCGATAGCAACCTGCTGATGGGCACGCCGGTCTATATGTCCCCGGAGCAGTGCCGCAGCAGCCGCAACGCTACCGATCGCTCGGATGTCTATGCCTTGGGCACCATCCTGTTTGAGCTTCTGGCGGGACGGCCGCCGTTTGTGTCCAAGGAGCCCGGCGAGTACATCGCCATGCACATGTATCAGCCGGCCCCGACGCTGCTGAGCTTGATGCCGGCCGCGCCATCCGCCATGGGCGAGCTCATCGACGCCATGCTCGACAAGACTCCCGAGCGCCGACCGACCATGTCGGAGGTGGCGCAGCGACTGCGTGAGCTGGGAGCGGCGCTGGGCGATCAGCCTTCAGCCGAGCTGAGCCTGCGCAGCCTGCAGCTCGCGGGCGCGGCGGCTCCGCGCTCGGCCCCACCGCCGCCGGCTTCGAGTGTCGACGGCTTCCGCGACACGATGGCGAACCCGCTTGGCGTCACGCTGCCGGCCATGGCCGCCTCCTCTGATCGCGGGCAGGCCGTGGATCGCGATGGCGAGCGCGCCTCTGGAACTCCCGAGCCGCCAGCCATGCCGAGCAGCCCGCCGGGTATGGGCGAGCGCGTGCTACGCCGTCTGCGCGATGCCGGCCGTCGCTCGCTGCCGCCTGCCCTGTCGCCGGATGTGCTGTGGTCGCTATTTTTGGCGCGGGCCCGTCGCCGCGTGGTGCTGACGATCAGCGTCGCGACGCTGGTCTTGGTGGTGCTGCCGGTCGGCCTGTTTTTCCTCGGTCGCTCTAGCGTCAAGCCCAACAAGCCAGTGCCTGAGGTGACGACTGCTGCGCGTGGCTCGGTGGCTGCGCTGCCCGTGCCCCCTCGTGCCGAGCTCGCCCCGCCGCTTGCTGTTCGGCCGTCTGAGCCCCCCTTGCCGCCGCCACCTGCCGAGGTCGCAGCAGCCGTCTATCAAGCCGAGCGCCTGGCCCGCATCGGCGCCGCCAACGAAGCGATGAAGGGCCTGCGCCGCGCTATCGAGAAGCGATCGCACCCGCTGCTCTGGAGCACGCTCGGTCAGCTGGCCTGCGGCAAGGACAAGTCAGCCATCGCCAACCAGGCCCTTGAGCACCTCGTCGAGGACAAGCCCGAGGTTCGCAAGGCGCGCGCCGATCTTCTCCTTGTCTGCAAGTCGTACGACATCCTGGAAAACAAGAGCGGCAAGCTGATCAAGCTCGGCGGCAAGAAGGCGGGCAGCTTGCGGCTTCGACCGGTTCGCTGAGGTGACCCATGCAGACTCCGCCATCGGACCCGATGATTGGCCGCTACGTTGGCCGCTACCGCATCACGCGGCGGCTGGGCCATGGCGGCATGGGCTCGGTCTACGAAGTGGTGCAGAACGCCATCGGGCATCGCGCGGCGATCAAGGTCCTAAACTCCAAGCTGTCGACTGATCCCAAGCACGACAAGTACGTGCAGCGCTTTCTAGACGAGGCGCGGGCGGTCAACCTGATCAACCACCCCGGGGTCATTCAGATCTACGACTTCGGCGAGCTCGACGATCAGACGGTCTACATCCTCATGGAGTACCTCGACGGAAACGACCTGGCCCACTACCTGCGCGGCTTTCGCCAGGGCGCCGTCAAGCGGCTGTCGGTGTTTCAGGCCATGCAGATCGCACGCCAGCTCGCCTCAGCGCTGGCAGTGGCCCACGAAAAGGGCGTACTGCACCGCGACATCAAGCCAAACAATGTCTTTCTGATCAAAGACTCGGCGACGCCTGGGGGCTCGCGCGTCAAGCTGCTCGACTTTGGGGTGGCGCTGTTTTTGGATACGCCGGAGCGGCGGACGACGGCGGGTACGGCGATGGGCACGCCGCACTACATGTCGCCCGAGCAGTGCATGGGCGAGGAGAACCTCGACGGCAAGGCCGATGTCTATTCGCTGGGGGCGATGCTGTATGAGGTGCTGGCCGGTGACCCGCCGTTTATCGGCGTCATGAGTGAGGTCATGCGCAAGCACATCAAAGAGCCACCGCGGCCGCTCAACGAAGTGACCCAGGGGGTGCCCGCGGCGGTCATTCAGCTTGTGCATCGCATGCTGGAAAAGAAGGGTGCGGCTCGCCCCTCGATGCGCGAGCTAGAAGAGCGTATCGAAGCGCTGGAGCAGAGCGGTGAGCTGGTGGCCCGCGAGCGCGCCTTTCTGCCCGGTACAAGCGAAGCGGCTTCGGCTCTGGCCAAGACCCTGCCGGTATCTCCCCCGGCTGCGGTCTCCGCTGCCGCGTCGCCGCTTCCGCCTACTCCCGCGGCTGCGCCGTCGCTCCCGGCGGTGCTCGCGCCAGCACCTGCACTAGCGCCTGCGCTGCCTAGCCAGCGTCGGCCGTCGCTCGCCTGGCTGCTCGGGCTCCTTGGGGGGGGAGTGACGGCGGGGCTACTCGTCGGTGCTGTGACCCTGCGGCGAGCTGAGCCGCCAGCTCGGCCCTGCCCGCCGCTGTCCTGTCCAGCGCCTGCCTGTCCCGAGCCGGTGACCTGCCCAGCTGTCGCTGCCCCCGATGCGGCCGCAGCCACCTCGCCGGCTGCGGGCACCGAGGCCAGCGACGCAAAGCGCGAGGATGAGCGCTCCGAAAAGTCCAAGGGCAAGCGCAAGCACTAGCTGCGGTCCACGCTTGGCTCCCCCCGCACTGCTGGCGACCCTGCCTCCCGCCGCCGCTTAGGTAGCCCGTAAGAATTGCGGCCTCGTCGGGCGCTATGCCTCTATACTTCTACTGCGTATCGTCGCCGGTCTGGACCCTGCTTGCGCCACGTCCCCACAGGCTGGCGAGGGCCGGCTGGCCCAGGTGGCTTGCCCCATGGCAGACCTCAAGAGCGACTCAGCTGACTCTGAATTTAGTGCCTGGCGCCGCCTAATCTGGCCGGTATATCGATACGAACATCGGAAATTAGTCCCGATGTTGCTTTTGTTCTTTCTTGTTGCGTTTAATTACAATGTTCTACGCACGATGAAAGACACTCTGGTCGTGACCGCCAAACTATCTGGGGCAGAGATTATCCCGTTTATCAAGGTCTGGGCAATGTTCCCGGCCGCCGTGATCATGACGGCTCTGTTTAGCTTTTTAATCAACCGGTACTCGAAAGAAGTTGTATTTTATGCATTGGTCGGTGTGTTTGCTGGGTATTTTGCATTATTTCTTCTTTTATATCCATATCAGGATCGACTGCAGCCACAGGCCTCTGCCGACTGGTTAGCTCATGTGCTGCCGGCCGGCTTCGCCGGGCTAATCGCTATGTATCGCTACTGGCTGTTCACGCTCTTCTATGTCATTAGCGAGCTATGGGGCAGCGTCATCCATGGCACCCTGCTATGGGGCTTCGCCAACCAAGTAACCCGCCTGGACGAGGCTAAGCGCTTCTATGGCCTATACGGCGTCGGCGCCAACCTGTCCGGCATTGCCGCCGGGCAGCTCTCCATTGTGCTATGCAGAAATGTATATTACGCCTGGATCCCGTATGGCAGGAATGCCTGGGATCAGTCTATATTGTTTATTTTGCTAACTGTCTTATGCGCCTCGGCTGTAACTGTCGCCCTGTTCCGCTGGACAGTGACCTCTGTGCTCACTGACTCACGTTATTACGATCCGAGCGAGGCGCATGGCGAGCGCCAGGCTCAGGGGAAAATAAGCATTGTCGATAATTTTCTATATTTGATTAGGTCGCGGTATCTTATTTATATTGCTGTCATTGTTCTGGGTTATAATATTGTGATAAATCTCACAGAGGTTGTTTGGAAGCACGAAGTCAAACTCCTGTATCCGAATCCGCAGGACTATAATTTGTATATGAATCGAATTAGCTCGATTCTGGGTGTGCTGGCGACGCTAAGCGGCATATTTCTATCCGGTAATGCCATCCGCGTCTTGGGCTGGACGCTGACCGCGCTGCTGACGCCGCTCTTGCTGCTTCTGACGAGCCTCGCCTTCTTCTCGGCGTTTCTGTTTTCGCCAGCCACCCTGGGCCACTTGGCCGCAGGCGTCGGCGTGCTGCCGCTGGTGGTCTTCTTCGGGACGCTGCAGAACTGCCTGGCGCGCACCGCCAAGTACACAGTGTTTGATGCGACCAAAGAGATGGCCTTCGTGCCGCTGTCAGCTGACATGAAGATCAACGGCAAGGCGGCGATCGACGGCGTCGGCTCCCGCCTCGGCAAGTCGGCTGGCTCGGTGATCCACCAGGGGCTGCTGCTGGTGTGCGGCACGCTCAGCGCTTCGGCTCCGTGGGTCGGGCTGTTTATCGTGCTGACCCTTGTGGGCTGGATGTGGGCGGTGCGCGCGCTCGGCGAGCAGTTTGCGCAGCGCTCGCGCACGACCGGCTGAAGACCGCGTGGGCCGGGGCTAGCTGGGAATGAAGTAGGTGTGGTAGCCGGTCGGGACGCGGCGGGGCAGGCGGATCTTGGCCAGGGGGCCGCGCTCTAGCTCGGCGGCGGCGAAGATGCCGAGATACGAGGCGGCGTTGGCGTCGTCTTCGAGGAAGGTGAGGATGTAGCCGTCGTCGTCGGGAGAGCTGGCCGGGCTGCCGTGGCGCGGGGCGAAGGTCGTCTCGCCGCCGTACCAGCCGGCGGGGTAGCGGTACTGCTGGCTGCGGCCGGTGTGCAGGTCGTGCTTGACGATGCCGTCAAAGCGAATGGTCTCTAGCTGCGGTACGCGGCCGCTGTAGCCGTAGCGGCAGGGATAGCCGAGGGCGCGGTTGTCCATGCGCGAAAACTCGATGAAGGTGTCGTCGAGC
The DNA here is from genome assembly GCA_964628555.1 of uncultured Myxococcales bacterium. Lineage (GTDB taxonomy): Bacteria > Myxococcota_A > Polyangia > Palsa-1104 > JAEUJZ01 > JAEUJZ01. The sequence continues at coordinate 17,789 of CAZVMD010000070.1, read as the reverse complement.
GTCTGCTCGTGCACGGCTCCGGTGGCCAGGTTGAGCGTCCAGCGGTGCAGCCGGGGCGCCAGGCGCAGAAAGCCGATGGTCGGCACCAGGCCCTCGCTGGCCGGGTTTTCGGGGTCGTCGGCGAGCGGGTTTTCGATGCGGCAGCCGATAAGCACGATGCGCGTGTTGCCGTCGGTATCGGTCTCTTCCCAGGCGTTGATGGTGTGATACATGTAAAACGGCGCGCAAGAAAACCAGCGCACGTCGCGGCCGTGGCCATAGCGCGGCAGGACGCCAATGCGCGAGGGGCGATCGCGGAAGAAGCGCACGCGCGTCTTGCCCTGCTTTAGAAGCTCGGGATCCCACATCAGCGACATGTCGAACAGCAGGCTGTAGTGCTCGGTGATGGCCATGTCGTGCTGCAGCCGGGGACCGGGCAGATCGATGGTGGTGTGGTGCACAAGCTCGCCGCTGCGGCTGACCACGCCATAGGTCAGGTACGGCGGCAGCGGCTTATAGTCGAAGATCATCATCTCGCCGCTGCGCTCGTCGACTTTGGGATGCGCCGACACCGTCTTCATGCCCGGCCACTGCGTGGTGCCCAGGGTCTCTAGATCGGGCAGGCGGATGATGTACGGCTCGCCGCCCAGCCACCACAGCGCAAGCAAGCGGCCAGCGTGGTAGACGACGTCGGTGTTCGCCGAGTCCTTAAACGGCCCGCGCGGGTTGGTGAAGTCGGGGCGCTCGGTGACACCGGACCACAGGGCGGTGCCGGCCTCGCTCTCGGCCTCGAAGGCGCGGGTGCGAATCCAGCGGTTGCGATAGCGGGCCCGACCCTCGCCAAGCTCGATCGCGTGCAGCATGCCGTCGCCGTCGAACCAGTGATAGCGACCCTTGGGCGGAAAGCGGGGGTTGCTGCTGTTGCGGACAAAGGTCCCAGACAGGTCACGCGGCAGCTCACCCTCGACGGGAAGCCAGTCGCTGACCAGCTCGTCAAACACCGGGGCAAACGAGCCGCTTAAGTAGGGATGGGGCTGGGTCGGAGTCCAGGGGGGGGCGTTCATGGGGCCTCGTTCCTTCGACGCGTGCGCAAGGCTCGGCACGGCAAGAGCAGCGTATGCGCAGGCCAGGGCGGTCGACAAGTCCGCCCTGCAAGGGCGGGCATCCCTGGCACTTGGCGGGCGTCGTAGTCGCGCGCTGTACGCCGCAGCCCAGCCCGCGGCATCGGGCGTGCATGCGATAATGACGCCGGCTCGGCGATTGCCGTCTCCGCACCGACTATGAGCGACAAGCAGACCACGACGCAGCGCGACTCGTTTGATCACCGCACGGGGCAACCCATCGATGCTGAAGCAGCGCGCGGTCCAGTGGCGGGCCTGGTGCTGCTGTTCGCCGCTGGACAGGCCCGCTGCACGGTGATTCCGCTGCCGCCTTCGGGGGTAGAGCTTGGTCGTGGGGCGCTGCCCGAGCTGCTGCCAGCCGATCCCAAGATGTCGCGGCGCCACGTCGCGGTCAGCTTTGACGGCGAGCGCTTTGTGCTGACCGACCACGGCAGCCAGAACGGCAGCTTCGTCGACAGCGGACGCATAAGTGGGCGAGTGAGCAGCGCTACGGCGCGCGTCTTGCGGGCCGGCGACAGCGTCTTTCTGCTGTCCCCCGACACCCGGCGCGTAAGCCGGCTAGGCGTCAAGCAGACTGCCGAGCTGGTGCTGGGACCGACGCTGCAGGACACCATGGGCCAGGCCACACGGGCCGGGCAGCACGGCCGCACCCTGCACATCACCGGCGAGAGCGGCAGCGGCAAAGAGGGCGTGGCGCGCGCCTTTCATGCTGGGAGCCCCGGGCACGCCGGGCCGTTTGTCGCCATCAACTGCGCCACGATCGCCGCTGGTCTGGCCGAGCGACTGCTGTTCGGAGCGCGCCGCGGCACCTACTCGGGGGCGATGGCCGACAGCGAGGGCCTGATCCAGTCGGCGGATGGCGGCACGCTGTTTCTCGACGAGATCGCCGAGCTGGACCCAGCGGTGCAGGCCAAGCTCTTGCGCGTGCTAGAGACGCGCGAGGTGCTGCCGCTGGGGGCGCTGCGGCCGCGCAGCGTCAACCTGCAGCTCTGCTCGGCCTCGCACCGTCATCTGCGCAGCGAAGTGGCGAGCGGGCGCTTTCGCGAAGACCTGTACTTTCGCCTGAGCCGGCCCGAGGTCGAGGTGCCGCCCCTGCGCCGTCGCCCCGAAGAGATCCCCGCGCACATTGAGCGCACCCTGCGCAGCGTCGATGCCAGCCTGGTCGCGCACAGCTCGCTGGTCGAGGCCTGCCTGCTGCGCCACTGGCCAGGCAACGTCCGCGAGCTTCTGGCCGAGGTGCGCGGTGCGGCCCAGAACGCGCTGGGGCAGGGGAGTCAAAAGGTCGATGTCAGTCACCTGTCACCTGAGGCGGGCCAGGCCATCGAGCGCTCGGTCGAGCCGCAGCCGCTGTGCGCCCTGGCCTTTCATCCAGCGGTGGCGCGGGCCGGCAATCGGCCGCCGCCCGAGCGGGCCCAGGTCGAAGCGGCGCTGGCACAAGCGCAGGGCAACATCAGCGCCGCGGCGCGCATCCTGGGTCTACATCGCACCCAGCTTAAGCGCGTGCTGGAAAAGTACGGCCTGGCCAGCGGCCGCGCCGAGCCCGCGCTGGAGGGCGACGACGAGTAGCTGCGACCGCTCGTGGCGACACAAGTGACACAGCTGACACGCGTGGCGCTTGTATCAGCCGCACATCGTCGCTGATGCCGCCGCAGGTTTTGCCGTCCGACCGGCGCGAAGCCTGTGTTTTCGCGCACTTGCACAGCGCGTGAGCCGCGCACAAAAAACAGCTTTCAAAGTCTGGCCCGCGCCGCACAACTGGCACGAGAATTGACTCCTTATTCGGGTCAGCCAGGGGGGCTGCACCGAATGCTCGGGCGTCCCCCAGAACCCAACTAGGAGTCCGCCGTGCTCAGCCAAACCACTCTCCGCCTGTTTACCCTGGGTCTTACCTTCGCCAGCAGCCTGCTTGTCGCCTGTTCGCCGGGCGACGCGCCGCCGGCCGTCAAGCAGCGCCAGAGCACCGTGATGCCTTGGGCGCCGTACAACTCGGCCCAGGCCTTTGGCGGCAAGATCGATACTGCGGTGATCCGTGGCATCCATCGCGACGCCAACACCACCGGCTCGCCCGAGGGCTGGTGGCTGCGCTCATCCAGCAGCGATCACTATGCGCCGATCCTCGACATGACCTATGGCGGCTCGCACGTCCTCAACCTCACCACCGAGCAGGGCTGGCTGCTCATCGAGACGGAGGGCGGAGGCGGCCGCTTCGACGGTCAGAGCAAAGGCCAGGAGCTGTACATCAGCCTTGGCGCGCCGCTGAACACCGCGCTGCGCGTGCGGCACGCCAGCGATGGCAGCAGCTTCGGCCAGTACACCGCGGAGTATCTGGGCAACACCGGCACCGGCTGGACGTCGTTCTGTCCGCACCCGGTTGAAACGGAAGATGGCACCCACTTCACGATCGACGAGCACATGGTCCCCGTCGGTGGCGCAGCCTGGGAGCTGAACGGCATCAAGACCCCCGCGGCCGCCGACACCATCCAGCTGTCCTGTACCCATGACTCGATCGGCGCCTGCGCCACCTGGGGCTACCTCCCCTGGGATAGGTCGCTGGCCAATCATCACCAGGCCTGCACGCGGATGAAGCGCGGCGACTTCTGCGGCACCGGCGACCCGGCCACCACCGTCTACGAGACGACGTTTGCGCATACGCAGGTGCAGGTCTGGGACAGCCTAGGCATCCACGAAGGCATCGGACAGACCCAGCAGACGATTGAGGCCTACTGGAACATTGGCGGCGCGGTCTGCTTCAACCGCGACAACTACCGCGCGGACGACCCCACGGCGATCGCCCGCATGCAGATCACCGTCGGCAGCCAGTGTCCGCAGCTGCCCAGCTGTGACAAGGACAGCAGCGGTCTTATCGTCACCGCCCGCCCCTGCGATTCTTCGCTCTCTGAAGAGGCGAGCTGCTCAGGCAACTAGCTTCAGTCCCAGCCGACGGCCGCACCCGCGGCTCGTTCTTCTCGCCGTACGCTGCGGGCCGAGGCAGGCTGCCTTGGCTCTCGCCCCGAGCGACCTCGCCCTCTGCCCCGCGAAATCCCCGGAGCCGCGCTACTTGCTGTAGAAGCAGGCCGCGTCCAGTGGGTAGGCGAAGCAGAAGGCGAAGATGCAGCTGCTTAGCTTGGCAAAGACATCGGTGCAGCTCTTGTACGACGAGCAGGCCTCGCTGGGGTGCGCCTCGGCACAGCTCCAGTAGTCGGCATATTCCTGCGTACACTTGGCAGGCCGCGCGTCGCACAGGCTGTTGCAGTTTTGCTGCTTGGCGCCGGCACAGCTGTTCTCGGCACCGCACGCCGTCCGGCACGAAGAGATGGCCGGATCGGCCGCCGCACCGCAGCCGACAAAGAGGAGGCAGGCAAGGCCGACGACGCTGCGCATGGTCACATCCTTGTTTGCTCTAGAGCTTCTTGGCAGACGGCTCCAGCCCGTCGGCCAGGGGTCCGAAGCGGCCCCGCAGCAGCGGATTTCCGGCGAACGCCTTCTGAAAGCTCTGGCGGGCTTGTTCGCGTAGCTGTGCCGCTTCGCTGGGACTGCGGGCTACCTGGCTCTGCAGGGTCTGCAGACTGGCGGCAAAGGCCAGCGCTCGGGGCCAGTTGATTGCATATTTCAGTGCATGTTGCGCGCAGGAGAGCCCGTCGCGAATACGTTGTCCGTATTCTGCTTGCTGTCGCTGGCCCATAAGACGGGCCGTTTCCAACGCAACCTCAGCGCAGACAAGGAAAATCCGTTCGTTTTTGTTGCTTTCGTTGCTGATTTTATGTATTAATTTCCAGACGCGATCAATTTCGGATTTTATTTGTGCATTATTCCGATTATTGTACAGTAATGAATATAAACGCAGCTGACTTTCAATTGCCTGACAGTCGGGATATTCGGCTTGGCGGGCATAGCACTCAGCCACGTGAGCCAGGCCCGCCGCCACCTCCTTGCGGGCGGGCTCGGTGGGGCCCAGGCGCGACTGGGCGCCAAGCAGACAGGACTCGGCGGCCAGCACCTGTGCGTCGGGCGCGCCGGCGAAGGTCTTGAGCACCTGCTGCACCCGCCGCTGAAGCTGCGCGCGCGTGTCTTCGTCGTCCTGACGGCGATCAACCTGATATCGCTGCACGTTCTGCAGAATCATGCTCACGTTCCAGTCGATTGGCGGGAAGCCGGGATGCGTCTTCTCGGCCTCGGCGGCGATGGTCAGGGCTTGCTTGAGCTCTGGCTCTGGGGAGAGGCCGCGTTCACTCTGCCAGCTGCTAGCCGAGACCAGACCCCCCAGCCGCGTCATCCGTGGCTGGACATACTGCGGATCCAGGGCAATGGCTTGCTGGGTACGCTCCGTGAGGCGGGCCACCGTCTGGCTTGGGTCGATATTGCGCAGCACCTGGGACTGCGCATCCACCAGCAAGGTCCCGGCATGGTCGTTCAGAGCCCAAGGAAACTGCGGCTGTATTTCTAAAGACCGCTCGAACGCCTGATATGCTTTGCTGAGGGTTAACTCGATATTGTGCCTATCGATTAGATTTAGCTCGGATATCATGCGATAGGCATTGCCCAAACAGTCATATGCATAAGGGTCTTTGGGGTGCAGCTGAGTCGCTAACTGTGCCTCCGTAGCCTGTCGCTCGGCAAAGCTCAGCGCTGACTTCGTATCGCCCATTCGCAGGGCGTGCTGAGCTATAAAACTAAGCGAAAACGCTAGCTTGGTATGACCATGTGAGGCATCGGGATCACTCTCAATGGCGGCCTGGGCTGCCGCTAGCGCCTTCTGCATCTTCGGCGCCGGATCCACCCCGCGGTACAGGTCCATCTCCTCTTGCCGGATCCAAGCTTCGGCGAGGGCCTCGTGGACCTGGGGGTCGCTGTGGCCGATGGCGGCGGCGGCTTCGTAGCGGGCGACTGCGCTTGAGAAGCTGCGCTCGGCGGCGTCGCTGTCGCCGTGGTCACGCTGGGCGAGGGCCCGCACGAGGTGGACGTCGCCCTCTAGCTTCAGCGCTTCGTACAGCCAGGGCGCCTGCTTGCGGGCCATGTGGGCGTTGAGCAGCGCAGCGTCGTAGTGCTCGTTGTAGAAGTCGAGCAGCGCTTCGACGTAGTTGGGGGTCTCGCTGGCTTGACCCCGGCTGCGCACGAGGTAGGTGCGGGCGGGAATTAGGAATTCCGTTTCGAGTTCCTTTTTGCGCTTTTCAACAAAGGACTTATCGCCGCTCTTGCGCGCTTCATCCAGAGCCCGGCTGTACTTTTCGCCCAGCACGCGACCGAGGGCAAAGTCGAGGCCGGTGTCGCGATAGCCAAGCTGCTCGGCCCGACGCAGCTGCTCGAAGGCCTGATCCCACTCGTGCAGAGCCAGGTGGCCGCGGCCCAGGACATAGGCTCCCAGGCGGGCGCCGCTCTCGCCGGCTCGGCTCAGCTCCTGACTGATGTTCGCCATGCGGCTGCGCACCAGTCCTTTTTCATAGGCGGTGCTGTGCAGCGGCAGCAGGTACGCGGTGCGTACCAGCCACTCCAGATCCTTGACCGACTGGCCCAGCGTCTGCGCCAGTGCGGCCTGCTCGCGCGCCTCGCGGTCTTTGCGCAGCGCCACCAAGCGGCTGCGAACGCCGACGACTAGCAGGGCAATCGCGGCCACGATCAGCGCCGCCCCGACGGCAGCAAGGGCCGGATTGCGCCGCGCAAAGTAGCGCAGCCGGTAAAGGTAACCGAGCCGCCGGGCCAGCACGCGCCCAGCGAGCAGATAGCGGTCGAGATCGTCAGCCAAAGCCAGCGCCGTCGGATAGCGCTGCTCGGCTTCTTTGTTCAGGCACTTGCTGACGATGAGGTCGATGGCCTCGGGCAGATCGGGCAGCCGGCTGCGCAGCGGCGTCGGGGGCTCGCTGACTACCTTGAGCAGCAGGTTCACCACCGTCTCGTCCTGAAACGGCGGCTTGCCCGACAGCAGATCGTAGAGCGTCGCGCCCAGGCTGTAGACGTCGCTGCGCCGGTCCAGGCGGCGAGCCTCGCCGCGCGCCTGCTCGGGCGACATATAGGCCGGCGTGCCGATCACCGCGCCCGACTCGGTCAGCCCTTGCGAGGCACTGGTGTCGCTGTCGCGAGCCAGCCCAAAGTCCATGATCACCGGCCGCAGCCGCCCGCCGCCCAGCCTTTCGAGCATGATGTTGCTGGGCTTCAAGTCTCGATGGATGATCCCCTCTTCGTGCGCCAGGTGCATGGCTCGCGCGACGTCGCGCATTAGCTGCACTTTTTCGACCAGCGACAGGGCGGGGCCGGCCTTGTCCAGCGATGCGCCATCGACGAACTCCATGGCGATGTAGGGCTTGTTGTCGACGAAGCCAGCTTCGTGGATCTGACAGATGTGCGGGCTGGTCAGGCGCGCCTGGGCCCGGGCTTCCTGCAAAAAGCGCTGGATCAGGCCGGGGTCGTCACCATGGATAAACTTCAGCGCGACGATGCGGCCGAGCCGGCGATCGCGGGCCTTGTAGACCGAGCCCATGCCGCCGCGGCCGAGGGTGGCGATGAACTCGTAGCGATCCCAGTTGGGGACGGGAAAGGCGGCGGTGGTGACGACAGGGAGGCTGGTGGGGCCGGCGCCGCCGCTGGCCAGGGTGGCGGCCATACCGAGGCCGGCTGACTCGGGCAGCGTCGCATCGCCGACCGGGGCGCGCGTGCCGTCGCCGATCCCGCCGTCCTGCCCTCCCCCTGCGGAGCGGCTCGAAGTGGACACCGCCGCATTATACAGCGACGGAGCGACGATAGGGGGACTAGGGCGTGGGCTTGGCTGGGCGGGCGCTTTGTCGCTTGTGGCTGTCCGGGCTGGCGTTGATTCCCAGGCGGGTGGCGAGCTGTTCTAGCAGGCCGGGCAGGAAGTGCTGCATCCACACCGCCAGCTTGCCGTGACCGGTTAGAACGCACTCGCTCTGACGGAGAGCGAGGGCATCGGCGATCTCTTGCGCCGCTTGTCGCACCGGCATCTGCAGCCAGGCGGGGGCCGCGTCCTTGCGCTCTGGGTGTAGGCGTCCGTGGTTGTCGATCTTGCGGAACTCGGTGGCGATGAAGCCGGGAATGACGTGGGTCACCGAGACGCCGTGCGGCTTGAGCTCCATGCGCAGGGCATCGCAAAAGGCGCGCACGGCAAACTTCGAGACGGCATAGGGCCCGCCGCCCGGCAGAGGCAGGTAGCCATTGACGCTGCCGACGACGGCGAGGCGGCCACGTCGGGCCAGCAGGTCGTCGCGCGTGGCGATGAACGTGCGCAGCACGCCGAAGTAGTTGGTCTCAAGCTGGCGGCGGTGCGCGTCGAGGGAGAGGTGCATCAGCTGGCCGCCGATGCTGATCCCGGCATTGGCGACGACGATGTCGATCGGGCCAAGCTCGGCCTGCGCTTCGGCGACGGCCTGCTCGACTTCGCCATCGCGGCTGACGTCGGCCTGGCTGATGAGCACGCGACAGCCGGCCTGACGCAGCTCACTGGCTAGCTGTTCCAGACGGTCGCGTCGGCGAGCCAGCAGCGCCAGCTTGGCGCCACGCTGGCCAAGCTCACGCGCGAGGGCCTCGCCAATGCCAGAGCTGGCGCCGGTGATTAGAGCGATCTTTCCTTGCAGGTCGGTAGACATGTCCAAGAGGCTACTCTGCTTCGCTGGGCGGGGGCAGGCGGAACTCGGCTGCGTCCGCAGTCCGCAGAAGTCGCGCCTCGGGAGCGGCGTAAAGCGCGTAGCCCAGCGGCTCGTGCTCGCCGAGCGGGCGGATGCGGCAGCGAGCCTGGCGAGCGGCTTCGGCCAGCGTCACGCCCAGTCGCGCTTGCCGATAGAACTCTTCGGCGAAGCGGGCCGCGGTGCTGTTCTTGACGGTCCAGGCGCAGGCAACCAGTGCGGCGGCCCCTCCGCCGATGAAGGCGCGGGCCCAGCCGCGATCGCGGGCCATCGAGGGGCTGACGATCGCGGTCTGACAGGCGTTGATGAACACCAGCCCACCGGCGATGGCGCGCACTACGTCATTGCGGGCCGCCGGGACATCGAAAGGCCGCAGCAGGACATCGTCCTTGAGCACCAGATAGTCCGGGGCGATGCGGTCGGCGGTGTTGTCGGCGTGGCAGGCGAAGTGCAGCACGCCGTATGGGGTCGCACCGTGCAGCAGCGCCTGCACCTCGGCGAGCGAGTGGAGCAGCGACAGCCCACCGGCGCGCAGCTGGGCCAGCGTCTTTTGCTCTCGTTCGACGGCCAGGCTGGTATCCGGCGGGGCCACCAGGGCTACTCGGCCGGCCCCGACCGCTTCCGTCGCGCTACCCGCGTCGATCCAGCGCGACACGGCGAACTTTTCGCCGAGAAATAGCTCGTGACCACTGCGGCGATCGTTGAGTAGCAGGAGCTCCCAGGGGACCCAGAGATCGTGGCTCTCGATGTGCAGCGGCGTGCCATCGGGGATGTCGGGCGAGTCGAGGAGCAGGCGCGGCTCATCGCGCAGGAGCAGCTTGGCCAGCCACTCGCCGAGCGCCCGCACCCGCAGCTCGCTCTCTAGCGCCGAGGGCAGGTCGGTCAGATCGCCGATGCGACGGCAGAACTCAGCGCTGGCCTCGGCGATCTCTTGTCCCAGCGGCACCTCGAACTGCAGCGGTGCGTGGCGCAGTGCGGGACCAAACAGCTCGCCGACAAAGCGCGGACCCCCGCCTTGTAGTGGCGCTTGGCGCAGACGCAGCACGATGCCGCGCGGCGCTGGCCCTGGGGTCACCTGACACGGCTCGGGCATGGCCTGTGCGACAGCTTTCGGCTCCACGCCTTCTGGACTCGGCTCGGCCGGCCGGACATAGACGCTGCGGCTGATGCGCCGTCGCTCCATGCCATGCTGGCGAAACACCACGGTCAGCCGGTGGTGCCCGGGGCGACGAGCCAAGAGCAGAAACGACAAGCGCGTCGAGCGGCCATCGGCCAGGATGCGCAGCAGGCCCTGGTCCGCGCTGAGCAGCTCCAGGGCAGCGCTGTCATCGCGCTGTAGCTCGGCCTCAAAGTCGAGCGAGCCACTGCTCGGCAGGCTCAGGCTGACCGCCGTGGCGTCAGCCGTATTGAGCTCGGGCTGAGCCTCGATCTCGACAGCAAAGCGGGCTAGTAGCTCGACCTGCGGCGGGGTCGCCACGGCCAGCCAGGTGCTGCCGACCGCCGAGCGCGGCTGCAGCATCTGCTGCACGCGGTCCAGGAGCGTCCGCAGCGGCGGCGTCGAGGGACCGAGGAGGCCGGACTCCAGCACCGGGTCGGCAGGGGCGGTCGGGCGGCCATGCAGTGCGAGGTCGCCGGGATCGCTTACGCCGCGCTGGCCAGCGGGCAAGTGCAGCAGCAGCTCAGTGATGTTGAGCTCGATCGCAAGGCGCTCGATTAGCCGGGTAAGGGCTGTCGGATCGTGGCTGTCGATCGCCATCTGTAGCGTCGGCAGGTGCGGGCGCAGGCGATCCAGGAGCTGCTCAAAATCACTCGGAGCTCGGGTTTCACACTGCTGCTCAAGCCAGCGGTCGAGCGTGTGCATGAGCACGGCGGGGGCGGGCGGCAGGCTGTGGGCGAGCATGGCGGGTTCCTCGGCAAAGACGCGACGAGAGCGCAGCATCGTTTCCTATCCTTACAAGTCGTTCAAGCGCAGGACGATCGGGGCCCCGGCTGCCTGACGGGCGGGCCAGGCTGGGAGCCAGGGCAGGGGCGCGAAGGGCAGGGGCGAGCGTGAGACGACGACGAGCAGCTCTAGCCGCCCGCGCTCATCCCCGCGCAGATCCAGCACCTCGCGCGCTAGGCCGGCTAGCTGCAGGCTGCCATCTGACCGCTGCGCGGCGAAGCTGAAGACACGCCGCTGCTGTCGTCCCTGGCGCACATAAAGGTGAAGAAACGCGGGTCCACGCACCGCGGCGAGTGGGCGGGCCAATAGCTCGATAGGCAGGTCGGGATGCAGCGTCTGGGCTGCTGCCGCGGTCGGTGCCGCCGTCACGCCACACAGCGAGCAGGCCGCTTCGCTGCGCAGCGTCACGGCATAGGCGGGCAGCGGAGCGAGCACCGGCGTGAGCACGTCAGGCAACACCAGCAAGGCGGCCATGGCCAGCGTCAGTGTCAGCCACAGCAGCGCGCCTGGGTGACCCGCCCAGGGGCGGCCGCTGTTCAGCGTGATCAGCACCGGCAGCGTCGGGCTCTCCGGCGCGAGGAGACTGGGTAAGCTAGACATGGTCACACTCCTCCGACAGCGCTGCCGCAGACGCACACTTGGGCGACGACGGGGCGGCTACAGGACGTAAAGACGTAGGGCGGTCCAGTCCAGCCTGGCTGGCGACTGCGCCCTGAGAGCGAGCTGAGCGTGATGGAACGCTGCGGCCAGATCGGGCTGTGCGGCGCTCAAATAGGGCGCGCCTTGCTCGGGCGGATGCGGCGCCGCGTCGTACAAAGCCCGGGTCCAGGCCGCACCGACCGAGTCGAGCAGCTTCTGGTTGGCAGCGACGACGGCTTCCCCGCCACGCAGCAGCAGGGCCTGCGCCAGACTGATGTCGTCGGCTTCATCGCCGACGGCGCTCTGGCCGCCTTCGCAGGTGATCAGCACGGTATGGCGCGGGGCCGGGGCCAGTCGCATCAGCTCGGCGGCGCGCAGCGAGCTGCGATCGGGCATCAGGATCGCGCTCTCCCAGCCGCCCTGCTCGCGACCGAACTCGGCGTGGGTGTAAAAGTGCGCCAGCCCGACGCCCTGCAGGCCGGAAAGGACCGACGCGGCGCTGCCGGTGAACAGCGGGATCTCGGGAGCCTCGGCTGGCAGCAGCGGCTCGGCACAGTTGTTCACCAGGCCCAGCCAGCAGCGCAGGCGACGCAGCGGGGCATAGCCATGCTCCATACGCGGCGTGGCATACAGGCTGGGTCGGAAGCCCAGCTGGCGCAGTCGGCGCAGCAGCGGCGGCGTCAGCTGAGCCGTCGAGAACAAGTGACCATAGACCACCACCATGGCCGGCGGCGGAGTCGCCTGGCTGGCGGCTGGCTGCGCGGGCAGGGCGCGCGGATCGACATCCAGGGCGTAGACCACCGATCGTCCGCGGGTCGCCAGGCTGTCCGCCTGCAGCGGGTGGGGCAGGGCGGCGAACTCGATCGAGCGCAGGAGCGGGCTCTGGATGATGCGCAGCACCGCGGTATCGGCCAGGAGCGGAGCGAACGGCAGCAGCAAGAGGCGCGATAGTCGACGCGGCGCATCGACGGCGGACAGCGCCGTGTCGAGCTCGGCCAGCGGGAGGCGCAGGCTGTCCAGGCGGCCGTCGGAAAGCGCATAGATACACGCGATGCGCTGCTGCGGCAGAGGGTGACAGATCAGCAGGGCCTCACCCGGCCGCAGGGGTCGCAGCGGCAGACCACCCAGCCCGGCCTGACGCAGCCGACGCAGCAGATCGTCGAGGCGCTGACGCTGCTCCTGCAGCGACTGCGGCGTATCGCTGCTCAGGACCGGCAGACGATCCTGTCGCTGCAGCGACTGCTGCAGCAGAGCGGCGGCGTCCTGCTGCAGGGCCTGGGCCTGCGCCGCCTTGCCAGGGTCCAGCAGGCCGGCCTGAAAGGTCAGCGCCAGGCCACGCACCTGGGCTCGCCGCATCACCCCCAGCGCCGCCTGGTGATCGCCGCGGCGCAGCAGCGAGTCGATATAGGCGGAAAGGCCCCACTCATAGCGGGGCAGAAAGCCGCGGCGGGCGGCCGGCAGCGGGACAAACAGGACCAGGTCGCTGAGCAGCTGCTCGGCGGCGGCAAAGTTCTGCTCGGCTTGCTGCGTCAGCGTCGTAGCCTCGAAAGGCGCCGTCAGGCGCTGGGCCAAGGCATCCTGGGCGATGGCCAGGGCGATCAGCGCCCGATAGCGCAGGTCAGCGACGAGGCCTCGCCGCGCCAGGAGCTCGGCGTCGCGCAAAAGGGGGATGGCGCCGGCATAGTCCTGCCGCAGCAGAGCCAGTCGGCCGAGCAGCTCCCCCAGATCCATGCGCTGCAGCGGCGAGAGCCTTGGCTGGGTCGCCAGCGCCTGGCTGACTCGCGCTTCGGCCTCGCCAAGGAGTGCGCTCAGGGCGCTCGGCGGCATCGGCTGGGCAGCGCTCTGCCCCTCGGCCACCCGCAGGCTGGCGCGGGCCGCACTGCTGTACAGGTGGGCGAGCGCCGCCTGGTCGCGACAGGCGTCCCGATCGGCAAACTGCAGCGCCTGGGCCAAGGTCTCGCGCGCTGTCTGGGCCAGGGCCGGTACCGTCTCGGCGGCGTTGAGCTGGGCCCGGGCCAGCACCGCCAGCTCACGACTGCGCGAGCACGGCTGCTCGACCTGATCGAGCGACAGCGCAGCCAGATCGCGGCTCACCGCCGCCGCCTGCGTCTTGGCCGCGGCATGCTCCCCCTGCTGATGCAGGAACGCGACATAGGAAGACTGCACCGTGCGTCGGAGCTCGGGATAGTCCACGGCCACCGCCTCAGCCATGGCGAGACGGTAGAAGCTCTGGGCCCGCACGAGCTCACCGCGCGAGGCGGCATACAGGGCGCGCTCGAAGGTCGCTGCCGCATGCTCAATCGCCTGCAAGCGCAGCAGCGGCTCATAGCGATCGAGGATCTGCTCCGCCGCGTCGGCGTCCTTGGTCTGGCGAAAGATCAGCGCCGCATAGTGACGAGCGGAGTTGGCCGCCAGGCTGATCTGACCGGCCGGTGCCGAGCGCTGCAGAGCGGCCTCGAAGTCGGCGATGGCTTCGGCAGTGCGGCCGTGGTCATAGTGTTGCTTGCCGCGCTCGTTGAGCTCGGCGGCGCTGAGGCTCCCATCCGACGCTGCCGGCTCGGCGGCCGGCCGCAGCTGTGCTGGGCCCAGGGAGGAGGGCGCCATCGCGACATAGCTCTGGAGGCGCAGGGCGAGCGGCGTGCGACCAAATAAGTAATAGTGCGTTCCTAGCAGCGTGAGCTCCGGAAGTGTGCCTAACAGGGGCAGCGAGAGAACGAGCTCGTGCTCGCGGCGACGGAGAGCGTGGGCGGTCGCGGCGCTATAGACCACGAGCCCGCCGGCTGGCTCTTGTATGCGCACTTCAATATGTGGAGGCGCGCCAGGCGCAGTGCTGAGCATCGCTGCCTGCAGCGTCTCGGGCTGTAGGCCACAGAGCAGGCCACCGCGACCATCGGCCAAGAGCTCGTCGCAGCCGGTGACGCTCACGACGGAAAGTGTGCTGACCCGCGGGGCCGCGCGCGATCCGAGAGCAAGCCCGGCGCCAAGAGCCGCCAAGAGCCCAAGCAGGCTCAGCCAGCGCCGCCTACGCAGACGGGCTGAGGCACGCGGGGCTGGCGCCGGGTCTAGGCGGCTGTCGTGTCCCTGGAGCGGCATCGGACGGCTAGCTCGGCTGGTAGCGGCACAGCCCGCTTCCTGCAGCGGCCAGGCGGGCCGGCTGGGGCGGCGGTCGGTCGGCTACGCCGGGCTGGCTCGGGTTGGGCTGGCAAGGGCGCTCTTGTCCCCGACGCTGGGGGCGCGGCTGGCTCACCGGCTTACCCGGCAGCTAGCCACGCAGCTTGCGGGGCGGATGGAGCGAGGCGGCGGCGCCCGGCGCTCGGCCGGTTGCGACCTGGCCCGCCGCGCTGCGGACGACGTTGTCCACGTCTTCATCCTCGCGTTCTTCCTGTGCACGCGCCCCCTCGCTTTCTACTTTAACGGTCAGGCTGAGGGCGGGGGAAGCGACGGTGTTCGGGGATAGCGGTGAGCTGGGCATGGCGTAGCCTCGGGGCAGAGAGGGGTTAGGGGCTCAGGGCGCGCTACCGATGTGCAGCGGCTGACGCAGCACCTGGATGCCGCGATAAGTCGTCCTGGCTCCCGGGCCTGCTGCGGACAGTGCGTCTTTGCCGACCCAGGCCAGGCGACCGGGATAGCCGACCAGGAGCACCAGGGTCCAGTCGCCTGGTGCAAGCTCCGCCGGCAGCGGGGCACACTGCGGCAGCATCAGTCGGGTCTCGGCGATCTGGGGGGTGATGTTCCATCGCACGGTGCGTGAGCCTTGCTGGAGATACGCGTGCGCAGTCACAGAGTCTGACAAGGGCGAGTCACTTTTTAGCGAAAGCTCCAGACCAAGGCAGGCGTTGGCGGTGAGCTCCGTCGAGGGTGCGCCCGCGCTGCTGCCCAGCACGCGGTCGCCAGGGCGCAGACTCAGCGGCCCAACCTCGGCCTGGAAGGCGTAGGGCTGCAGCACCAGGATGGCCAGGGCAGCGGCCATGGCCAGCGTGGCAGCAACGGTCACGCGGGCGCGCGTCAGCACGCGCAGCGGCGAGACACTGCCGGGACCACGCGACGGAATCGCCGCCTCTGGCTTCAGCTGAGCGGCCGGCGAGGCAAGTGCCGTCGCCATGGCGGCCTGCCACGCGGCTTCTTGACGCGGGTCGGGGGCCGGACGCAGGCTGGCCATCGCCTGCAGCTCAGCCTCGGAAAAGGCGGCATCCTCCGGCTGCGCTTCGCCGCGCTCATGGCGGCTTTGCGCATCAAAGGCCGCTTCCGCCCGCGCCTCTTCCAGGGCTTCGTCGATTGAGTTCTTCATGTTGGCTTCTCCCGACATCGTCACATAGGCTGCCGCACCGCGGTTTCTGACAGCCAACAGAAGACGGCTACTACTCTTTTACGAACCCCTTCTCTTTCAGCTTCTTCACCAGACGGTGGACGCGCTGATAGAAGGTGGTCTCGGTGATCTTCAGATGGGCGCAGATCTCGAGCACGCCCTGCTTTTGTAGGTAGCGGCGCTCCAACAGGTCGTAGGCGCTGGCGTCAAGCTCGCTGCGCAGGCGGCCCAGTACTTCGTTTCGGTGGGCCTGCTCCAGCGGGTGCTCGGCGATCGCCTCGTCGTCGTTCGGCTGCGGCAGATCGCCGGAATCAGTCAGCTGCTCGTGCCGGGCTTGGCGCAGGCGTGCGCGCAGGTAGGTGCGGCACTGAAACTGGGCAAACTGGCGAAAGTACACCTCGGGCGGGACGCCGCGCTGGCTGTCAAAGCGCCGCAGCGCCGTGGCCTGATTGGCGTACAGGGCAACAAAGATGTCACCTACTAGCTGCTTGACGTCCTCGGTGTTGCCGCGTACTCGCCAGACGGTATAGGCGGCCTGCTTCTCGAACACCGGTCGCAGGATGCGGACGAGCTCAGCTTGGGCTGCCTTATCCCCAGCCAGGGCTTGCTGCAGGATTTCCGTGGAGGTCATCAGTACGGGCCGCTCCGACCGGGTTATACCCCAGAGCGGGGGCTGGGTGTAAAGCTGCGCCACGCCGCCGCACTGGTTGGAAGATCACTCGACCGGCGATGGCGGCGGCAGCGGCACGACGAGAGTCTCGCCAGCCCAGGATCCGGCGGGCGGGATATGGCTGGCGCACAACCGCCGGGCTCGACGTGCGACAATTCTCTCTGGGGAGGAGTGTCCGTATGCAGTCGCCCAGACCTGAGGAGGCGAGCCCGCCGGAGGAGAGTGCGCAGGCTTCCGGCTGCGCCGCCGGCGGAAGCGCGCCCGCCGAGCCCGTGATCGCCGTCAACCGCTTGCTGCGCCGCGCCGCCGCAGACCCGGCTGAGCCTGCGCCTGAGCGCGAGATCTCGACGCTGCTGGTCGTTGCGCCGTTCTGCTCTCCCAACTACACCTATCCATCGGCGGCCTATCTGACGCGCTTTCTGAAGCGACGCGGCTATCGCGTGCGCCAGGCCGACCTCAACATCGAGCTGATGCTCAAGATCTTCTGCCGCGCTGGCCTCAAGCGGGTCTTCGCGGCGGCCGAGGCCGCGGCTGCCCAGCGACCGACCAGCGAGCCGGTGAGCGAGCACAGCCAGCGCGTGCTGTCGATGCAGGCCCGCTACGTCTCGCTGATCGATGAGGTGATCCGCTTTCTGCAGGGCCGCCTAAACAGCATCGCTTACCGCATGTGCCATCCCGGCTTTCTGCCGCGCGGCAAGCACTTCGAGCTGAACAAGGGCTTCGATCTGTACGACGGCTCGGGCACCACCATCGCGGTTCACGATCGCGCCAAGTTCGTCGGCACGCTGTTTCTGTATGACATCGCGGAAGTGATTCGCGAGCTCATCTTTCCCTATTTCCAGATCACGCTCGTCGATCGCTACTACGACGACTTCGTCCATCGCTGCACCACCTTCGAGCGCATGGAGGCCGAGCTAGAGCGCCCGGCCAACGTCATCGACGCCATGCTGCTTGAGTGTCTGCAGGCCCACTTCGACATCGCCAAGCCGGATCTGGTCGGCGTGACCGTGCCGTTTGCGCGCAACCTCTACTACGCCTTCCGCATCGGCCGGCGCGTCAAGCAGCTCTCCGAGAGCGCCAAGGTGGTGATGGGCGGCGGCTTCTTCAACACCAGCATGCGCGAGCAGAAGGACGCGCGCGTCTTTAACTACGTCGACTACATCACGCTCGACGACGGCGAAAAGCCGATCCTCAACCTCGTCGAACACCTGCAAGGCAAGCGCTCGATCCGTCGCCTAAAGCGAACCTGGCACCGTCAAGACGATGCCATGTTCTATGACGACGGCGACCCTGATGGCGACGCCAAGCACAGCGAGGCCGGCGCCCCCGACTACACCGACCTGCGCCTCGAAGACTACTTCTCGTCCCTCGAGACCAACAACATCAACCAGCGCGTCCGCTCCGACGGCTGGTGGAACAAGCTGACCATGACCCACGGCTGCTACTGGAAGAAGTGCAGCTTCTCATTCGCTCTTTGAAATAGCGCTGTCATTTCGCGCACTTC
>CAZVMD010000069.1:5707-28346 GCA_964628555.1 uncultured Myxococcales bacterium | reverse complement strand
ACGAACATCCCGGTCAGCGTCTGCGCCGCCCGCGTGCCGCGCACCAGCTTGAGGATGCGAAACACGACGTAGTAGACGATAAGGACGTCGGCCGTCGTCGTCAGGAGGTCGCGCGAGTTGAGCCCGTGCAGTCCGGCCTGTAGCTGACCGTAAAGTTCGGCGAACACGCTCGCGGCCGACAGCGTCATGCGCGGGCCTCGCCAGCCGTAAACTCGGTCGCCTGAGCGCTGGCTTCTGTGGCTCGCAGGGCCGCCACTAGCTGCAGCGCGGCGCGCGTCTCGGCCACGTCGTGAACGCGCACGATGTCGGCCCCCGCGGCCGCGGCCCAGGCCGCCGCCACGACCGAGGGAATCAGCCGATCCTGCACCGCCTGCCCGGTCACCGCGCCCAGCATCGACTTGCGCGAAGCACCGACGAGCAGAGGGGCCGAAAGCGTACTGCGTAGCCACGCGGTCGCCGACAGGAGCGCAAGGCTCTGTTCGGCGGTCTTGGCGAAGCCCAGTCCTGGATCGAACATCAGTCGGCGGCGCAGCACGGGGTCTTCTTCCGTCAGGCGCGCGGCGGTCTGCCGCAGCTCATCGACCACAGTCTGACACAAGTTGTCGCCGTAATCCGTGAGCTGGCGCATCGTCGCCGGTGTGCCCCGGGCGTGCATGACAACGACCGCGTCAAAACTCGCCAAGAGCTGAGCCAGCTTGCCTCGGCTGGGGGTTGTTTCTAGTCGGTGCTCGGGCGGTGGCAAGAGCTCCTGCGGGAAAGGCAGGTTGAGCAGCGCGAAGCCATGCTCGGCGGCCCGGCGCGCCACCTCGGCGTGCCGCGTATCGATCGACAGCGCGACCTTGAGCTGCTTGCGCTCCAGGCGACGGAGCAGCGGTGCCAGTCGTCGCCACTCCTCGGCGGCGGTCAGCGCCGTGGCCCCCGGGCGCGTCGACTCGGCGCCCAGATCGATGAGATCGGCACCCTGCGCGATAAGCTCGGCCATCCGCTCCTCGGCCCGACCGGGGTCGGCGTACTGCCCTCCGTCGGAAAACGAGTCCGGTGTGAGGTTGAGGACGGCCATCAGCGCCGCCTCCCGGCCCGGCCGCAGCAGGCTGCCGTCGTGACGGCGCAGCGCCCAGGCAGGGTCTGCCGGGGTCGGCAGTGGGCGTCTGGCAGCAGCAGGCAGCATGGACACAAGATAGCGAGTTTCCCGGCACTTTTCAGGGGGCCCTTTTCACAAAATGGCGGCGCAGTTTCGATGCCGTTTGCGATAATGGGCCCGGGAGGAGAAAACCTTGCGTTCACTGTCTAGGTCTACCGCCATTTCCGTCGAGAATATGCCCGCTCTGCGCATCCGGAGCCGCCGCCTGGGGCTGGCCCTGCTGCTGTCTTCACTGGCCGGCCTGTCCGCCTGTGCCGACAAGCAGGTCGTCGAGGATCCCAGCCTGACTGGGCCCTGTCGCGAGACCGGCCGCATCGATGACACCGTCAAGAAGGAAGCCATCGCCGAGTTCAAGCGCTTTGGCCGTAGCTGCGAGCTCTACAACCTCAACGCCACCGCCGAAAACGAGCAAGAGACGGTCTGGCGCGTGTGCTGTGGCGAGGCGGCGCTAACCTACGCCTACTACCCCGGCAAGTGCGTGGCGCGCCGGACCTCGAACGGCCTGATCCAGTGCAGCAACGGCGAGGCGCTGACCACGCCCACCAAGCCCGACGAGAACGCACCGCTCAAGCCTGCACCCCCGCCGGCGACGCCCTAGCAGGATATTAGGATAAACTACGAATCAATCAAAATAAATAGCAATATAAATCGCTATTGTCATTTTTGTGTTGATTATTAATTTTGCTCGTGGCGGGGGCTGGGCTCTGGCTTCCGGCTTTTATGCAGGGCAGCCTGCTTGGCAACGGGCTGCCCTGGGCGTAGCTGCTGCGCTAGCGACGCAGCCACAGGGGATGCCAGCTGGGGCCCGGTGAGGCGGTCAGCCGGGTCGCTCGGCCGCACTCGGCATCACTTACAAAGATCGTCGCCGAAGCTCGCGCCGGGCCGCTTGTCGGTGGCGCGCCGGTGGCTGGTAGATCGACGGTGAGAGCGAGCTTGCGGCCGCTGGGCAGGGACGGTGACCAGTCAGGCTCGCTGCCTGCGGCGCCGGGCGGCAGGGGCACCTGGCACTCGCGGCTGCGCGGGCGATCGACGACGTACACGCGCGAGCTCTCGCCGGCTCGTCGCAGCGTATAGGCCACGCGCAGGCCGTCGTCGGCCACGGCCAGCCCGTCTTCGACCCACGCTGGGTCGAGGTTGCGCCCGGTCAGGCGGCGAGGCGTCGAGCCGTTGCGGTGCACGCTGTAGATGCGGTCGGCGCCCTCGTGGTCGCTGACGAAATAGATCTGCTCGCCGGTCGCGGCGCAGCGCGGGGTCCGCTTGCTGCCGGCGTCATAGGTCAGCCGCCGCAGATCGCTGCCGTCGAGCCGCATGCGATAAAGCTCTGAGCTGCGGTCTCGGCTGGAGGTAAAGGCGAGGTAGCCGCTGTGGCCGCAGACCGTCGGCGCGAAGTTGCCCTCGCGGTTGTGGGTCAGCTGGCGCAGCGGCGGCGGCGAGCGGCCATCGAGGCGCAGGACAAACAGCTCGCGCAGGCCGCCTTCGGACTCGGGCTCGGACTCGAAGATCAGGCCGCGACCGTCGGGAAAAAAGCTGGGCGAGCGCAGGATGGCGCGCGGCTGTGGCAAAAGCGGACCGGCCGCGAGCACCTGGCCGAGGGCAGGACGAGCACCCGTCGGAAGTGAGAGCAGGCGGAAGTGAAAGCGTCGCTCCGGCTCCTGCCCAGACTGGCCAGCCCCCAGCTTGTCGGCGCGCGGGCCCCCGCCTTCGGCGGTGATCAGAAGCTGCGAGCCATCCGGGCTGCTGGGGCCATTGCTCTGGTTGCTGGGGCCGCCGGCGATCAGGCGCTCGCCGCTGCCGTCGGCGGCGATCAGGTAGACCGCCCGGCTGCCGCTGCGCTCCGAGATGAACGAGAGCTGCGGCGGCGTCCCCCCTGCCGTCGCGGTCCCGACCACGCCCAGACAGGCGAAGGCCACCCCCGGCAGCCAAGCTTGTCGCGTGGGCATGAGGCGCTTACTGCACGCGGATGGCGTCGGCCACGACCTGCGCCCCGGGCGTGGTCCAGCGCGACACCGCGACCTGATTCCAGCCGGCGGTGAACTTGTAGCGGCCCAGCGACACCCACTTGCCACCGTCGATCTGCTGGTTCTTGTAGACCGTGGCTAGCTTGGTGCCGGCTGCATCAAAGATCACAAAGGGCGCCGTGGTGGTGCGATCCGAGGCCGCTGTCCACCAGGCAAAGACTTCCTTTTCTCCGGCGGCGGCTAGCTGGAACTCGAACAGAGCGGCATCGGATACCGAGGCGGTCGGCGCGACGTAGTACCCAGAGCCCCAGTAGCCGCTGACGCTGGTCGAAGACTTCCAGCTGGTGCTGGGTGTGACGACGCGGGCGTTGGCACCGTTATTGGCCTGGTTGCTGTCGACGATGATGCTGGTGCTGCCGCCGCCTCCCCCGACGCAGCTGTTGATGCTGGCCATGTAGGCGGCCCAGGGGAAGTCGGTGCCGGGATCCTCGGCGCGGTTGACCGGG
The DNA here is from genome assembly GCA_964628555.1 of uncultured Myxococcales bacterium. GTDB lineage: Bacteria > Myxococcota_A > Polyangia > Palsa-1104 > JAEUJZ01 > JAEUJZ01. The sequence continues at coordinate 24,741 of CAZVMD010000069.1, read as the reverse complement.
TCGGGCTGATAGTGACCGATGATGTGATCGCGGTCGCGAATGATGCCGTTGCGCTTGACGATGTCGCAGGACAGCTTGGCCGAGGTCGCCACCTGCTCGGCCGACCACTTGTTGCTGCCCTGGTAGGCGAAGCCGGCGTGCTCGATGCCGACGGAGCGCGAGTTGGTGGGCAGTCCCTTCCACGGCTTGCCGACGTGGTGCGCGGTGTCTGACTCGTCGACCAGGGCATAGATCTGCGTGCCGTCTTCTTTGACGACGTAGTGGGCCGAGGTCTTGTAGGGGTTGGTCGGGTAGGGCGTGGTCAGCCAGCCCCAGCAGCCGGACCAGGCACCGGCGCAGGTGTGGATGACCAAGAGCTCGATGCTGGCGCTGCGGCCATTGGTGAAGTTCGAGTCAGGCGCTGGCTTCCACGTCGCGCCCGAGTAGTAGACCTGGGGCACGGTCGCGCCGCTACCGTCCTTGGGCAGCGGCAGGAGCGAGTCGGGAAGCTCGGGATGGGGCACCAGCGTGAGCTCATGACGGCGGGTGATCTCATCGGGCAGGCCGCGGCGCAGCACCGAGTACACGCCGGTCTCGACATAGTCAAAGCGCTGCGCTTCGGTCGCAAGGCCCGAGAAGCGAGCGACGGCCGAGGCCCAGGCCGCGAGCTCTCCCGTCGCGCCTTGGCGCAGGCCCGGCTCGTCCTGCGCGGCCCGCAGCAGCGCCGCTGCCGCCCGTACGTTGTCGGCAAGCTGCGTCTTGACCCGCTCCTCGGCGATCCCCAGAAGCTGCGCCGCGCGTGCTAGGCGCTCGCCGCGCAGGGCCATCACCCCATAGGCCGGCTGACCGTCGAAGGCATCGCCGGCGACGCCGGGCACAAAGTAAAGTCCGGTCTCGGTCTGAGCGATGGCGGTCAGAAGCTCGGCCGGCACGGCAAACTCGGCAGCCGCGGCAGCGATCACCGCGCCGAGCGACGGCTCGCTGACCGGCGACTCCGAGGTGGGCGAGGTCGGCTGAGTGACCGGCTGGCTTTGGCCCGGTGGCGACCCTTCGCTATCGAGGGCTGGTTGGCCACAGGCCAGGGCCAAGGCCAGGGGCGTGCAGAGCAGCGGAGAAAGCATCTGGGGAGCGAAAAGATTGCGCATCACGGGCTCCTTCTGCCGGCTAGCGGCGCGCCCGCACTATAGGCAATCGCGAGTCGTCGTGGGGAAACAACCTCGGCGCCAGAACGCGTCGCGCAGCAGGCGATACGGCGGGCTGTGCAGTGCAGAGCACACCCGGGCTGCGCTATCGGCGGAGCCTGCGCGCGGGCTCCGGCCAACGGGTCAGCTGGGGCCGATAAGCTCTCGGCACCATGCCGGTCGCGCCGGGGAATTTTACCAAGCGCACGAACACTTAGTCGCTTGCGCGGTGCGTTGTTTTCACGGGCGCTGCGTATTGCGCTGTGAGGTCGCTGGTTGCGATAGTGTTCCCGGCGGGGCGTGACCGCTCACCGTCGCTAGTCGGGGGGGCCAGCTGCGCCACGTCCGCCTAGCGAGCGAGAAAGGGCGGCGGTCGGGTCAGTCCCGCGACGGTGGGAATGTGCATGCAAAAAGTACGGCTCTGCGAAGGCTTCGTCGGTCGGTGGCAGTGGGGCAGGCGTCTTTGGGGCTGGGGCGGCCAACGGCCCCTTCCGACTCGCGCGCTGGGGCGACTGCTGGTCGTCATCAGCACGCTCTGGCTCGCCTCTGTGGCCCAGGCACAGGGAGGTGACGCCGCCGGAGCGGCACCGGCTTCGGCAGCAGCGGGTCCCAGCCCAGCTCCGAGCCCCGCGGCCAGCGTCGCGCCAGGGGCCACCGGGCCGACCGGGGCCGTCGAGGGGGCAGCCAAGCCGCCTGCGGATCCTGCCAATAGCAGTGCGAAAGCAGCCGGTCCAGCGACCGCGGATCCCGATCCTGCGGTCGGCAAGGCCGCACCCGAGCCTGAGCCCGAGCCCGCCCCGGCGGCTCTGCTGCCGGAGCCACCTCCGACCAAGCCGAACGCGCTGCTCGATACCGGACTTGCCGACATCGCGGGACTGCCACTGGCTCGCCTCATCGATCGCGGCAGTGTCTTCTCGGGGCTGGGCAGCTTTCGCCAGCTGCTGCCGAAGTACGGCTTTGCGGCGTACGTTCACGGCATCGCCATCTCAAACTTTACGCTGCAGTCAAACCCCGACTCGTCCCAGCTGCCCGACGAAGCGGGGCCGGCTGGGCACAACTTCGGTGGCGAGTTCAGCCTGTTCGTGGGCGCTGAGCTCTTCGACCGCGTGTTCGTCGAGGCGCAGTTTGCTCTGGACCATCACGCCGAGTTCACCTCCGACTTCGCGCAGATCGATCTGCGGATCTATCGCGACTTCATCATTGCCCGCGCCGGACGCTTCTTCGTACCGATGGGCGGGCTCAACATCTATCCCGAGCCGCAGTACATGTATCCCTGGATCACGCCGGCCCTGTTTTACGGCACGGTCCTGCCGGGCGAGTGGGGCGAGCTCGGCTTCCAGTTCCACGGTCGCTATGCCTGGGGCGAAGGCCGCGGCATGTCCTATGCCCTGTACATCGTCAACGGCCTAGAGCAGCGCGTCACGGCGCCCACCGACCCGATCAGCGGCGGCGCGCTGGCCGATATGCGCGACAACCTGCTCGATCAAAACGATGGCCACAAGTCGATCGGACTGCAGTGGCTGATTGAGCCCTATCCCGGCTTGGTGTTCGGCGTCTCAGGCTACGAGGGCATCTACAGCGTGCGCGATGGCTATCGCCTGTTCATCGCCGATGGTCACACCGGACTGCGGCTCGGCAAGTTCAACCTGCGCGGCGAGTTTGCCGCGACCTGGCAAGAGACCGAGAGCCAGCTCCTGCTCAAGCTCGGTGGGTACGGGCTGCTTAGCTATCGCTTCAAGTACCTGGAGCCGCAGCTAATGGTCGATGGCATGCGCCTGGGCGGCTCGCCCGACCTCGATCGCATCGCGGCCAGCGTCGGCGTCTCGGTCTTCCCCTTCCCGACGCGCGTGCCCAGTGCTTCGGTGCGGCTGGGGTACTCCGCGCGCTTCAAGCTTGAGACCGGCGAGTTTGCCACTCACTACGGTCGCATCGAGATCCGCGTCGCTTTCTAGCGGTGGTCAAAGCGCACACCATGAACCGTCGGGCCGCCATCGCCACGCTGCTCTCTGCTGCTCTGCCCCGAGCCGCAGCGGCGCTGGAGTTTGGCCCCAAGCAGCTCGTGGTCGTGCTGCTGCGCATCCTCGCCTATGACCGCAACCTCAAGGCGCGGACCAACGGCAAAGAGGCGCCGATTCTGCTGCTGTACCAAGAGGGCAATCCCGGCTCTGAGACCCTGCAGACTGATCTGACCAACGTGCTGGAGGATCTGGCTAGCACGATCTCGGTGGCTGGGCTGCCGATCAAGGTCGCTGGGCTGCCCTACAGCCGCCCGCTGGCCTTGGAGGCGCGGCTGCTCGCTCTGCATCCCGTGGCGGTCTTCGTCTGTCCCGGGCTGGCTGATGCCATCCCGCAGATCAGTGCGATCTGTCGCAAGCGCCAGGTGCTGACGGTCTGTTCCACGAACGCCTATCTCAAAAGCGGCCTCAGCGTCGGCATCTCTGCCTCCGAAGAGCGTCTGCATATCGCCATCAACCTACCGGCTAGCCGCGCCGAGGGCGTTGACTTCGACGCCGCTCTGATGCGCACCGCTGAGGTCTACCGATGACCCCCCAAGAGCCGCTCTCCCCTCGACCGCAGTCGGCCGGCCGGGACGCGCCCATGCCACGCGGCGTGGGCGTGTTCTCTTCGCTCCGGCTGCGGCTGATCGTGCTTTCCAGCCTGATCCTTTTGCTGATGTCGCTGTTCCACGCGCTGTTTTCTTCCTCGCGGCTGCGCCAGCTACAGCGCAGTCACATCGAGGAGCGGCTGCGCAGCCTGGCCACCACCACCAGCGCCGCGGTCTCGGTCGCGGTCGAGTTTGACGATCCTCAGAGCGCGCGCGAGACGCTGGGCGGCCTGACCCAGGTGTCGGACTTTGAGTACGCCGTTGTCTTGCGCGATAACGGCACGGCGCTGGCCAGCGTCGGGCAGGGCGGTCCGACGCACAGCTACCTCGATCGCGGCCAGACCCTGCGGCTGCGAACCGAGGGCGGTATCCTGCGTATCGATCAGAAAATTCAGGGTCGCGGCGGCGGCAGCGGCACGCTGATCCTGGGCTTATCGCTGCGCAGCCTGCAGCAAGAAGCGAAGAGCGAGACGCGTATCGACATCGGGGTCGCCATCGTGGTGTTCCTGCTCGGCTGCGTCTGCAACTACGCCATCGGCACCATCTTGGTGGGACCGCTGCGCCTGATGACCCGGCTGGCGCTGCGCATTGCCAGCGGCGACCTGTCGCAAGAGAACCTTGAGCTCGGCCGCCGCGACGAGGTGGGTCAGATGGCCGCCGCCTTCGATCAGATGCTCAACTTGCTACGCAGCTTGGCCCGCATCGCCGAGCAGCTAGGGCAGGGTGACTTGAGCAGGCCGGTCGACCTGCAGGGACAAGTGGGCGAGGCCTTTCGCTCGATGCTTTCCGAGCAGCGCCGGCTGGTGCAGCAGATCGCCGAGGCCGCGATCGCGCTAGGTGGCGCATCGACGCAGATTCAGTCTTCGATGCGCGCTCAGGAAGAGTCGGCGACCCGCAAGGTCCGGGCCGTGACCGAGGTCAGCCGCACGCTGGAGTCGCTGGTCGGCAACGCGCAGGATATCGCCGAGTCGGCCGTTGGGGTCTTCAACAACGCGGAGCGTAGTCGCAAGACCACCGACGGTATGAGCGTCCAGGTCGAGACCCAGAACCTCCACACGGCGCGCATCGCTGAGCTGCTGGAGCTGATCCGCGACATCGCCGACCGCAGCGATCTTTTGGCGCTCAATGCCTCGCTGGAGTCGACGCGGGCCGGCGAAGGTGGGCGGGCGTTCTCGCTGGTGGCTTCCGAGATGCGTCGTCTGGCCGAGCGCGTCACCGCCAGCGTGCAGGATGTAAAGTCGCTGCTCGCCGACATTCGCCGCTCTAGCGAGCAGACAGCCGAAGCCACCGCCGATAGCCGTCGCCTGGCCGAGAGTACAACCGAGTCCGCTCGCCAGATCTCGGCCGTCACCGAGCAGCAGCGCACCGCGACTGGCCAGGTGTTCGAGAGCATCAACGAGATCTCGGTGCTTGTGACCGCCGGGCTGCACTCAACGCGCGATGTCCGCGCCTCATCTGAGTCGCTGCATCGCACGGCGGAGCGCCTCAACGAGCTGGTGCGGCAGTTTAAGACCTAGTCAGCGCGCGCACAGGAAGCGCAAGAGCAGCGGATTTACCCGCTCTGGCTTCTCAAGGTGCAGAAAGTGACCGGCTCCGGCGATGCGCTGCACTTCGATGCCGGCCGCAAACTCAGCCTCGGTTCCGAGCGTGCTGTCGACCCCGAAGCAGCCGTCCTCCTCTCCGTGCAGGTACAGCGCCGGGACAGGCGTGCGGGACAACAGCAGCCGCCGCGCCTCGCCAAGCAGCGCCTGTGCTTGGAACAGCGCGCGGTAGTAGCCCAGCACCGGACCGATGCGCGAGCGAATGCCGTCTTTGATCTGCGCTAGCTCGATCGGATCCGGCGTGTAGCTCGGCGACCAGTCCCGCCACAGCTGGTCAATCAGCTGCAGGTCGTGCTGCGCCAAGCGTCGCTCGGCGAGCCCCGGAACCTGGAACATGAATAGATACCAAGAGCGTCGCGCTTGCTGCGGCGTAAAGAGCTTCTTTAGTACGGTGCGCGGATGCGGTACTGCCAGGGTCACCACCTGACTGAAGCGCGATGGCGCCAGCGCCGTCGCTGCGTAGGCTGCCACCGCGCCCCAGTCATGACCGACAAGGCGCACCGGCTGCCCGGGGGACAGTCGATCGGCGATGCCTACCAAGTCGCGCCCCAGCGCTGCCGCATCGTACCGGCCGCTGCGAGCTTCACTGCTTGGCGCATAGCCGCGCATGGCCGGGCAGGCGACGCGGAAGCCGGCCGCAACCAGCGGCCCAACCTGATGGCGGAACGAGCGGGGTCCGTCGGGGAAGCCGTGGGCGCAGAGCAAAAGCGGGCCCTGCCCATCGACCAGGGTCGCGATCCGCACATCGTCCAGATCCAGCTGCAGCGTCTCGGCCATCAGCATCTCCAAGCGTAGCTAGGGTGGTTAGAACGGGCGGCAGGATGGGCGGCTCGGCGCAGGAGCCGAGCTCAGATCAGACCCTCGCGCTCGGCGCGATCGAGCTCTTCATCGCTAAGCTGCAGGAGCTCGCGCAGTACCTCGCGGGTGTGCTGACCCAGCTCCGGCCCGGCAAACTGCGTGCTCCCCGGCGTCGCTGAGAGCTTGGGCACAATGGCTGGCAGCCGGATCGTCCGCTCGCCAATCTCGACGGGCTCGAACATCTGGCGAGCTTGATAGTGGGGATCGTGCGCGATGTCGGCGGCGCTGTAGATCGTCCCCACCGGCACACCAGCGGCCTCTAGCTGGGCCACGACCTCGGCCGCCGGCAGCGTGGCGGTAAAGGCCGCGATCGCCGCATCCACTTCGGCTTGGTGGGCCACCCGGCCGGCGTTGTGGGCCAGCCGCGGATCGGAGGCCAGATCGGCCCGGCCAGCCGCCTGCATCAGCCGTCGCCAGATCGAGTCGCCGTTGCCGCCGATCAGCACATAGGCGCCATCGCGACAGCGGTAGGTGTTGCTGGGGACGATGCCGGTGACCGCTGATCCCGCCGGCTCGCGAATCACTCCTTGCGCATCGAACTCCGGCAGCAAGCTCTCCATCAGGTTGAAGACCGACTCGTAGATCGCGACATCGACGACCTGACCACGCGGCGCTGCGGCTCCGTCGGGATCTGCGCTGCGCTTGCGGTCGCGATGATAAAGACTCAGCAGGATGCCGAAGGCCGCGTGCAGGCCGGCCAGGCTGTCACCGAGGCTCAGGTTGGGTCGCACCGGCGGCTGACCGGGCGTGCCGGTGACGTAGCGCAGGCCGCCCATGCCCTCGCAGACCGCGGCAAAGCCGGGCTTTGCAGCATAGGGGCCAGTCTGGCCATAGCCCGATACGCGGGTGTAGATGACATCGGGCCTGCGGGCCTTGATCTCGGCCGGGCCCAGGCCCCAGCTCTCGACGGTGCCGGGGCGAAAGTTTTCGATGATCACATCGCAGTGCGCAGCCAGCCGACGCGCGATCTCCTGCCCGCCGGGGCGGCGCAGATCCAGCGTGATGCAGCGCTTGTTGCGCGACAGGCTGCGCCACCACAGCGAGGTGCCATCCTGCACAACACGCCAGCCGCGCAGCGGGTCCCCTTGGCCCGGCGCTTCGACCTTGATCACCTCGGCGCCAAAGTACGCAAGCAGGGTGCCGGCGAACGGTCCGGCGACCAGCTGGCCTAGCTCCAGCACCCGCACACCAGAAAGCGGTCGCTCGGCGGTCATCGCGGCCCTCGCGGGGGCGGCTGCACGCTACGTCCTGCGATCATCGGCGCCTCAGGGCACGATGGGCGGTAGCGCGATGCCCTGGGCCAACAGGGCACTGCGCAGCTGCGGCCAGGTATGCGAGGCGTGGCGATTGTGCAGATCTTCGACCATGTGCAGGATCGCGCCGGGCAGCTCTTCCATCGCGCTCGTCGGTGCACCGGTCGGGGGATCGCCAGGGTTGTGCAGATCAATGTGGACGTTGTCCGGCTCGTCGGCATGGTCGAAGCCACGATAGTGCAGCTGGGCCCCGCGAAAGCGGCAGCGCACCCCCCAGGGTGTGTCCTTGCCGGCCATCCAGAAGTCGCCATAGCCGCGCGACAACAGATGCTGCTGCAGCCCGCGCGAGCCGCGGCGCGGAAAGAACGTCAGCTCACCGGTCTCGCCCACCCAGCGCACGGTCGAGATCTCGCTCCACAGATCTTCGTGCTTGAGCTTGGCGTACAGGCACAGGAACGAGTTTCGTCCCGCCATCGAGAAGCCGCTGTGGCCATCCGGCTCGATCTGATGGTTGAAGCGCCACTCGGGATAGACGTCGCGCGGGTCGACTTCGCCATTGTCGAAGTGGGTATGAAACCAGGCCAGGAACGGCTCGCGATCCCAGGCGAAGCGCGTGTCGTCGAGCAGGGCCTCGTGCAGATCCGGGATGCGCACCACCTTGGTGTCATGCGGAATCGATAGCCCTTTGGCCAGCGAGCGCCAGCCATTGTTCTCCGCGGGATCGACCGACATTTGGCCCTCTTTTTCAGGCTATCACAGCGCTCTCGCCAGGAGTCCGACCCTGGCCAGCTATTTATCGGCAGCTCGGCTCGTTCTCAGGCTCTACCTCGACGGGATCGCTCGCCCACCCGGCGGCGCGACGGGCTGAGGTCGGCTTCAGACAGCGGCAGCATCGGCGCGATCTCGGCGCTTAGCGCGTCGAGGAAATGGCGGACCTTGGGCGAGAGGTGGCGGCGGCTGGGAAAGACCGCGTGTACCGGGCGCAGCAGCGTAGCGGCCGGGCCGAACAGGAGCTGCAGTCGGCCCGCGCGCACCGGCTCGCGGCAGACGATCGAGGGCAGCTGGGCAATGCCCAGGCCGGCGATGGCCGCGTCGCAGCCGACCTCCAGATCGTTGACCACCAGTCTGGGCTGCAGCTTGTGGGACTGCCCTGCGACCTCCCAGGTCTCGACTGGCCGCATGCCGATGCAGGGCAGCGTGGGCAGCGCACTGGGGCTCGGCAGGCCCTGCGCAGCGACGAAGCTCGGACTGGCGACAAAGTAGACATGCCCTTCGCCCAAACGCCGCGCCGACAGCGTCGAGTCGTGCAAGAGCCCGACGCGAATCGCCAGATCAAAGCCTTCGTCGACCAGGTTGACGCGGCGATCCGAGAGCGCGAGCTCGATGCGCACGCGCGGAAAGCGGCTGAGGTAGCTGGCTACCACTTTGGCCAGGTAGCGGCGGCCGTACAGCGTCGGTGCGGACACGCGCAGCAGTCCGCTCGGCTCGGCCTGCTGCTGCTGCGCTTCGCGGTTGGCGTCTTCGATCTGCGTGGCGATGGCGCGACAGCGCTCGTAATAGCGGGCTCCGGCCTCAGTCGGGCGCAGGCGGCGGGTCGTGCGCTCAAGCAGGCGCAGGCCCAGCTGCTCTTCCAGCTGCGCGATGCGCGCCGACACCGTCTGCTTGCTGATGCCCTGGGCGCGGCCCGCGGCCGTGAAGCTGCCTTCTGCCACCACGTTGGCGAACAGCAGCATGTCGGTAGGAGCGATCATATTGTCCAGGATAGGCTGACAAAGCGTCCTTCGAAACCATATTGTCCATCCGAGGGGCGGGCCACATGCTCGAAGCATGAACAACAAGCTCATTGTCGTGGTGGGGGCGGCCGGCAAGCTCGGTCGCCTCGTGGTGGATGCGCTGCTCGCGCAGCCTAACGTCTCGGTCCGCGCCCTGGTGCGTGACCCCCAAAAGCCCGAGCTCGCGGCTGCCCAGCACGCGCGGCTGAGCTACCAGGCCTTCGACATCGTCGGCGCTAGCGATAGCGAGCAGCAGGCCGCGGTGCAGGGCGCCTGGGCCGTGGTCTCAACGCTGCAGGGCGGCCCGGACGTGCTCATCGAGGGGCAGAGCCGGCTCTTGCTGGCGGCCAAGGCGGCGGGAGTACGTCGCTTCATCCCATCGGACTATTCGTTTAACCTGTTTACGCTGCCGCCCGGCATCAACATAAACTCCGACTGGCGGCGCAGCTTCGCCGAGCGCGCGGCGAAAGAGGTGTCGCCGACGTTCGAGGTGGTGCATGTGCTGCAGGGCATGTTCGCCGACCGCGGGGTCCTGGGCTTTGTCGGCGTGTTCGATGCGCAGGCCGGCGTGGTTCGCTACTTTGGCGATGGCCGGACGCCGATCGACTGGACGACCTGGGAAGACACGGCGCACTACATCGCGGCCGCCGCACTCGCCGAGCAGCCGCTACCCAGCCCGCTGTTCGTGCGCGGCGAGCGCCTGGACATCTTCGGCTTCGCTGCGGCCTGGCAGCGCGTGCACGGCCGGGCGCTGACCCTGCAACACCAGGGCTCGCTCGCCGAGCTACAGGCCGAGACGCAGCGTCGCCGCGCCGCCGAGCCACAGAACGTCATGGCCTGGCTGCCGCTGATGTACGCGCAGGGCCTGTGGAGTGGCCAGGCGCTGCTCGGCGAGCCGCACAACGCGCTGTTCCCCAGCATCACGCCAGAGAGCGTGCAGCAGGCGATCCAGCGCGGCGCGCTTTAGCGGGTCAGCGCTTGGCGAGAAGAAGTGAAGAGGGGAGAGGAGAGAGGCGAAGAGAAGAGCAGAGGGAGGGACGGGCAGAGCGCGGCGGCTACGCGACGACGCGCAGCTTCAGCTTGCCCTGCTCGTTGAGCGAGGTGACGTAGCCGGGCACGTCGGGCAGGCGGCTGGTCAGCTCGTTGTCGTAGGTGGGTAGGTCGAGGTCCTTGTTCTTGGCGTAGACGGGATGGCGACCGTGCTGCTTGTACCAGTCCGCGACCGTCGCATTGGCCAGCATCTGCTCGACGATGTTGCGCCAGCCGACACCGGTGTTGTAGGCGCAGAAGCTGATCTCGCCAAGCTGCGTGCCATACGGGATGATGCACATCTCGGTGCGCCGGAAGTCGTAGTTGAACAGGTCCTGGAACCACATGCCAGCGACGAACAGCACGCGCCACTTGAACTCGTGCGCATCGGACTCGAACTCGCCGGGCTTGCTGCCGCGGTTGCCGGTCTGCGACAGGAACTGCTTGAACAGATCGGTCGCGGTGTAGCCGGGCGGCGCCTTTTCGGGCCGGAAGTTGCGCACCAGCGCCAGCGCCACCTGGGCCATCGCTACCTCGCGCGGCAGGTTGCCATCGGCGATCGTAAAGACATCCTTCATCAGCTGATCGACATCGAGAAACTGCAGCAGGGGCACCATCTGCTTGGTCTCTTTGTTGACGAACAGGATGGTGCCGATGCCGCAGTTGGGATGGCAGCCGCAGTTTAGCGTGCCGAACTTCTGCTGACCGTCCATCAGCATGTCGCCGAGCGCCGAGAACGGTCCCATCGCCGACAGCGGGAACCAGTCGCGCAGCGGCTCGGTAACGCCGGTCTGCGCTTTGACGTCGTGCGCCAGGTGCGACAGCGTGTAGCGCTGCTTCTGTCGCGTCTCGTCATCGACGTCTTCATCGCGACCGGTGAAGCTTACCGGCTGGAAGCTGACGACGGTGATCTTGTCGCAGTTTTCGATCGCGAAGCGCATGATGGGGCCGATCTGATCGTTGTTGACGCCGTTTACCACGGTCACCACCAAGATCACGTCGATGCCAGCCCGGTGCAGCTCTTCGATGGCGCGCAGCTTCACATCGAACAGGTTCTTGATCTTGCGGTGCGCGTTCGACTCGTTGCTGACGCCGTCGAACTGTAGGTAGGCCATGCGCAGGCCGGCCTCTTTCGCCTTCTGGGCAAAGCCGGGCTCTTGCGCAAAGCGCAGGCCGTTGGTGGCGCACTGCACGGCGAAGTAGCCGACCTCGCGAGCGTAGCGAATGGCATCCAGGAAGTACGGCGACAGCGTCGGCTCGCCGCCCGAAAACTGGATGCTCATCTGCCGCCGCGGCGTGATCTGCAGGCTGTCGTCGAGGATCTTTTTGACCTCTTCCCACGAGAGCTCGTGCACGAAGCCGACCTGGTTGGCATCCATGAAGCAGGGATCGCACATCATGTTGCAGCGGTTGGTCAGGTCGACCGTCAGCACCGCGCCGCGCCCATACTGCACGGAAGAGGTGCCGTGCTGGCGCAGCGGCGTGGTCAGGGCCTTGTAGTCGCGGCCGGGGAACAGCGACTCGATGCGCGACATGAACGCCGGATCGATCGACATCACATCGCTGAAGGCGCCGTGCTTGTCGCACTCTTTTTCCATCACGATCTTGCCGTCGCGCTCGACGATGCGAGCCCGCACCTCACCCGGCTTGCCGTGCGTCAGCTCGGACAGATCTTTGCGCCCGGACAAGATGTCCTCGCGCACCTCTTTGACGCAGCGCGGGCACAGCGAGTCGGTCTCGCGCGGCCAGCCCAGGGGCGGCTTGCTGCGCTCGCGCGACTTGAGCAGCGGGCCGGGGGCCCAGTCCGGCGTCTTCGAGGGGCGCTCGAAGCGACGGTTCAGCTCGGCGATCAGCGGCCAAGCGGCGTTGGCGGCCTTCACCGCCGTCTTTTCGAGGGTCTTGCGGGCGACGCTTTCGATTTGATTAGTTAGGCTCATGGCTTCTCGCTCCGATATGTAACGTTGGGTCATGCTAGCGGCGGCCCTGGAGCGCGCAAAGATGGGGATCCATTCCACAACTGGGGACAGTCCTCCCCCCAGGAGCGCGGGTCCGCTGAGCCTGCAGCGAGTCGCAGCCAGCGTGCGAATCCGCTCGCTTCAGCGCGACAGCAGCAGGGTGACCGGCGGACTCTGGATCGCGTTGTGGCGACGGAGCAGGAAGCCCATGACGAAGGCCAGGATCAGCACCGCGAGCATCGCCACCGCGACCAGTGCGATGTTGCGCTTCTGATTGCTCGGCGGTCGAGCCTCTTCGCTGGGGACTGACGCGGCGCCTGACCCCTCTCCGCTCTTGCTCGCGGCCGGGGCGCTCTGGCTGGCTGCGGCTTCCGCAGCGGGCACGGCGAAGTTGGCGCTGCGATCACCACTGTTGCCGCGGTCGGCGATGCCGGCGATGCCGATACCGCTTGAGCTGCCGCGGCGATTGAAGCGCGAGCCCCCGCGCGCATCGGCGGCCGTGCTCAGCGACTGCGACAGCGGCGGCAAGCCCTGCAGCGCGCGCACGAAGTCCTGCACTGACTCGAAGCGCTGCTTCTTCTCTTTGGCCATCGCCCGCTCGATCGCTGCGGCCACGTAGTCGGGCAGGTCGGGCACGATGCTCTTGATCGAAGGCGCTGGCTGCTTCTGGATCGCGGCCAGGATCTGCAGCGGGCTCTTGCCCTCGAACGGCAGCCGGCCGGTGAGCATGCGATAGGTCACGACGGCCAGGGCCCACTGGTCGCTGTGGAAATCGACGTGTTCGCTCTCACCGGTCGTGCCTTCGGGCGAGACGTACTCGACCGTGCCGAGGATGATGCCGCGCGCCGTGCTGCGCATCGCCGGGTCGTCGATGTTCTTCGACAGACCGAAGTCCACGACCTTGACCACCTCGGTCTCGTTGCCATCGCTGCTGGCCTGCCGCGACAGGAAGATATTGCTTGGCTTGATGTCGCGGTGGGCGACGCCCAGGTTGTGCGCGGCGTGCAGTGCGCTGCCAACCTGGCGCACGATCTCCAGCACCTTGGAAAGCGGCAGCTGCCCCTTCTCCTGCAGCGTGTCGTACAGGTCCTTGCCGCGCAAAAGCTCCATGATCAGAAACGGCGTGCCGTCCTTCTCGCGATCGAAGCCGATGACCTGGACGATGTTGGGATGGAACAGCTCGCCGATGATCAGCGCCTCGTCGAAGAAGCGGCGGTGATGCTCCTCGGTGCCCGGGCCGAGCTGATGGATGACCTTGATGGCGACGATGACGTCGCGCTGCTGATCGCGGGCGCGATACACCGCGCCCATGCCGCCGGTGCCGATGACCGATTCGATCAGGTAGCGATCCGCCAGAACTCGGCCGACGAAGCTCGATGCCGTAGAGGAAGGCGAGGACATAGCAGGGTGAAGATCCATGGTACTGCGCCGCCGGAAGAATTCGCTGGCAGAGTGCTAAGGGCCGAGATCCAAAGGGGTTTTCCTCCGACCCTGGGCGAGGTGTCGGGAACATTCGCTGCCGTCGCTTGGCGCGGGCCCGGGGCCAGGCCAGCGGCAGACGAGGCACGCTGCAGATGGCGCTGCCACGGAGCGCGGGCCAGGGCTTTGCTGGCGCAAGTTCCCCTTAAAATAGCCGCGGGGGTGGGCCCATGAGCTTCACGGGTCGGCTAGGCGAGCCCGCTCGCGATGGGCTGCCGTTTGTCTGCGCGGGTGTGGCGTTTCTGATCGAGGACGCGCTGAGCGAGTCGCTCTGCCTGGCGCTCAAGGAGCGAGCGACGGTGCTGGGCTTCGGCCCGACCGGCGACGACTATCCGCCGTCCTATCGCAACAACGATCGGCGGGTCTATGACGATGCGGACCTGGCGGCCGCGCTGTTTGCCCGGCTCGGCGCGCGGCTGCCGGCCCAGCTGACGGGGGAGGACGGCAGTAGCTGGACGCTGTGTGGGCTGAACTCGCGCTTTCGCTTCTGTCGCTATCGCGATGGGCAGGGCTTTCGCATTCATCAAGATGGGGCGCACGAGCCGGCGCCCGGGCTGCGCTCGCTGCTGACCTTGCAGATCTATCTCGACGACGATCCGGCGCGGCTGGGGGGGCAGACGCGCTTCTATGCGGCTCGCCGCGGCGGGCTGCAGGGGGGCGTGACACCGCGGCCGGGTCGGGCGATCGTCTTTGAGCACCGCCTGTGGCACGACGGTGAGCCGGTGACCGCTGGCGAGAAGCACGTGCTGCGCACCGATGCCATGTACCAGCGCCAGGGCTCGCCGGTGGCACCTGCGCGGCGGGTTAGCCAGCCTGTCGAGGGCGCGCCCGCGATCGTGCTGCCGCTGCACGACGGCTATGTCTTTTCGCTCTTGACCCTGCCGAGCGGAGAGCTGGTCAGTGGCTCGCGCGATCGCAGCATCTGCATCTGCGATCCGGCGAGCGGCCGGCCGCGCCTGCGCCTGTCGGGCCACCACGGCTCGGTGAGCAGCCTATGCTTTCTGCCATCTACGCCCGGCGGAGCAGCCGGCTATCTGCTGAGCGGTGGACGCGATCACGCGCTGCTCAGCCACGACCTCAGCACGGGCGAGTCGGTGCGGCTGGCCGAGCTTCCGGGGGCGGTGCTGAGCTTGGCCGACTGTTCCCCGCTGTACCTGGCCGCGGGCTGTGGCGACGGCGGCATCTGGCTCTGGCCGCGCTCGCCGTGGGGGCACGACAGCGACGACGCGGGCTGTGGGCCCGCACTCGTTACAGCTGCGCCAAGCGGCTGTCTGCGGCCGGCAGGCGGCTGGGTCTGGGCGCTGCTGCCGCAGCCCGGCGGGCGCTTGGTCAGCGGCAGCGAGGACGGCTGCGTGCGGCTGTGGGATCTGGCTAGCCAGCGGCTGCTCGGTGAGCTGCCCCTTGCGCACGGACCGGTGCACGCGCTCTGCAACGTGACGGCCGCGGGCGGGGCCTTCATCGCCGGCTGTGCCGACGGTCACTTGGTCTGGCTGGACTTCGCTTCCGATCCGGCCTGCGGGCTGCGTGAGCGGGGCAGCTACCCAGCGCACCAGGGCGAGGTCTACGCCCTGTGTGCCCTCGCCGAAGACGTCATTGTCTCGGCAGGCGAGGATGGCTGCATTGCGCTGTCGCGGATCGGGGATGGCGTGCTGCAGGCCGCCGCTGAAGCTCCTCTTGCGGTGCGGCCGAGCTTTGTGCGCTGCTTGGCCCGACTGGCCGATGGTCGCCTGGCTGCCGGTGACTACCAAGGCCAGGTTGCCCTGCTTGCCCCCCGCTTCCGCTAGGCCGACGGTGGCAGCGTCGGGCGCAGGCTGTGCTGCCGCAGGGCCTCATAGTGCAAGAGGCAGTGCTGATAGGCCGCGGCCAGCGGGCCCGAGGGAATCGGCGTCGCAGGCCCGCGCGGTGCGAGAAAGCCCTGGCTGCTGGCGACCTCGGCATGCCAGGGCTCCCACAGCTGCCACTCTGGCCGCGGACCGGGGGTCCAGTGCAGCGCCTGCGGCAAGAAAGGAATGCCGACCGCGGCGCAGAACGCGGCGATCACCGCCTGCGGCTGTGCGCACAGATCTTCAGAGTCGATGACGCAGGGCGTCTGGCCGCTCGCCGCTCGCACCCGATCGAACAGCTCGTGCAGGCGCTCGTAGCCAGTCTCTTCCTCGCTAAAGTCCGGCATCATCTTGTGCAGCGACGGCAGCACGTGCCCGGGATGGCGAATTAGGAAGGCATGGCGGCAGCTGCCAAGCAGCGGCAGGTCGAAGTGGCCGCTGAGGTGATAGGCCATGTCCTTGAAGAACACCGGCTGCCGCTGGCTGAGCTCAGCGATCCGCGCGGCGACGGCTGGCACGCAGTTTTCATCGCGGATCGGCACGCTGTCGTAGCGCGCGCTGCGCCGCATCGGACTGTAGTAGTAGGCGACCGAGAACGGCTCGTGCAGGACGTGGAAGTCTCCCCGCTCCATCATCATGCGCTCAAACGCCGTCGAGACGGAGCGCGGTACGGCCCACAGCGCAAGAATCATGCGCCGCACCCTAGCACGTCGCTCCGCGCGGTCGCTGGCCGCGGCACAGGCGATCGGGCCTTGGCGGGGCCGCCGCTGGCAAGACGCTTCCCTTGCGCCCGCGACTCGTGGCATGTAGCCAAAACTTGGAGCGCGCGCCGGCGGGCTCCCCTGCCTGCTGGAGCCTGTGATGTCCGATGCCTCCGACGCTGACGATCTGGCCCGCTTTGGCTACCGCGCCCAGCTAGCGCGTCGCCTGGGCAGCTTCTCGGCCTTTGCCGCCGGGTTTTCTTATCTGTCGATCCTGACCGGCGCCTTTCAGATGTTTCACGTCGGCTTTCAGGCGGCGGGGCCGCTGTGCTTTTGGACCTGGCCGCTGGTGTTTTTGGGCCAGCTCTGCGTCGCGCTGTGCCTGGCCGAGCTAGCCGGGCGGTATCCGCTGGCCGGTGGGCTGTATCAGTGGTCGCGTCACATCAGCGGCGATGGCTGGGGCCGCGTCGTCGGCTGTCTGTACCTGGCCTGCCTGGTGGTGACGCTGGCCGCGGTGCCCCTGGCGCTGCAGAGCACGCTGCCGCAGCTCTGGCCGGGCTTTCAGCTGCTGGGCCGGATCGATGACGAGCAGGCGAGTGCCAAGAACGCCGTGCTCCTAGCCTGCCTGCTGATCGCCGCTAGCTGGCTGGTCAACTCGGTCAGCGTGCGGCTGCTCTCCTTAATCAACAACGCCGGAGTCTTCGCCGAGCTCATCGGCGCGCTGGTGCTGGTGGGGCTGTTGGGCCGGCATGCGGTGCACAGCCCGGCGGTGCTGCTTATGCGCTACGGGCACGGCGAGAGCCTTTCGCCGCGGCCGCTGTCGGGCTTCCTGCTGTCGCTGCTGATGTCGGCCTATGTCATGTACGGCTACGACACCGCCGGCGCGCTGGCCGAAGAGACGCAGGAGCCGCGCCGCCGGGTGCCGCGGGCCATCGTGCAGGCGCTGGTGGCGGCGGCGGTGCTGGGCGGTCTGCTGCTGCTGACCAGCCTGTGCGCGGCGCCGGATCTGACGGATCCGCGCCTGGGCAGTGCCGCCTATGGCTTGGCCTTCCTGCTGCGCCAGGTGCTGGGCTCGGGGGGCGGCCGGCTGCTGCTGGTCGATGTCGCCTTCGCCATCTGGGTCTGCACGCTGGCTGTGCACACCGGCGTGGCGCGCCTGGTCTTTGCCATGGCGCGCGATGGCCAGCTGCCGCTGGCCCGGCTGCTCGCGCGCGTCTCGCCGCGCAGTCAGGTGCCGCAGCCCGCCATCGCGCTGGTGGCGCTGCTGGCGACGCTGGTGCTGCTGCTCAACATCCGTCATCCACAGATCGTCTCGCTGGTTGTCTCGATCGCGGTGCTGTGGGCCAACCTGTCGTATCTTTTGGTCACCGTGCCCTGCCTGCTGCGCCGCCTGCGCCCGCCCGCCGGCTCCGTCGGCGCCGCTCCCAACTCGGGCTTTTCGCTTGGCCGGGCTGGGCTGCCGATCAACGTCTTGGCCGTCGCCTTCGGCCTTGCCCTGTGCATCAACATCGGCTGGCCGCGGGCCAGCGTCTATGGCAGCGGCTGGGGTCAGCGCTATGCGCCGCTGTACCTGACCCTGGCGGTGCTGCTCTTGGCTCTGCTCTCGCTGCGCCATAGGCGAGCGCCGCACGCCGCCGCTGCTTCTGCTCGACCGGCGCCGTAGCCGTACCGGGCCAGCGTCGCGCTGTGCTGAGGCGGGGCACCCCGGTGAGCTGCACCCCGCTGGACGGGCCGCGGTCGTCGGCTACTTCGCCGCGTCGCTCCGTCGGAAGGCGGCGCGCCTTCCGCAGGCGATGACCCGCTGCAGCTTGTCGTGGGTCATGCCGGGCAGGGTGGCGGCGATGGCGTGCTCGCGTCGGGCATCGGTCTGCGAGAGCAGGGTGTTGTCGGCGCAGACGCAGGCCGCGACGCCAAGGTCGAGCCAGCGCGGCAGGGGATGCGCGCTGAGCTCAGGGATGGCGCCGGTGTGCAGGTTGCTGGTCAGGCAGGCCTCGATGACCACGCCGCGCGACAGCACCAGGTCGACGACGGCCGGGCTGTCGAGCAGGGTGGTGCCATGGCCGATGCGCTGGGCCTGCAGGAGCTCGATCGCCGCCGCGATCTCCTCGGCGGGTCGGCCCTCGCCGGCGTGCACGGTGCGACCCAGGCCCAGGTCGGCGGCGCGCGCAAACGCCGGCGCATAGTCGGCCAGGCGGTAGCGCGGTGCTGGGCCCGGTCCGCCTGCTAAGTCGATACCCACGACGCCCGGCCGGCTGCGTGCCGCCTCGACGAGAGCGAAGAGCACCTCGGGAGGCTCGCCATACAGACCACAGAGAATCAGGCCGGCGCGACCGGCCATCCCCGCCAGCGCGGCATCGATGATCGCGGGCAGCGTAGCGCCGGTATGAAGCTGCGGCGCAAAGCGAATCTCCAGCGTCGCCACGCCTTCCTCGGCAGCGTCCTCGCACATCTCGGCCGCAACCCGCGCCACCGCCGCCGGCTCACGCAGCAGCGACAGCGTAAAGGCAAAGCGCGACAGCGCCGCCGCAAGACCCATCCCCGGCGCAAACGCCAGATCCGGCGGCACCTCGACCCCATGCTGCGCAGCTAGCTCAGCCACCGTGCTCGGGCGCAGCGAGCCATCGAGGTGACGGTGCAGATCAGACAGGGCAGGCGGCGGTGCGGCCGGGGGGAAGACCAGAGAAGGAGCCATGGGGCGGCCAGTCTTACCCGCTTGGCGGAGACAAGAAATAGAAATTAATCGTCAATCATAAATTCGATTAATTGACAATTAATCGATTAAACAATTAAACAATTAA
>CAZVMD010000069.1:0-5607 GCA_964628555.1 uncultured Myxococcales bacterium | reverse complement strand
ATTAAACAATTAAACAATTAATCCCCCAACCGCAGCCTAACCGAAGGGGCGCTCGGCCAGTGCGGCGCGGCCGGCTTGGCGGTAGCGCTCGACGTAGTCGAGGAGCTGGGGCAGGGGCAGGCCGAGCTGGGCGGCGAGCTGGGCGGGCTCTGAGGCGCCGCAGAGGATGGCTCCGATCGCCGACTCCAGCTGATCGAGGGGAGGCTGCGGCGGGTTCGCAGCGGTTGTGGGCGGCGGGCGGCGCGCGGTGCGTGAGGCCCTGCGCTCCTCGGGGTCAGGGCTGCCCATCAGGCCAAGGCTGGCGGCCAGGGCATAGGGATCGGCGGACTCGGCGCTGGCGACCGGCTCGGCGGGGGGGACAAGGGGCAGGCGCACGGCGGGATCGCCGAGCAGGATGTAGCCGAGGAGGTCTTGCCGCAGCATCCACAGATGCGCCAGGCGCAGCCCGGGATCGCTGCTTTCGGCTCGTCGCGCGCTGGGCGCGGAGCGCTGCCCGGTCAGCGCTGCACTGCGCAGCTGCGGCGACAGCGCAAGGATCTCGGTCTGCGTCTGGCCCACGGCGCGCATCAGCTCGCGGCAGCACAGCCCGACCCGATCGCCGCGCAGCGCCCCGCGCAGGGCCTCGACGAAGCGGGCCGGTCGCGGGATGGCCTGCGGCCCGGCGTCAAGATCGGCAAAGCTGTAGGTCCACGCCAGATCGATGTGGCCGATGAAGGCCAGCGGTCCCTGTGGGCTCTGCAGCAGGGCCTGCGGCAGCGCGGCGACAAACGGTCGCTCCTCGGGACGCGGCAGGCCGGCGAGCAGGCGAGCGACCTCGGCCGACTGGGCACCTCGCCCCAGCTGCTCCAGCCAGGGCTGATACGCGCTGGTCAGCGGCGTCCCGGCGCCATAGCAGGCGACCATCAGCCACAGCCCCTGCGGCAGAAAGCGGCGCTCGCTGACCTCGCTTCCAGCCAGCACCTCGTCTTCGCCAAAGCACATGGCGCCCTGGCGCTCGCGCTGGCGGCTGGCCGAGCGAAAGCCACCGGGTGGCGGACCTTCGCCATGACTGACGCTCAAAAGCGCGGTTGGCTGGCGCTGCGCCGCGGCTGAAAGCAGGGGATCGGCAGCCAGGCGATCCTCGCTGTCGTGGTTCAGGCTGCGCACCTCGGCGGGGAACTCGCCACGGCCGTGGGCGTCCAGCGCCAGATCGAAGCTGGGGGCGATCAGCGCTGCATCGCCGACCTGCGTCGCGGCGGTGCCATCGGGGACGGCGTAAAACAGCGCCCGCCCGGTCGCCTGCCGCGGGCCGGCCTCGCTGCGCAGCACCTTGTCCACGTACGCCTGGTAGCCCTCGGGCGTGCGGAAGGCCAGGCGACCGACCAGGGCATCGGTCTGCAGCACCTGCTGCAGCGAAAGCGGCAGCTCGTCGAGATCGCCGAGCAACAGCAGGTAACGCGGCGTGCTGCGCACAAGCTCGCGGCCGGTGTCGAAGTGGTCTTTGCGATACTGCAGGGCTGCCAGCTCGTCGAGCTGGGCGGGCGGCCGATAGATGCGCACCTTCGCCCCCTGCTCGGCCTGGCGGGCGGCGATAAGCGGCTGCACCTGCGCCAGCAGGCGATCGCCGAGCGGGCCGGCCGGCGCTACCACGCCCCAGCGCTGGGAGCGCAGATCGTTACTGTCCGCTCCCTCATCCCACAGAAAGCCGGAGAGATCGCTGGTCGGGGTCGCCGCGCTGCTAGACGGGCGCAGCGCCTCATCGCCGAGGCCGCGAGGCAGGATCGCATCACCGCGGGCCGCCGCGCGCAGCAGCAGCTGCAGCGGGTTTTCGTTAGCTGGGGGGCGCCGACTCATGAGCCGCTCGTGGAAGACGGCAGCGTGGCCCGCCCGGCTCGCTGATAGGCCGCGTGCAGGGCGAGGAGCTCGGCCTCGCTGCAGCCCAGTGCGGCGGCCAGCACCGCAGCCGTGGCTGTGCCCAGCATCAGCTCCAGGATCGCGTCCTCGATGCGCGCGAGCTCAGCGCTCTGGGGTCGCACATCGCTCGGGGTCAGCGTCTGGCCGGGGCTGCTGAGGGCCGGCAAGGGGCTCGTCGTGGCGCTGGCGGCACCGCTGGCCGGGCCGAGCGCGGGGCTGCGCGTGGTCGTCAGGCTGGCCACTTCAGCGGTCGGTGCGGTCGCTGGGCTGCGGCGGAACAGGCGCACCGCTGGGTCGCCGAGCAGCACATAGCCGGTCAGATCCTGGCGCGTCATCCAGTGACGGCGCAGCGCCACATCCACCGGCGGCCCCTTGTCGCCTTCGCTGCCGCTCCCGGGGCGCATCAGGGCTCGCCGCTGGGCATCGTAGCGCCGCAGCAGGCTCTGCTCGGCGCTGCGCCGCTTGCGCAGCAGCGTGCTCAGCGCCGGTCCGACGCGTGCCTCGCGCATCAGCGAGCGGACCAGGGTCTCAAAGTGATCGTAGTCGCCGCGCCCGCTCTCGTCCTCGCCCTCCTCGGGAGTGTCGACGAAGCTGTAGGACCAGGCGAGATCGAGGTGGCCGATGATGGCCAGCGGCCCGTCGGGCTGAGCCAGGGCGGCCTGCGGCAGCGCGGCGACAAAGGGATGCGAGTCCGGCAACAGCTGGGTCGGGGCCGGCAGCGAGCGCAGCACCCAGCGCGCCTCGTCGTCAAGCTGATCGCGGCGCGAGGCCAGCCAGTGATAGAACTGGCTCTCGGCTGGCGTGCCCGCTCCATAGCAGGCGAGCATGAACCAGATGCCGCCCGGCACAAACGGCGTGCGCAGGGCCCGCAGGTCGTCGCCACCTAATCGTCGCCCGCGTCCGGCGGTCGCGGTAGCGAAGCTGAGAGCGCCCTGCAAGCGCCGCTGCTCCTGCGGGCTGCTGTAGCCGCCGCGCGGGCCGCCGTAGCCATGGCTGACAGTGAACAGCAGCGAGCTGCGTAGGCTGGCAGCGCTGGTTAGAAGATCGTCGCTGCCGAACAGCGCCGCCTGGGCCGCTGGGTTGAGGTCCTGCACCGCCCCCTTCTTGTTGCGACGCGCCAGGCGCGTAAGGAGCGGCGAGACCAAGAGCTCATGGGCTAGCTCGGTGGCATCGGTGCCATCGCTGACATAGTGCACGCGGGCGCGACGGGGCAGCCGTCCGAGCCGCAGGCCGGGCTCACGCTCGCCGCTCGCGCTCGCCGCGTCGCCGTCCTCGGGATCGTCTTCGTCAGGGTCGGGCAGGACGCGATCGCTGTCAGCCGCTGCCGCCGCCTTCTCGGCGTACTTTCGGTACTCGGCCAAGCGCGGCTGACCGGCTTCATCGCTGAAGGCCAGGCGACCGACGAAGTGGCCATAGCTGCTCAGGACCTGCGTGATGCTCTCGCTGACCTGATGCAGATCGCCGAGCACCAGCAGATAGTCGGGTCGCTCAAGCTCGCTGCGCCGGCTCTCTTCGTCGAGGTCGGCCTCAGCGATGCTGTGGCGATACCAATCGACGGCGCGCGGCAGCGGCAGGTAGGGATCGCCCGGTGCGATGTAGACCAGATCGCGGAGCAGCGTCGCGGGGTCCAGGCCCTGCTGCGCCGCGCGGACGCGGATGAGCGGCTCGATCGCCGACAGCAGCTGACCGCGCAGCGGCTCGCCCGCCGGCACCACCAGGCCCCAGCGCCGCTCCGACAGCAGCGACGAGTCGCGCGTCTCATCGCCGAAGGCCAGGCGGCCGGCCGGCACCGCCGTCACCTGCGGCTGCGGCGCACCGTCCAGCAGCTGGGGCGGCAGGCCCTGCGGCAGCACGGCCTCCGGTCGCTCACTATCGCCGCGACAGAGCAACAGGCGCAGGGCAGCGCGCCGAGACGAAGGACGAGTCGAGGGGATCTGAGTCATGGGCTTACACCGCAGCGCCGCTCGGGGGCGTGGTCAGAGGACTTGGGCGAACGCGCGCTTCCCGCAGCACCTGCAGGCCGTGCTCGGGCAGCCACTCGCACAGCGCTAGCTGCGCGCCACCGGCTGGGTGCGGCACGATGCGCGCAACGTGCAGCCGCCGCAGCCGCTGTGGGCGCGAAGCCCCGTCGCTGCTACCCGCCTGCTGCAAGCTGGGATCGCGGCGCAGCGCATCGAGAAAATCGGCCCAGGTCGCGGTATCAGCATCGGCCGGTGGCAGCTGCATCAGCCAGATCCAGGTGCCGGTGTTGACGTAGACAAGATCGCGCTCGGCAAAGAAGCGGGCGGCGTGGGTATGCCCGAACAGCACGGCGCCGACGCGATACTTGCTGGCCAGGCGCTGCGCTTCGCCCCACTCGGCATCGCTGGGTGACAGGGCGAAGAAGCGCTCGCCCTCGCGCCCGGCCAGGCGCCGCTGGCCGGCGGCATAGGTGCTTAGGCCAGCCCGCAAGAGCTTCAGCAAGGCCGAGCTCTGGCGGTTGCCGGCGCTGCGACCGTCGGGGTCGGGCGTGTCGTTGGCCGCACTGCCCTCCGCGAAGCTCGCGCCGCTGCCTGGCTGTAGCAGGGCCTGCAGCGCCTGCGCTTCACCGGCATCTAGGCCCGCGCCGCGGATGCGCTCCGGCAGGCCGAAGCTGCCCTCTGTCGCGTCGCTGCTGCCGTCACCAGAAGCCCCCTCAGCAAAGGTCGGAGCCAGGCTGCGCCGGCCGTGCAGCTGCCACAGGATCGAAAGCGCTGCGCTGCCCAAGAGCGTGCGCACGGCCAGCGGGTTGACCGCCAGCGCAGTCAGCGCCGCCCCCCCAAAGTCGGGCTTGAGCAGATCCGCAAAGCGCATGCCGTAGCGTGCCTTGAGCGGGTTGAGCAGCTTCTTTACCAGCCGCGAGCCCGGTGGATACTCAAAGCTCTCGGCAGCGACGGCAGGCCCGGTGCTGGGCGACGGCGTGGCGGCGGCCAGCCGGCGCAGGCGCGGGTAGTCCAGCTGGTTCCAGCGATCGGCCTGCTCGCCGTGCGTGACCAGGATGCGAGCGCCGCCGATCTGCAGGATGCCGCCGCTCTCCTCCGGCTCATCGCCAGTCTGAAAGCGCAGGCGACTCTCGACGCTCGGCGGCTGTCGCAGGGCGCTCCGCAGCACCGCCTGCACCTCGGGCAAGGCCAGCTCGGCATCGTGATTGCCCAGGCGAATCACCACCTCACCACCGGCCTGAAGAACGCGGCCAAGCTGGGCCCAGATGGCGGCGTTTTCCGGCAACGCCATGGCCGCCTGCGCCTGCCGCACCGCCCGTCCGCGATCGAGGCTCAGCGGATCTTCGTTGAGCAGAAAGTCGATGGTGTCGCCGTTGCAGATCAGGCGGGTGGGCTGCAAGAGCGCCTCGCGTTCGAGGAGCCGACACAGCTCGGTCCCGCCGGCGTAGCAGTCATAGACGCCGCCATTGCCCAGGTGCAGGTCGCTAAGTACCAAGGTCTGCACGATGGCCGGCTCGCGCTCAGCAGCCGGCTCGGCGAAGGCGCTCGCCGCTCGGCTCGGGCCGCGCTCCGGCGGGATGACGATGCCGCGGGCGCTAAGCTCGGTCCACGCCGCCTGCCGCCCGGCCTCGCTATAGCGCAGGCTCACCCGCAGAAGCTCGCTCCGCTCCAGCTGGAGCTCACTCGCGATCTCAGAAAGCGGCCGCCGCCCGCGCAGCACCTGCACTACCGCCTCCTCCAGCCCCACCGGCCC
>CAZVMD010000068.1:26638-28718 GCA_964628555.1 uncultured Myxococcales bacterium | reverse complement strand
GCTGGATGTTGTTGTAGATGCGCTCGGGCGGGATGCCCAGGGCCTGCTGCACCGCTTCGTTGATGCGCAGGTTGGCCTGGTGGAAGATGAACATCTTCACGTCCGAGATCGTGTAGCCGTGGCGCGCCAGCAGCGAACGCGTGACTTCGGGCATCTTGGTCACGGCCATGCGGAAGACGTACTTGCCGTCCATGTGCGGCACGTGATCGAGCTTCTGGATCATCGCCTCGCTGACATAGGGGCGGTGCGCCATGCCCGAGGGCACATAGAGCTTGTTGTAGTTGCTGCCGTCGGTGTGGAGCTCGAAGTCGATGAGGCCCCGCTCGTTTTCGTCGTCTTCGCGGCGTAGCACCACGGCCGCCCCGGCGTCGCCAAACAGCACCGCGCGGTCGCGAATCGTCGTGCCGAGCGCCCGCTCTTCCTCGCTGATCTCCTTGTGCTCGATCTGGCCCAGCACCAGATCCCAGCTGCGGAAGGGCATAAACGGCGAGTGCGACTCGGCGCCGATGAGCAGCAGGTTCTTGGCCGCCTTGGTCTTAAGCAGCGCGTCGGAGACCTGCAGGGCATAGATGAAGCCGGTGCACTGCTGGCGGATGTCGAGCGCCGGGATGTTGCGCAGCCCGAGCTTGGCCTGCAGGATGCCGCCCGAGCCGGGGAAGAAGTGATCCGGGGTCATGGTGGCAAACACGACGTAGTCGATGTCGGCGGCGCTGACGCCGGCCTGCTCCATGGCGATCTTGGCCGCCCGCACGCCGAGGTCCGAGGTGGCGACGCCATCCGCGACGAAGTAGCGCTGCTCGATGCCGGAGCGCTCGCGAATCCACTGGTCGCTGGTCTCCATGACCTTCTCGAAGCGGCTGTTCGGGACGAGATGTTCGCCGACGGCAAACCCGGTGCCTTTGACTACGCTACGCATGGCTGATCTCCATTTTGAAAAAAGGGGTTCTACTCTTGTGGGCGACGGTTTGCAACAACAACAGCGCCGGGCGGAGCGAGCGCCCTCCTCGACGCGGCCAGGCGAGCCCTAATGCCGCGCTGCGTCACGCGGCTTGTGGTCGGCCTGCGCCATTAACCCTTAGGGCTGTCGCAGGCGGGCAGCGGCTTGCTGATGGCTACGTGCGGCGGCGGAGTTTTCCTGGGCGGCTTCGAGGTCGGCGTAGAGCTCGTGGGCGCGGGCCAGAAGCGCGCGCTGACTGCTCGGCAGGGCTTGGTTCGAGGCCAGGGCCTCGTCCAGCAGGGCGCGGATCGTCGCGAAGGGCGGCGGGCTCAGGCGCAGGCTGGCGCGGGCGGTCGAAAGGAGCCACTCGCCGCTGCGAGCCCGGCCAAGCCAGGCCTGGCCGAGGCGGGCGGCTTGCTCGGCCTGCCCAGCATCGGACAGCAGATCCAGCAGATCAGCGACCAGCAGCGTCGGTGGCGGGGCGTCCGGGCGACTCGGCAGAGCCTGGAGCTGGGTCAGGGCCTGGGCAGCGGCCGGCGGGCTGCGCTGGGCCAGGGCGGCGCGACCGAGCCAGTAGGCGGCCCGCTCGCGACGGTCGGGCGGCGGGTTGTCGGCTGCGAGCCCGGCCTGGGCTACCTCGGCCAGAAGCGACCAGCGCGGCGCCTCGGCCTCTCCGGCGACGTCGAGAAACCGCGGCAGCAAGGACAGGGTAGGCAGGGCCGACAGGACGTCCTCGGCATGGCTGGCTTCCTGGGCTAGGAGCGCGAGGCTGCGACGCTGATCCTCGTCATCGCCGTGGCTGAGGGCCAGGCGCAGGAACAGCAGGGCAGTGCGCGGATCGCCACTCGGAAAGTGCAGCGCGGCGGTCTCGCGCAGGGCAAAGGGGTCGCGTGGATTGCGCAGCAGGGCGCGGTTCAGCCAGGTGCGGGCGGCCTCAGGCTGTCCGCTCTGCCGCAGCCGGGCAGCGACGAGCGCGGCGGGATAAGAGTCAAAGGGATGACGGGCGCTGGCGGCCTCGGCGTGGGCCAGCAGGCGGGGCAGTGGCGTCTGCGGATCTTTGGCCAGGCGACGCAGCGCAGCGCCGTCTTCATCGTGGGACGGGGCGTAGCCAGCGACGAGCGGCACTGCGACAATAAGGAGCAC
>CAZVMD010000068.1:0-26538 GCA_964628555.1 uncultured Myxococcales bacterium | reverse complement strand
AGCGGGTGCACGTGCTGCAGCAGGTTCTCGCCGGCCCCGTGACCGACGCCGAGCGCGAGGTGACCGCGCAGCAGGGGCAGGGCCTGCCGCCAGATGTGGACCTTGCTGCCGGGGGCGGCCAGGCTGGCCAGGCTGAGGTCGGCGAGGCGCTCGCGCAGCAGAGCAGGAGCGCGCTCAGCGAGCAGCAGGGCCACAAGCAGCGTGCACAGCAGGAAAGCCAGCCCAGCTTGCAGCAGGCGGCGACGGAGCGGGGCGGGCGTATGCCGCAGTCCGTGGGCAAAGAGCGCGGCCTGCGCCAAGAGCCAGGCGGCGATGCCAGCCCGCGACAGCGTGCCCAAGAGGGCGACGTTGCACAGGGCGCAGCTGAGCAGCAAAAGCGGGCCCCAGAAGCGCGGCGCGCTCTCCGTCGGGCGGAGGGTCGCGCTGAGCAGCTCGCCGAGTGAGAGCAGCGCTCCGAGGCCAGCTAGGGCCGCCATGTGGTTGCTGTTGTACAGGCCAGCGGGAAGCAGTGCCCGTGTGGCTCCGGCTCCTGGGACGGCGACGGGGGGAGGCAGTGGGATGCCCAGGGCGGCGAGCGCACCGAGCAGGCAGACCAGCGTGGGAATCGCGAACAGCCAGCGCGGCAGCGGCGGGAGCACCGGCGAGCTCGACGGCAGCGACGAGCTTGACGGCTGCCAAGCGACGCCTAGCGTGATGAGCAGGCACAGCGCCCCGGCCAGGGAGACGGCTTCGTTGAGCGTGCTCGCCACATCGAGCGAGAGTGGCAGCCAGGCGGTCGACGGCTGTGGGTAGGCGGGCAAGCCCTGCAGCAGCAGGCGCAGATCGCCGTCGCTGCCTGGGGCCAGCAAGGCTCGCCAGCCTGGCGGGAGGGGCACGACCTGCAAGAGCGACAGGGCTACCGCCACCAGCAGCCCCAAGGCGGCATGAGAAATCCACAGCTCCCGACGGCAAAACCAGCTGGTGAGCAGCGCCAGGAGCGCGGCGGCCGCCGCAAGCCACAGGGTATAGGGCCGGTCGGCGGTCCCCCCGAGGAGAGGACAGGCGAAGAGCAGCAGTGCGGCCGCAGCCTGCACGGCGGGGCGCACGGCTCGGGGCGGCAGATCTCGCTCAGCCGGTGGCTTGCTCACACTCACAGAGGGGCGCTCAGCGTAGAGGTGGATATTGCGGGATAATCAGGACGCCGACGGAACGGTATCATTTGACCCCCGTACCGTCGTAAAATAATCTTCGTGCAGCGTGGAGCAGTCGATGTTCAAGCCTAAGCAGCGTCGCCAGGGAAGCCTCGCACGAGCCAGCTGCCATTTTCGGTGGGGCCTCGTGCTGGCGGGCGTGCTGCTGGCTGCGGGCTTTGGCAGGGCTCACGCGGCCGATCCAGCGACGGCCGAGCGGCGCATCGAAGCGAAGCCTGAGGCTCGTGCAGTCAGCCCGGCAGCGAGCCCGGAGGCCGGCGAGCGCAGCGTCGACTTTGTCGCGGTGCTGCGTGAGCTGCGCTCGGCCCTGCACGAGGTCAGCACGCAGCGCGCGGCCGCCCAGAAGGGGGGCGACAAGGTGCGCGAGATCTGCCTTTACGAGCGGCAGCGCTCGCTCGCCCAGGCGCTGGAGAGTGCCGAGGTGGCGCGCGTGGCCTGGGAGTCGGCCAAGCAATACGGCGAGCTATCGCGGGCCCGGGACGAGCAGGCGCGGGCCCAGCGGGCTCTGGAGCTGGGGCGCAGCTTGCGCAGTGCGGCCGAGAGCTGTGGTGGCTCGGTCCCCGTGGCGGCCAAGCCAACCACGGTCGCCGTCGCTGGTCCTGGACAGCTCGACGATCCGCAGCCCGGCCCAAGAGAGCTGGCCAAGCCCAATCCGTTGCGCCTGGAGCTGCCCAGCCGCCCCAACCCCGCCAGCGCGTTTCGCCAAGCGAGATAGGGCCGGGGGGCAATGACGCGAGGCGCTCTCACGCCGACTAGGACTGCCGCTCCACGCCCGGGCCACGGGTCTGGGGCGCCGGCACGTCGTCGTCGCTGGCTGGGCACCCGGGTCGGGGGGCTGCTGGCCGTGGCCTACCTGGCCTTGGCCGGAGCGGCCGAGGCGCAGTACGTGCCATACGGTCCGTTCGAGGTCTATCCCGGCCAGGTCTTTCGCGAGGGGCCCGGCTTCCGCGTGCTGCGCGATGGGCTGGTCCTACATCCGGGCGTCGCGGCCGAGCTGGGGTATGACAGCAATCCGCTCTTGGCCAGCAAGTCCAGTCACTCGGGCGTGCTACGGCTGCGAGCGCATATCGATCTGGCGACGCTGCCACCGCAGCGCCTGGACAACACGCTGCCCACGCTGGAGTTTCGCGTCGGCGCGGCGCTGGAGTATCGGCAGTATTTCTCGACCGACTACCGGGTCGGCAACATGGCTCAGCTCAACGCCCAGAGCGATGCCGAGCTGTCGCTGTTCCGCGGTCGGCCGCTGACGCTGCGCGCCTACAACCAGTTCCTGGTGACCAACGACGCGCGCAACCTGGAGATCGCCAACAACCAGACGTTTGCGCCGCGCATCTTCGATCGCCTGGGCCTGCTCGCCACCTATCGCCCCGGCCTCGGTCCGCTAGAGATTGGGCTGGGCGAGTCATTTCGCATCGACCACTTCGTGCAGAGTGAGCTGGAGCGCAGCCGCGCCCTGTCGAACGACATCCAGCTCTACGGTCAGCTGCGCGTGCTGCCCGAGACGCTGGTGCGCCTGGAAGTGCGCTCGTCTTACGTCAGCTTTTATGGCGCCGGATCGCCGCTGCCGCCCTCGGCGCCGCTGCGCATCGTCGCCGGAGCGCAGAGCATGCTGTGGCGCTGGCTGGGGGCATCGCTGTATCTCGGCTATGGCAACAGCCTGCACCACAACGTGCCGCCACCGAGCACGGCGCAGCTTGTCGGCAACCTCGGCGGCGTCGCCTACAGCGGCTTCGTCGGCGGGCTGGAAGCCAGGCTGCACCTCTTGTCGCGCATGCGGCTAAAGGCTGGCTACGCCCGCGACTTCTTCGACTCGATCTACGCCAGCTACTTCGTCGATGACCGGCTGTATGTGCACTACGAGCACGGCCTGTGGCGCAGCCTGCAGGTACGAGCCCAGTTCGACACCTACTTTCGGCAGTACGGGACCCTGGTGGCGCCGCCAACCTTTGGCTATCGCGCCTATCGCAACGGAGCCACGACGCGCGGCGATGTTCTGGTTGCTCTGACCGCCGAAGCCACCTACCGTCCCCTCTCGTTTTTGGAAGTGGGCGCCAGCTATAGCGTGCTAGACAACGAGACCGACTTTGGTTTTGTCGACGGTACTGGCACTCGCAACGACGCGGCCTTCGCCAAACATGTCCTCCTGTTTAAAGCCGATCTGGCGTACTAGCCGAGCCGGCCTGTGGCTGCTGGTCTGGCTTAGCATAGCCAGCGCCTGCCCCGCCGAGACCGGGCAGGTCCTGCGTGACGTCGAGCGCCCACCCACCGTCGATCTGAGCCTTGGTCCGGCCGATGTCTTCGAGGTGCGCGTCTACGGCGAGCCCGAGCTTAACAACACCTATCGCGTCTCGCCCGAGGGCAGCATCGACTTTCCGCTGATTGGCCGCGTGCCGGTCAAGGGCCTGACGGCCGGCCAGGTCGCCGAAGCCATACGCGGCCGGCTACAGAGCTTCATCAAGCAGCCGCAGGTCAACGTCTTCGTCAAAGAGATCAACAGCAAGAAAGTGACGATCTACGGCCAGGTGCACCACCCCGGCAGCTTCAACTTTGTCGAGTCGATGACGCTGGTGCAGGTGATCAGCAGCGCCGGCGGCCTGACCGCGATGGCGGCTCGGGATCGCATCCGCGTGACCCGCGTCCGCGACGGCAAGTCAGACAGCTCGACCGTGAACCTGCGCGATGTCTCGGAAGGCAAGAGCACGTTTTATCTGCAGCCGGGCGACGAGATCTTCGTCCCTGAGCGGGTCTTTTAGCCATGTCCACCTTCGATAGCCACGCGCCGCTCTTGGGGCGGCGCATCCTGCTTGGGATCAGCGGCGGCATCGCTGCCTACAAGACGCCAGAGCTGGTGCGCCTGCTGGTTCGCGCTGGGGCAACGGTGCAAGTGGTGATGACCCGAGCCGCGGCGCAGTTTGTGACTCCGCTTGCGCTCTCGACGGTCTCTGGTCAGCCAGTCGCGGATGAGCTGTTTGATCTGGGCCGCGAGGCGGGTGGCTCGGGCATCAGCCACATCGACCTGGCCGATCGCGCCGAGCTGCTCTTGGTCGCTCCGGCGACGGCAGATGTTCTCGCGCGGCTGTCGCTGGGGCTGGCCGATGACCTCTTGACCACCATTGCGTTGGCTTGTCGTGCGCCGCTGCTCTTGGCCCCGGCCATGAACGTCAACATGTGGCAGCACGCGGCGGTGCAAGAGCACGTGACTCGGCTTGTCGCGCGCGGCGCACAGCTCTGCGGACCCGAGGCGGGCGAGCTGGCTTGCGGCTGGGTTGGGCCCGGGCGGATGAGCGAGCCGGCGACGATTGTCGAGCGCGTGATCGCGCTGCTTGCACCGCAGCCGCGACCGCTGTCGGGTCGCCAGATCCTGATCTCGGCCGGACCCACGTACGAGGCGCTGGATCCGGTGCGCTTCATCGGCAATCGCTCGTCGGGGAAGATGGGCTTTGCGCTTGCCGCCGAGGCGGCCCGGCGAGGCGCCAAGGTGATGCTGGTGGCTGGCCCAGTCTCGCTTCCCACTCCGCCCGGCGTACGCCGCGTGGATATCGAGAGCGCAGCCGAGCTTTCCGAGGCGGTCCTGGGTGCGCAGGCGCGGGGCGAGCTCGATGCCATCGTGATGACCGCGGCGGTCGCCGATTTTCGTCCTCGGCAGGCGGCAGCGCAGAAGATCAAAAAGACGCCGGGCGGGGCTGGCCTGACCCTGCAGCTGGAGCCCACGCTGGATGTCCTGGCGGAGCTAGGTCGTCGTCGGGGCGCAGCCAGCCAGCCGCTCCTGGTGGGCTTCGCGGCCGAGACGCAGGATGTCCTGGGCTATGCGCAGGGCAAGCTCCAGGCCAAGGGCTGCGATGTCATCGTCGCCAACGATGTCAGTGAGCCGGGCTCTGGCTTTGGCTCCGATGACAACCGCGTGACGGTGATCCGTCGCGCCTCCGAGCCCAGCGCCGCACCGCTCATGGAGGCTCTGCCCAAGCTGGCGAAGACTGAGGTCGCGGCCGCGCTCTGGGATCGCCTGACTCCGCTTCTGGCAGCGCTGCCGGAAGCGCGCTGATCGATTTTTCGAATCATGAACCCGATCTTGCTCAACTTTCCCGATCACTTCTCGACGGAGCGACTCGACCTGCGGGCGCCGCGACCCGGCGATGGGGCCGAGCTGAACGCTGCGGTCTGCGAGACCTGGGACGAGCTCACCCCATGGCTGCCTTGGGCGCGCTCGCTGCCCACGCAGGAGGACAGCGAAGCGCTGATGCGCGAGGCCGCGGCGAAGTGGCTGCGCCGCGAAGATCTGTGGCTGCTCGTCTTTCTAAAAGGGACGAACCGGCTGGTGGCCTCAAGCGGCCTGACGCGCATCGACTGGAGTGTGCCGCGCTTTGAGCTTGGCTACTGGGTGCGCCGGGGCTACGCGCGGCAAGGCTACGTCACCGAGGCGGTGCGCGGCATCGTCGAGTTCGCGGTGCACACACTGGGCGCCAAGCGGCTGCAGCTCCACCTCGACATCCGCAACGATCGCAGCCGCCGCGTGGCCGAGCGCGCAGGCTTTACGTTCGAGGCACGCATGCCGCGCATGCTGATCGCCAATGACGGCACGCTGGCCGACATCGACTACTACAGCTACCTGCCGCCGCTGTAGTGGCCGCTAGCCGGCGATGTCTTCGCCGCCGTCGACGTTGATGACGTTGCCGGTGATCCAGCCCGACAGGGGATGGGCCAGCAGCGCGACCGCGTTGGCGACATCTTGTGGCGTCGTTAGCCGCTTGCCGGGATTGCGTGCCGTCGCGACACGGATCATCTCGTCGTTGCCGGGAATCTTGCGCAGAGCGGGCGTATCGGTGACGCCGGCGCACAGCGAGTTGGCCGTGATGCCGCGCGGCGCCAGCTCAAACGCAAGCTGGCGGATATGCGACTCCAGAGCCGCCTTGGCGGCCGAGACTGCACCGTAGCTGCCGATGACGCGGTGGCCGCCGGCTGAGGTCATGCCAAAGATGCGCGAGCCCCGCCCAAGCAGGCCACGACTGACCAAGTCCTGCGTCCAGTAGAGCAGGGAGTGGGCCATGACATCGCAGGTCATCTCGAGGTGGGACTTGCCGATCAGGTCGCCGCTGTCGCTACCTGGCGGCGGCACGAACGGACGCAGCGTGCCGAAAGCCAGCGAGTGAACAAACACGCGCACGCTGGGGCCGCTACTGCGCAGGGCTGCCGCGGCTAGGCGCTCGACGACTTCCTTGCGCTTCCCTTCGTCGGCGGCGTTGACGTTGAAGAACTCGACCCGACGACCGAGGGCGCGGATCTGGGCCATGATGCCTTCGACATGCGGCATGGCGCTGCGGCGGTCGAGGTGCACGCCATAGATGTCCATTCCGCGCCTCGCTAGCTCCAGCGCGATCGCTTCGCCAAAGCCGCTGGATGCCCCCAGAATCAGGGCGGCTCCGTCTAGCTGCAGGGCGAGCGACGAGGCATCCGCATGAGACGATGGGCCAGGTACAACGTGAGCATCGGGCGTCGACATACCGCCCAGATATCACGCCAGGTCCGAAATGGAGAGCAGAAAGAAGCGCGGGGAGGAGAGGACGCTAAAACGTCGTTTCTTTCTTGGCGGACTCGCCCTTCTTGGGCGCGTCAGGCTTCTTGCCCGAGTCGGCCTTGCCCTTCGCCGGCACCTTCTTTTTTGTGCCGCCGCCCTTCTTGGGTCCTTTGTCCGGGACGGTGTCTTGCGGCGGGTCACTCGGGGGCTTGACCTCGGGGTCCTTGGGCGTCGGCGGCGTCGGAGTATTCGGCTGCTTCTTAGGGGGAGTGTCGCCGGAGCCCGTGGGATCGCCGTGCTCATCGCTACCGCGATTGCTGGTCGAGCGAACAATGAGCGCAATGACCGGAGCGAGAACGGCGATCACGATCACGGCCACGACGATCAACAGCGTGCGTCGGCGACCAGGATTGGCCTGCGATCGCTCGGTCGAGAGGCCGGCGCTGGGCAGCGTGACGTTCGAAGCCGAGGCGGCGTAGGGCGAGACGGAACCAGACTGTCCCACCACCGGCGGCACGCCCATCTGCGAGGCCGCAGCGGCGGCATAGGACGAGGCCGGCGGCATGGGCATCGCCATCGGTGGCGGCGGTCCCAGCGCATGCATACCAGGATTCGATCGTCCTAGCGCAGCAGCCGCAGCGGCGGCGGCCATGGCTGGGCTGTCCACCGCGCCAGGATCGACGACCACCGTCGGTTTTTCGGGGAAGTCGTCCTGATCCAGCCGGACCATCGCTTCGGCCGGCTTGCTGGGTGGCCCACCTGCGCGCAGGGCTGGGATGGCGCCGGCGGTAGCGGGACGAACCGGCCGCACTCCGTCGTGACTGCGGCCTCCGATGCCTGGGCTGGGCTCGGGCGGGCCCGACTCGTCGGCGCGGAAGACCTGATTGCCCTTGCGGATGTCGCGCAGCTTCTGCAGAACGACGTTGGCGTCCTGCGGTCGCTGATCGCGATCGCGCTTAAGCATCGAGGCGAGCAGATCATCGATCTGTTCGCTGAAGTTCTTCGCCGGAACGATGGTCGAGATGCGGGGGGCTTCGCGTCGCAGACGCTGGGCCAGCACTTCCATACCGTCGTCGCCGACGAACGGGGCACGCTGGGCCAGCATCTCGTACAGCAGAAGTCCCAGCGCGTAGACGTCGCAGCGCGAGTCGATGGGCTGGATGCCGAGGGCCTGCTCCGGCGCCATGTAGCGCGGCGTGCCGAGGCGCAGGTTGGCCTCAGTAACTAGGCCGTCATTGTCGGCCGCTCGGTCGAGCAGCTTGGCCAGGCCGAAGTCGAGGACCTTTACCACCTGGCCGACGGCGTCGAACTTGGCAAGGAAGATGTTGTCAGGCTTGAGATCGCGGTGAACAACGCCGACCTTGTGGGCCGCCCCCAGCGCGCCGGCCATCGCCTCGAACATGTCGAGCGCTTCCTGGATCTCCATCGGCGGCTCGCGCCGCAGTCGCTGTCGCAGCGTCTCGCCCGACAGGAACTCCATCGCCAGGTACAGGATGTCGCCGTCCTGGTCGAAGTCGAAGATGGTGATCGCGTTGGGATGCTGGATCATGCTGGCGGCGCGGGCTTCACGTTTGAAGCGCTCGGCAACGCCTTCTTGGTGCGCGAGGTCGACCCGGAGGACCTTGATCGCAACGTCCCGATTGATCGGGGCCTGGCTGGCACGGTAGACGTGCCCCATACCACCAGATCCGATGGTCGCTTTGATTGTGTACCGACCGCCGATAGTGCGACCGATCAGCGACGCGGCATTTTGTGCTTCACTCGGCATCCGGCTGCGAAATTCATCTTATCCGATCTGCGGTTCCACAATCTACGGGGTAAGTGAGCGGCCGATTTGCCGGCCAGTCTCCGTCGGACAGGCTGCTATACCGGCTGCTCCCCAATGTTTTTTCGCGGGGGCCCACGGTTTTGGCGCGGGGATAGTGAGAGCAGGGCGGGAGGAGCATCAGATACTGAGCGGCCGGGCAAGGAGCAGGGCGTCGCTGTCTGCCGCGTCGCTCGACGATAGGCGGTGGCTGTGATAGTAGCCACGGCGTACGCCACTGGTCTGGAAGCCCAAGCGATCGTACAGACCGCGGGCCGCGTGGTTGCCGCGTCGGACCTCCAGCAACACATGGGCGCAGCCTCGGGCCGCGGCGTGATCCAGCACCGCCTGAAGCAGCCTCCGGCCGATCCCTTGTCGGCTGTGCCGCGGGTGCGTGGCGATCTGCAGCACCTCGCACTCGTCCATGACGCAGGTAAAAAGGCAGTAAGCGATCGGCTGCCCCTGGTCATGGACTACAGCGACGGCAGCTTGCGGCGTCGACAGCGTCTGCGCCAGCCCGGCCGCCCCCCACAGCGCAGCCTCACCAGCCAGGGTAAGGCCCTCTAGATCGGCGAGTGCAGGGGACAGCGCAGCAAGCGCTGCGTCGGTCAGCGGGCCGAAGTGAAAATCCAGCGCTGGGAGAGACTGCGGCTGGGCGGCAGCGGGATCGGGCTGGGCGTGGGGCGGAGCGGCGGCAGGCATCACTGAACGAGGAGAGGCAGCGGCTCTACCGGCACCGGCTGACCGTTTACCGCGATGGCGTTCTGAAAGATCATCGCCACCTGATCCCCCGGGCGCAGACCATAAAGATCGTAGCGGACGTGCAGCTTGTGCACTCCGCCGGGCGGGATGGTGTAGATGTGGCCGACGCCGCCCTGCATGCGGCCGCGCATGCCCGTCGCCGTGCTGAGCAGGACCTGATCGCGATAGACCAGCATCGGAGCTGAGGTCTGGTTGAAGATGTCGACCTTCACCAGGTTTCCGTCTATGCCCAGCAGCAAGACGCGGATGGCGCCGGGGGTGATGAGCTCAGCCCGCTGGGCGACTAGCCGAGCCCCGGCGGCACAGCCGCTGACGGAGCCCAACGCGGCGAGCAAGAAGCCGCAGGATAGCGAGCCTGCCGTCGCAAACAAGAAGCGGCGGCGGCTGGCGAGGTTGGAGGCGGAGCAGGAATTCGGCGAGGTCATGCGAGGTCTCCCCAGGCGCTCGGCAGAGTAAGAGAGCGAGCGGCCTGCTTATTTTGCACCCGGCTAGCAGCGCCGGGAGGGGAGATTTTTGCGGTCGGGGAGGCGGGGCTTACGGCGTCGGCAAGAGCGGGCAGCTGGCGCTGTTGGGCTTGCGCATCGGGAACGGCGTGTTGCTGATGCCGGTGAAGGCGATCGCATCCAGATCCCAGCCAGTGGCGCCGACATCGGCATCGGTTCCGACGCGGAAGCGGAGCTTCACGGTCTTGCCGGCATAGGTCGTCCCGAACTCGGCCGTGGTGTCGATGAAGCCGGGATAGCCAGGGCTGTTGCCCGAGAACGCGCGGCGGCTCTTAAGCGGGGTGTTGAGCGACCACAGCGTGGCGTTGTAGCCGTTGGTCTTGAGCGCCGTCGCCGTGTCAGTCCAGGTCATGCCGTCGTCGGTGCTGATCTCGATGACGCCGCCATCGTAGAACGTGAAGGTATCGGCCTCCATGCTGTAGCGGTGCCGCAGCGTAAAGCCGAAGGGACCGCTACCGACGTTGAGCGGCGGCGAGACCAGCCACTGATCGGAAGCCAGCGGCGCATCGGGAATCGACCACGTGCCACCCGAGCCGCTGCGGACATGGCGCCACGGGCCGCTCACATCGAGCTTGCTGTCGCCGGCCATGCTCCAGCCGGCGCCGGGATCGTCCATCGTGTCCTCGCTGGCGACCCCATCGACGAAGTTGTAGTTGACGATGAAGGTGTTGCGCGCGACCACCGGGCCGGGCTGGGCCAGATCACTCGCGTTGATGTTCACTGCGATGGCCAGCGGCGTAAACGAGGCCGCGCCGTTGAGCGCCACTTCTAGCTTGCCGGTCACGCTCTGATAGGGCTGCAGCGTCGGGAAGCTAATCTGGCTGCCGCGCGGGAAGCTGATCGCCGGATCCTCGATCGTGACGCGGGCTCGCGGCGTCACGGGCACCCAGCCGGTGTTGCGGATCTTCACGATCAGCTGGCCGTGCTCACGGTTGTCGAGGATGCCGTCGGAATCGCAAGAACGGACCGCATCGTTGAGGGTGATCGACTCGACTTGGATGGCGCCGCCGAACGCCGTGCTCTCGACGACCGGAGTGTGCGTGAACGAGCCACGTGGCGGGGCCACCGCAGTCACGCCCATGCCGCGACGGGCAAAGGCGCGGGCGAAGAGCTCAAAGTCCTTCTGACTCTTGGCCAGGGCGGCGGCGAGGACGGCGTCGCGCGCTTCGACCATGGTCGGCGCGTTCGGCGTCAGCTTGAGCGAAGCGACTAGGTACTCGCGCATGGCCTTGGTTGCCTGCGCGAAGGTGTAGCGGCCGGTGTCGCGGAGCAGCGAGATGTAGCACTCCCACAGCATGTTCGACCAGACCTCACCGGAGTTATGGACCTCGGCGTTGCTGAGGCCATCGGCGCCAAAGGCGGGTGGCGGCATGGCCGGCAGCGCGACGCCGTTGGCGATGTGGCGGAACATGAGCGGGTTTTTGCCGGGATCGCCCGAGTAGGGATAGCGGCGAATGCCGTCATAGGCCGAGTTGCCGGCCGGCCCGAGCGAGTAGGCAGCGGTGCCGTAGGCGCCCTTCCAGTCGGCGTTGGCCATCGCCATCGCGTCCTCGGGGCGAGTGGTGATGAGCAGCGCGACAAAGTCGCTCCAGCCTTCACCCATCGAGCGACCCTGGTTGTTCGACAGGCCGTTGCCGTTGCCGATCAAGCGGTTCGACAGCACATGGCCCCACTCGTGCGAGACGATGTGGCCGTCGAGCGAGCTGTCGTTGTTGTTGAGCGTGGCCTTGAACGAGGCCGTGACCGCGGTCCCGCCCATGATCTTGGCGCGGATGGCGTTGCCGTCGGCCTGCGTGATCATCAGCGCCGGAATCGTGACCGGCATCGGCGGTGGCGTGGGGGCCGGAGCCATGCCGCCGGGGGCGTCGGGGACGTTGTTGACGATGATCAGCGCCTTGGCGCCATTGACCTGCGCCTTGTACGCCTTCTCTTCGAAGAAGCAGTTGCCACGGTCGATGAGGGCGATCTTGTCCTTGACCGCCATGGCGTTGATGTACGGCGTCTCGCAGCCGTCCGTCGGGCTCATGCCCATGCCGTCGTTGGCCGGCACCACCTCGGCGGTGATGTCATAGCGCTGGGCGCCAAACTGCGCCTTGCCGACGGTCAGCGTCTTGGCCAGATCGGCGGGCATGGTGACCCGCAGCGCGTCTTCCTGCGGATCGAACAGGTACATCTGGATGCGCGGCGAGGCACCGTCGGCCGGAGTCGAGGCGTTGGCGTTGTTACGGCCGGTGTAGTCCTGGGCCTCGGCCTTGATCGGATCCTTGTCCGCACCACCCCGGCCGAAGTTGTCGGTCTGGGGATTGCGCGACTTTTCGTCCCAGCCCGCGTCGTAGAACAGGTCGTGCAGGTAGTTGACGATGTAGAAGAAGTTGGTCGTGACCGCCTGCTTGCTCGCCGCATCCTTGGCCGGGTCGTCGGTGGGGATGGTCAGGCTGTAGTCGAAGCTGCCCGGCATGCTGGGCTTGAGCATGATGTCGCCGGTGTTGTAGCCGTCGGGCGAGACGACATCGGCATAGGCGACAGCGTTGTTGCCACGAGCTTCAGTGGCCATCGGCGGCAGCCAGGGATCCTTCTTGGAAAAGTCCAGGCTCTCAGCGGTCACTAGCTGCGACGGCTGATAGGTCAGGACCGTGCCGTCTTTCTTGCCGGTGGGGTGGGGCGTAAAGCCGTTGCCGTGCGGACCATCCCAGGGCTGCAGGCTGGGCGCCTTGTCGGCCCACACGCGGTAGTTGTAGGAGTCAGCGGCCGTCAGATCGTTCTGGAACAGCACCGCGCCATCTTTGGCGGCAATGACAAAGGAGCGCAGCTCCGAGTCCGGCTGATTGCCGACCGACAGATCGAGCTCGACGTAGTAGGCCGGAACGAGGCTGCCAGCCTGTGCAAACCACACTCGCTTGCTGCGTGGCGGCGAGGCAGCGACGTAGGTCTGACCATCCGCGGCAAAGGCGGGCACCGCGTGCGTGTCGTACTCGCGCTGGTGCTTGGGCAGGGTCGAAGGGCTGGTCTTGGCCCCAGTCATCTTGGCGATTGCCCGCGCGACCGCCTCGTCTGAGCTGAGCGTGAATTCGCTGCTGAGCGGCTGGCCGTGCGCGGCCAGGAAGCCGGTGGCAGCGATCGGCCGCATGTCGTGGCTGAGCGCGATGTTCAGGCTGTGCCGGAAGACATCGAGTCCATCCACCTGCTGCTCGAAGCGAGCGATGATGGCGCCGTCGCCGATGTCATGCAGCTCCTGCAAGCGCGTGGCGGCCAGGGCTCTGTCGTCCATGCCATAGGTCGCCGCCAAGCTATTGAGCACACGCCAGGCCACCGTCGTGGCATCGCCTTGCCGTGGCAGCTGATCCAGCCAGACGAACGTCGGGGCGCCGGCTTCGGCATCGTGGTGCGCTACATAGCGGTCCGGCGCTGCTTCCGACTGCCCGCTTTGCGGCTGCGGCGCTTCCACCGAGCAGCCCACAACAAGTAGCTGCGCAATCGTCAGCCCAGAGAGCAGGGCGCCCTTGCCTATAGACAGCAGCGAGCGCGGTCGAGGTACATGTCGAATCATGGTTGCTTGACCTCCCAATCGGCCTTGGCCGAGGTGCGGCGCAGCGTATCAGGAATCTCGGCGGCGGGGGCAAGCGCAATGCCCCCTGAGCAGCCCGGCGGGCCGGTGCGCTGCGCGCGGGTTTGCGGCAACATCGCAGGAAACAATCACGGCCTAGTGGCAAGTGGCATTCGAGGAGGTATTCGCGATGGAGAGTGTTGGCAGTCGAGCCCGCAGGGGGCTCAAGATTGGGCTGGTTCTCGCTGGGCTGTACGGCGTCGCGCTGGGCTGTCAGCCCACCGAGCCGGCAGTGGGCGATCTGTGGCAGCGACAGCTGGGGACCAGCGAGGACGATGCGCTCTACGGCTTGGCGCTGGGCGGCAACAGCCTGTATGCGGTCGGCAGCACGCGGGGTCGGCTCCCCGATGCTCCATCGGGCAGCGGGCTCGCCGATGGCTACATCGTGCAGGCCAGTCAGAGCGGCCAGATCGGCTGGCAGAAGCAGCTGGGCACGGCCGGCAACGACGAGTGGCGCGGGGTGGCTAGCGACAGCAGCGGCAACCTCTACGTCGTCGGCTTCACCGACAACACCTTCGCTGGGCAGACGCGGGCCGGCGGCGACAGCGATGCGGTCATTGCCCGCTTGAAGCCGGACGGATCGCTCGACTGGCTGCGGCAGCTTGGGACCCCCGGGGCTGACTTCTTGGTGGCCGTGGCCGTCGACAGCAGCGGCGCGGCCTACGCGGTTGGCTCGACGACTGGCAGCTTTCCCGGCCAGACCCTGCGCGGCACCTCGGATGCCTTCCTGGTCAAGTACCGCAGCGATGGCACGCAAGAGTCCCTGACACAGCTTGGCAGCGCCAAGGATGACGCTCTGACGTCGATAGCTAGCGACGGACAGGGCGGCTTTTTCTTGGGCGGCTGGGCCACCGATAGCGTCGCTCCGGCACAGACGGCGCTCGGCGGTCGCGATGCCGCGGTGTATCGCTACGTGCCAGGCAGCGGCGTCGCTTGGGCGGTGCAGCTAGGCAGCACCTCAGATGACGAAGTGCAGGCCGTGGCGGCGGGCAGTGGCTCGGTGTTTATCGGTGGCCGCACGGCGGGGCCGATTGGCGGACAGACCTTTGTCGGTCGCTTGGATGGTTTTGTCGCCAGCCTGGACGCCGGCGCCGGCAGCCAGCGCTGGCTCCGTCAGGTCGGCACGCTCTTCGAAGACGAGATCTTCACGCTGTTGCCGCAAGCTCAGGGCGAGGTCATCGCCGGTGGCTACGTCGCTTTGGCGCTGCCCGGGGGCCAGTACGTGGGCGGGAAAGACGCGGCCTTCTTTCGCTTCGGCAGCGACGGGAGCCAGGTCTACGCCAGTCAGTTCGGCACCTTTGGAGACGACGCCGTGCGAGCCGTGGTTGCGATCCCCCAAGGTGGTGCCTTCGCCATCGGTACGACCAACGGCACGATCACCGGCCAGGTGGCGCTGGGCAAGGTCGACGCCTTCCTTGGTAGCTATCGCTTGAAGTAAGTCCGGTGGCGGCCTGGCTCAACCTCGTCGGCGCCGCAGGTAGTCATCGCCGGGCTCCAGCGGGCGCGCAGACTCCTGAGCCACTTCTTTCGGCCCGACGCACTTATCTGCCGTGTCATGACCCCGTGCGGCAGTGAGCCGGGCTAGGTACCCAGAGGCTCAGCCATGGCTGCTGGGGTGTGGCCAGCCCATTGGTTCGTTAGGAGTCTCCCATGCCACCCGCTGCCCCAGTCCCGGTTTGGCAGCCATCTGCTTCCTCTCTCGCCCTGTTCCTATGCCTGATATTGACCAGCCTCTCGCTCTGGCTGAGCATCACCTGGCCGCTCTCGTGAGGTCTTATCTGCGCCGTCAGGCGGACCGCGGCCGGCCCGCTCGCGGGGTTGAGGGGAGGGGGGGGCCGATGATCGGATGAGGCCAGCACGGGCGACTCTCTCAGGGCTGCCTCTGATCTGCCGCTTGTCCCAAGTTCCCGTCGCCCGCGGGCCAGATCGTCATGCGTCAAGAGTGAGAGATTTGGGTGCGAGATCGCACTTGCCAGCGACCGCCAAACCAGGCCATATAGGTCAAAACTTCCTGGCCTGGGTCTCACAACCATGTCTTCCTCCGCATGTCTCAGTGCTGATGCCTTGCAGGCGGCGCTCGCCGATCCGGCGCTGCGGTCGTGGTCGCTGCGGGATGGCAAGCTGCACCGCGAGTATCGCTTTCAGAGCTTCGTCGAGGCGTTTGGCTTCATGGCCAGCGCGGCCCTGCGAGCCGAAGCGATGAACCACCATCCCGAGTGGTCTAACGTCTACGATCGCGTGACCATCAACCTGACGACCCACGATAGCGGTGGCGTCACTGAGCGTGACCTAGCGCTGGCGCGGCAGCTGGAACGGCTGGCAGCCGGCCGCGTGCTGTAGCGCTCCTGAGCGCGGATCCAAGTAGCGAGGCGTGGAAGCGTTGGCAGGCAGTAGGGCTTATTCTCGAAGATCGCAGCGGGTGGCAGTGGCCTTGGGGCTGTCGCTTGTCGCTGTAGCTGGAGTGGCCATCGCCGACGAGGATAGCGACGGCAGCAAGCCACGATCGCAGTCTGACACGGTGCGCGCCGTCACCCTGCAGCGCAGCACCGTCTTCGAGAGCCCACGCAGCACCGCCGCGGCGGCCGGTATCGATCTCGGCGACGAGCTACGAGTCGCTCCCGCGCGATCGGTCGGTGACATGCTGCGCGACAAAGAGACAGTCTTCGTCCAGCAGCCGAGCTACGGCTTCGCCAACCCGAATCTACGCGGCCTGGGCGAGGGGCGCGTCGCCCTCTACGTCGACGATGTGCGCCTGACGAACACGATCACCAGCACCCTCCCAGGCGGCCTGTCGAACCTCAACCTCGTCGACCCCTACACTGTCCGCGGCGTCGAGGTAGTGCACGGCAGCGGCCTGGGCCCCTACGGCGAGGGTGGGCTCGGCGGAACCGTCTTGCTGCGCACGCTGCGGCCGTCGCCGATTGCTGGTAGCCAGATCGAGCTCTCGGCGGGGGCGCGCGGCATCTATGCCAGCCCGGATCAGGGCGCCCAAGGTAGCGTCACCGGCGCTGGGCGCTGGAATCGCTTTGCGCTCGAGAGTGCGTTCTCGGTCCGTCGCTTTCGCGATGTCATGGGCGGCTCGCAGGGCGGCACCAGCCCGCAGCCCAACACCGCCTACAACGAGGGCGGGCTCTATCTGGGCCTGGGCGTAGATACCGGGCACGGCACCCTGAGCGCGGTGTACCAGGGGCTGCGCCAGTACGACGGCATCCGCAGCGAGCGAAGTCGGACCGGTGATGTGTACGCACTGCCGGAGCTTGCCCGCGATCTCGGCTACCTGCGCTACGACGGCGAGTTTGAAGTCAGCGGTCGCGCCATCGAGACGCACGCCGTGGTCTCCTACCAGCGGCAGTCAGAGCTCTCGGCGCGGCAGATCGTCGCCGTCAATCAGCTCGCGCGCGAGAACAATCGCGTCGATGTCCTGGGGGCCTCCGTCCGCCTGCGCAGTGACCTGGGCCGTGGCGGCAACCTGGCGGCTGGCCTGGAGAGCAGCTTCGAATGGGTCGGCAGCAGCGCAGAGCGAGCCCGCCTCAGCGAAGGGGCCGGTGGCTTTGCTGAGCCCGCCCCTAGCTCCTCGCGCTATCCCAGCGGCAGTCGGGCCCAGACCTTTGCGCTGTTCCTGCAGGATGAGCTCGACCTCCTGCGCTTAGCGACGGGACAGGAAGCTGACTCGGGCTCACGCTTGCACGCACTTATCGCAGCCCGGGCCGGCGGCAGCTTCCTCTACATGCCCGAGAACGCCCGGGTGGGTTTGTTCAACGCGGTGGGGGTCGCTGTGCCGGAGAGCCAGCTGAGCCGCGCTGTCTATGGCGGCTCGCTGCACCTGCGCTATGAGCCGGTCCTCGGCTTCGCCCTGTTTGCCGGCGGCATGCTGGGGGTGCGGCCGGCGACGCTCGATGACCAAGCGCGCCTAGACGATGGCCGGCCCGGGATCCTGCTGCCGGCCGCTGCGCCACTCGGCAGCGAGTCGAGCTACTCCGCCGAGGCGGGCCTGCGGGCGGCCTATCGGCGCCTAGATGGCGGCCTGA
Organism: uncultured Myxococcales bacterium; assembly: GCA_964628555.1. Lineage (GTDB taxonomy): Bacteria > Myxococcota_A > Polyangia > Palsa-1104 > JAEUJZ01 > JAEUJZ01. The sequence goes on along the minus strand of CAZVMD010000068.1, from coordinate 9,135 downwards.
CCTATGCCTTCACGTATCTTGCCGATCCCATCCTGGTGGTTCCGACGGTGGTGGGGGGGCGGAGCTGCGCCCAGGCCACGCTGAGCGATCCCTGCATACCGCTTTACACCCGGCAGAACGGTGCCGCGGCGTCGCTGCACTCGATTGAGGCGACGGCTCGCGTGTACCTGTTCTGGGGGCTGACGGCGTTTGCCACCGTGGCGTACACCCACGCGCCAGCGACCCCGGATGGCGCTGCCCCGCTGCCCCGCATCCCGCCTGTGCATGGGGTCGCGGCCTTGGAGTTTCGGCGGCCACGCACGGTCTTTACCTTTGTTCAGCTGCTGTTTCGCTGGGCTGGACCGCAGCGCCTCCTGGCCGTCGAGGATGCCTGGGATCCGACGATCTGCCCGCTGGGCGGACCCTGTAGCGGCACGCCGGGCTTCTATGTCCTCTCGCTGCGCAGCGCGCTGCGGCTGTCGCGGCAGATCCAGCTTTCGGCCGCCATCGACAACATCAGCAACGAGAGCTATCGCTTTCACGGCTCGGGCGTCGACGGTCCCGGCATCGGGGCTCGACTCGGGCTCGATGCCAACTACTAGGCGCTGCGGCTAGCGGCGCGGCCGGGCTGGACGTAAGCGGCGGAAGTCGCTGCGCTCAGACAGCTCTCCGCCCCCCTCGTCGATGGGCTCGCCCTCGCTGAAGCCGTGCGACTCGGCGTGGCGCAGGCGCTCGGCGATCTCGATGATCCGGCGCTCGACGCGGCCAAAGATGCTGGCGGCGGGGAAGCGGCCACTGCTGTCGCGATCACCCGCCGGCAGGCCGCACAGGACCTCGATGCCTTGGGTCACGTTGTCGATGGCGTAGACGTGGAAGCGCCCCTCGGCACAGGCCTGCACGACGTCCGGTCGCAGCACCAGGTGCGGCAGGTTGACACGCGGGATCATCACGCCTTGGCTGCCGGTCAGGCCGCGTGCCAGGCATAGATCGTAGAAGCCTTCGATCTTGGCGCAGACGCCGCCTATGGCCTGCACCTGGCCGAGCTGATTTACGCTGCCCGTGACGGCGATGCCCTGGTCGACGCCGATATCGGCCAGCGCTGAGAGCACGGCAAAGAGCTCGCTCGACGAGGCGCTGTCGCCATCGATCTCGCCATAGCTCTGCTCGAAGACCAGCTGAGCGCGCAAGGACAGCGGGCGCTCTTGCCCGAACATCCAGCCGAGGTAGCCGCGCACGATGGCCACCCCTTTGGTGTGGATCGCGCCCGACAGCTGCGCCTCGCGCTCGACGTCGACGATGCCCTCGCGGCCGAGCGCGACGACGGCGCTGATGCGCATGGGCTGGCCAAACTCGATGTCGCCGGTGTGCATGACCGACAGGCCATTGACCACGCCCACCCGCATGCCGCTGGTCTCGACTGCGACCTCGCCGCGCAGACAGGCCTCGCGGATGCGCCGCTCGTCCATCGATAGGCGCTCGCGGTGCTCGCGGCAGGACTCGTCCACATCGTGGGCGGTGATGGCTCGTCCCTCCGAGCGCGCCATCATGCTGGCGGTCACGCAGATCTCTTCGATCTGCGAGATGGCCAGGGCCAGTCGCTCGCGGTCCTCGGCCAGCTGCGTCGCAAGCTCAAGCAGGCGAGCCCGCGCGCCGCGCTCGAAGCCACCCCAGCTGCGCTCGCGCGACAGCGCCATCAGGTGGGCATCGAGGCCAAGGAGGTTGTGCTCACTGCGCTCGATGATCGGATCGACCTCGACCTTGCCGCGGAAGATGGTGCGGAAGTCGGCGTCCTGCATGCGCAGCGAGTCGTAGAGCTCAGGGGCGCCGATCAGGATGACGCGGGTGGCCAGGGCGACCGGCTGCGGCCGCAGCGTGGTGGCGAAGGAGGCGATCGGACCGGCGCAGTCATCGAGCGCCAGCCGACCCTCACGCAGGGCTCGCTTCAGCCGCTCCCACAGGCCCGGCTCAGCCAGGACATCGGTGGCGCGCAGGATCAGCACGCCGCCGATCGCACGGTGCAGGGCGCCCGGCTTGATGTGCAGGAAGTCGCTGATCAGGCTGCCGTACTGAGCCCGCCGACCGACGTAGCCAAAGAGCCGCGTGCTGGTCGGGTTGCTCTCGAACACGACGGGGGCGGCGGAGTGGGCACGGTGGCTGATAAGGACGTTGACGCGGAAGCGGTCGAGGCTGGCTGGCGACGTGCCATCCTCCTCGTGGCTGTGCCCGTCTTCGTCTTCATCAACGAGCTCGCGCCAGCTTTCGCTGAGTGCCTGTCGCACTTGTCGCAGGTAGCGCGCGACCTCGGAGGACAGGCCGGCAAAGCGCTCGAATAGATCGCGCATCTCGCGCTGCACCAGCTGCGAGGCGGCCCGGGCCATGGCCGCGTCCTGCTCGGCGTTGAGCTGGGCATTCTGCGCCCGCATGCGCCGGGCGGCTCGCTCGACCTCGCGGGTGACGCGATCGGCCGAGCCCTGCAGCACCCGCTTGGTGCCCTCGTCGAGGACGTCGAACTGCTCAGCTGACAGCGGCTTGCCGTGCAGGATGGGAAAGGTCTGGAACACCCCTTGGACGTTGCGGACGCCGAAGCCATGGTGGCGAGCGCTGGCTTCTAGGCTCTGCACGATCTCGCGCGTCTTGTTTTCGAGCTCGACGTTGAGCCGGGCCTGCGAGCGCTGCACGTCCTCGGCTTCCGAGAGCTGCGGCATGCGGTCATGTAGGCCGGCCAGGAGGTCGCCCATCGCCTCCTCTAACGCCGGGCCCGCTCCGGCTGGTAGCTGCAGGGCCAGCGGGCTGTCGGGGTCATCGAAGTTGTGGACGTAGACCAGATCGCCTGGCGTCTTTAGGCTGCGCACCAGCTCCTGCGCCCGGGCGACCAGCTCGGACTCGATCATGACCTCGCGGTCGACCGCCACGAACAGATGGAAGCCGGGGTCGGGGGCCAGGACCCCCATGTCCAGGGCTCGCCGGGTGACCGGCTCCAGCAGAGCCAGCAGGCTGCCATCGCGCTGCGGCGTCTCGGGTAGCAGAGCCGGGTCGACACGTCCGGTCAGCTGCTCGGCCGGGACCTCGACCAGCTGGCGGCTGCGCATGGTGGTGCTGGGCTCAGGCGGCAGAGCCAGAGCCGGGGCACTCCCCTCACTCTCCAGCTCTTCCTCCGGATCGTCATCCTCCTGCTCTTCGTCTTCAGCAGGAGACGAGCTAGCCGATGGCGGAGCGGCGAGCGCATCGGAGGGCTCGTCCTCCCCATGCGGCTGGGACGCCGATGACGGATCGGACGCCGCCGGCGTGGCAAGTTCGTCGCTGGGCTGTTCGGCAGACTCGGGAGGAGTGGGGATGTCAGATGAATCCATGGCGAAATAGGACACCCATGATCGTACAGAGCCGGCCAAATTGCGAGGTAGACAAGGGCCTGGGCCTGACATAGCTCAGCCGGCCTGTGTCGTCGGACGAGAGGCTGGGCCAACAACCGCGCCCTGACGGGGGCGGGCGACTACCCGACCTCATCCGGAGTAGAACCTAGATCGAGCCAGTCAGGCGGGCGCTCGATCGGCAGCAGTCCCGCCTCATCCGCCAGCCTGGCCGCCAGGGTCTGCGCTTCTGCCTCCATCCCTTCGCCCACCAGCCACTCAATCTCGCCACGGGCCGCGGACAGCGACCGGACAGAGGCCAGGCCATCGTAGGACTCGACAATCATCCGCACATAGCCAATCTCGTGCAAAGGTACGCGGAAATACAGGGAGGGCATCGATCTCGCTTTGGGTCGCTGGTCTGGTTGGGCTGGCGGAAGCGGCCAGCTAGGGGGCAGGCAGCGTCAGCCGGGGGATGCTCCCGCCGGTCTTTGCGCCGTCGCCATTGAGGATGTACATGGTGCCGGCGCTGCCGCCGATCACGGTGGCGCGGTAGACCAGCAGATCGCCGGTCGCTGAGGTCGCGGGGCTGCCGGCGGTCGTGGTCGCGAAGGGCACCGCAGCAAACGGCTGGTTGGGGTTGCGGATAAATGTGTTCTCGGCCTGAGCCAGGACAACATCGCGACTGTCGTCGCCAGAGAGGGTACCGGCCGGCCGCAGCCGGGCCTCAAAGCGCACCCGCACCTGATCGCCTCCCGCCAGGATGCCGTCGCCAACGAACCCCCAGCTGCCGCTGCTCAGCGGAGCGCGCAGGGTATAGGCCGCTTCTAAATAGGAAGGAGAGTCGCCGACCCTCACGCCGGGAGCTCAATAGGGTGGTGGCTCAAAGTCCACCAGCACCAGGTCGATCTCACGCGTCGAGTAGTTCATCCACAGCGCAGGCGGGTTGCCGTCATAGCTGGGCCGGCTGCTGCAGCTAGCTCCGCAGAGCAGGGCCCACAGCAGGGCGAGCAGCGGCAGGCTCAACGATCCGGGGCGGGCAAGCCAGCGCATCGCTAGTCCGCTCGTAGCTCAAGCGGCAGCTGCGCCGTGCCCATGACCTGGCCAGCGGTGCTCTCGCGCACGGTGAACTGTAGCTCAAGAGCGGTGCCATCCTGGGCGTCGATGCGCGGGAAGTAGAGGAAGCCGCTCATGCGGGCCCCCGGGGGCAGCTTGCCGCTGGGCAGGCTCAGGCGCTGCGCGTCGGCCCGCGACCAGGCATACGGGCGACCGTCCCAGTAATAGCCAGAGCCCCAGTACATCGGCCCGCCATAGCCCCAGCCGTAGTAGGGGCCGCCGCCGATGTAACCGAACGGATAGCGCCCGTAGTAGCCGCGCGGCACGTACGAGTAGCCACCATACGAGCGTCGAGCCATGGGAGCTGGCGTGTAGATCCGGCCAGGGGCCGAAGGAGCGCGATAGACCGGGGCGGAGCGTACGCCGATGCCGCCGCGGCCGCCCCAGGCCAGCTGGGTATCGGCCGGCAGCGACATCGCCGGCGTCTTGTACGAAAGCTGGGTAGCCGGAATCGGGCTGTACTGCGCGCCGCCGGCTGCACCAAGCGAGAAGGCTGAGGGATCGACGGAGATCTCAACCTGGCTGCCGTTCTCGATGGTCACCAGTACGGCGGTCGCCACCTCGAGGATATCGCCGGGAAAGTCGCCGCTGTCGAGGCGTGGCACGCTGACCACCACACCAGCGACGTTGGCCTGCGCCATCGGCTGCTGCTGGGCCGGCACCGGTCGCGGCAGGCTAACGCAGCCGGCGGTCAGCCCCAGGACGGCTCCCAGCACCGCACCGAGCCACAGCCGGCTGCCGCGTCCGTCGCGACGGCTGCTGTGCGCCAGCGTATCGGCCGGAGACTGGGCCGTGGAAACAAGCTTGAGCGTTGGCATCGGCATGTTCGACCTCCAAACTGCGGTGCTGCGTCGATGCGCAGCACACTACTGACAACATAACACTGCTCTAGTCGCTGTCTCGTCCCACCGTGCACAAATTCGCGGCCCGGCTGCGGCGGCTCAGCGCGCGGCAGCGGTGGGCAGCAGCGGTCGCTCTAGGCTCTCGGTGAAGCGCAGGGCGCGGCGGGCGGCGAAGATGTCGAACAGCAAGAGCCCGGTGGCCTCGGCCGCGATACCCAGCCCAGCCCCGGCCAGTGTGTCCTGCTTGTACGCACTCGCCACGGCCGCCGTCACCACGCCGCCGGTCATCAGCACCACTTCCAGCACCTGAATCGCCGTGAACTGGCGATTGACGCGGCGCATCCGGGCGAGCTCGGCAGCCTGTGCGGCCAGCGGATCCTTGGCCAGGCCGGCGTCGAGCTTGCGCACCTGGGCCGGGGTGCGGGCGGCAAAGAAGATCCCGCCCAGCAGCTCAAGTCCGCCAAGCACCAGCAGGGGATAGGCCGCGCCCCGCCACAGCGCCGAGTCATGCACCAGGAGGGCGCCGCCGAGCGCGACCGCCGGGGCTCCCATGGCGACCAGGACGATGCCGCCGCGCAGCTCGGCTCGGAAGTAGTCGTGCATGTCCTGCTGCAGCGCTGACACCGGCTGGGCAGGCGCTGCCAGGCTCGGGGTCTCGGCGATCGGCACCGACTGGGCAAGCGACGTAGCCTCGACCGAGAGGCCAGCGACGAGTGCAAAGACCACAGCGCAGCGACGGGAGAAGGGGGCTAGGGGGCGAGCGGATGCCATCGGGACCTCGGCAGTGGCAGGGGCGGCGGCTCTAGGCAGCGCGGCGGGCTAGGAACTCGGCGATGCGGGACAGCGCGTCCCGCACTTGATCGATCGGGGCGACGAAGGTCAGCCGCAGGAAGCCTTCGGCGCCGAACGCCGAGCCGGGGATGGTGACCACGTTTTCGCGATCGAGGAGGGCCATGGCGCACCCGTAAGAGTCCTTGGTCCAGCGCTCTGGGAGTCGTAGCAGTGCGTAGAAGGTCCCCTCCGGCCGGAGCAGCGATAGGCCCAGCTCGTCGGCGGCCTGGCACAGCACGCTCTGCTGCGCCAGGTAGTGGGGGCGGTGGGCCGACAGCAGCGCCGGACGGCGAAAGATCGCCAGCGCCGCGCGCTGGGCCAGCGTCTCGGCGCACGAGATGGTGAGCTGGTGGACCTTATAGACCGGCGCAAACGCCTCGCTGGGGGCGAGCAGCCAGCCCAGTCGCAGCCCGGTCAGGGCACAGCTCTTTGACAAGCTGCCAGCGACGAGCGTGCGGGGATAGAAGCGAGCCATCGACGGCGGCGGGGCCGGTGTGTAGTACAGGTCGCGATACACCTCGTCCCACAGCACAAAGATGGGCTGCGGCGCGTGCAGCAGCCCATCGGCCAGGCGGGCCAGCTCGGCCTCGGGCCAGATGCGGCCGGTGGGGTTGCAGGGCGAGGCCAGGGCCAGCAGGCGGGTCTTAGGCGACAGGGCCGCAAGCACGCGATCCGCGCTGGGGGCAAAGTCGCTGCTCGCGTCGAGCATCACCTCGCGGGTCGGCAGCCCCTCTAGGTAGCCCATCTTTTGATAGGCGGGAAAGGTCGGCCCCACCACCAGGAGCTCATCGCCGGCCTCCTGATCCAGCAGGCCCTTGACGGCGAGATACAGGGCCTCCGTCGAGCCGATGGTGATCAGGGCCTGGTCGGCGGTGTCTAGGCCGGGGTAGTGAAAGTGGCTGGCGATGGCCGAGCGCAGCTCAGAGAAGCCGGCGTTGGGCGAGTAGGGGCAGCCGTTCTGACGCACCCAGGCCAGCGCTTCTTCCAGCGGGCCAAGGTCAGGGTGCAGGGTGGGCTGGCCCATCCCCAGGTCGATGGCATCGGGTCGCTTGCGGTCATGGATGGCGCGGATCAGGGACGGGGCAAGGCCGAGGACACGCGAATTCATGCCGGCAAGGTATCACTCCTCGCTGGCCTCGCTCTGCGGATTCTCTTTGGGGCGAAGCTTGCGCTTGTGGCCCGGAAGTCCGAGGGCAGGCACAGGGGTCTGCACGACGCTGCTCAGGCTCAGCCGGCCGCGCGGGGCATTCGCCAGATCCTGCGCTGCCTGGGCGCTGCCGTCGCCTCCCCCCTTGCGCAGCGCGCTCATCTCGCCGCGCGGCGGACCGCCCCAGCGACCATAGTGCGGCGACTCGCAGGCCACCGGCCCCTGCCAGTAGTGGCGGATGATGTAGCGACCCTGGAAGTTGTTCTCGCCGCTCTCTTGAATCTGCGCCCCGTGATCGCCGAGTCCACCGCCCCAGTTGGCGCGTCCGCCGACCACCGGCTTGGCCTCGCGGAAGATCAGGTCGTCCGACAGCGTGTTCTTGTCGTAGCGGGTGTGCAGCCGCGTCAGCACATAGGGCACCGGCTCGCCGTAGTAGCCGCCTTCCTCGTCGCCGTCCATGCTCTGCAGCCGCCCGCCCATCGCGTCATCGCCGAACATGTAGACGTCAAGCGGGTTGAGCGGTGGCAGCGGGCAGGGATCGCAGCTGGAGGCCTGCCAGGCGTACTCGGTGACGATCGCTCTGTGGTTGTTGCGGCGCAGCGTCTCGTCGAACAGGTCGGCATAGAAGCTGCCGAACTGCTTGCGGACCTCGTCGGCCACCTCGATGTTGGTGGGGATAAAGACGTTGGGGTAGTTGGCAACCTCGAAGCGCTTCTCGGGATGCAGGATGTAGATGAGCAGGTCCTGCTTGCCATTGGCGTTGAGCAGGCCCAGGCGCACCGGCAGCCGAAGCTCCTGCGCATCGAAGCCAAAGCGGAGCGGCGACAGGACGACGAAGCCATGGCTGTCTCGCTTGACCTTCTTGATATCGACCTTGGCGACGAAGAACTTCATCTGGTCGCGGACATAGGGGGCCAGGGCCGCAGCGGCGCCGGCCGGGATCTTGTAGCGGTTCTCGCGCAGCCAGGTGTCAAGTCCCGTCGAGTCCCGGGCCGATAGGATGACGATCTGATACTCGCCGACCTCGAACTTGGCCTCGATCTTGACGCCGTGGCGCCGCTTGGACTTTTCTTCGTCTCCGCCCTCTTCCATGTCGGCGCTACGACGGGCACCCTTCTTCATGCCGCGGTGGCGTAGCACCTGGCAGGGATCCTGTTCCCAGTACTCGACGAGGCGCGGCGCCGACAGCGCGTCGATGCGGGCAAAGACGTTGGGCGGCAGCGTCTTGACCTGCTCTTTCTTGAGGACGACCGGCACCGGCACCACCATCGCAAAGTCCTCGGGCGGACCTTGGTAGTTGTTGGACATCGACATCTCGGTGTGGGTGCCCTTTCGCAGCAGCACCACCTGCGAGGCGTTGTTGTACAGCTTGGCGTCCGCACCTGAGACGAAGAAGCCGCAGAACGCTGCCGCCGTCTGCGGCCAGCCGAAGGTCAAAAGGCAGAGCAGCGCGACGAGCCGCGGCCAGCTGACATAGCGGGCAGCGAGCGACGGAGCGGGGCAGGGGAGCAGACGCAGCATGGACGATCTCCTGGGCAGCGAAGCGTCGATCATATCGCAGGGCGGGGGGCGGCTTGGCTGCAAAGCGTGGCGACGGCGATTCCGCTGCGAGCGGCGGTGGGCATCGGCTAAAGTGCCAGGCCATGGCGACGACTTCTCTGCAGGAAGCATGGGTGCTCGCGGCGGTGCGCAGCCCGATCGGGCGGTATCGCGGCGCGCTCAAGGATGTTCGGCCGGATGACTTGCTGGCGCAGGTGATCGCGGCGCTGGTGGCCAAGACTGGCATCGACCCGACGCAGATCGACGATGTGATCGCCGGCTGCGCCAACCAGGCGGGCGAAGACAATCGCAACGTGGCGCGCATGGCGCTGCT
>CAZVMD010000067.1:12628-28719 GCA_964628555.1 uncultured Myxococcales bacterium | reverse complement strand
TAACTGGGGCAAACGGATCGCGGGCCATGTTGGGCAGGTCTCCTGTGCTCTGCGTGATCTGGCAAATACTATACCGACCCTCTGACCGCCAAGCTCTGTTTGATCGACGCGTAGCTGCTAAGGCCCCGTAGCCACGTCATATTTTGCGCCCGAGAAGTCACCACCGCCGGCAACCCCAAGCCAGGCCCGTGGGACCAAGGTGCGGCACAAGGCCAGCGCAGGCACCGCGGCGCCACCAGCGCAGCGAGAGGGGCCTGCTCGCAGGGGACAACTGACCGTAGCAGGCTGACCCGCAGCGGGGAACCCTGCCTCAGTCTGGGCGGGCTAGGGATTGGCTGGCGCCGCCGGCGGAGCAGAGTCGCCCCCGCGCTGCTGCTGCTCGACCTCATCCAGCAGCAAGTCCAAGCGCGAGCGCTTGCCGCGACGGCGCGGCCGCTCGACGGGCTCTTCTTCCACCGCCGGCTGCGACGAGCGCTCCAGCGCCTCCAGGCGGTGCAGATCGGCTTCGGACAGCGTGGGATCGCTGGGGCGGATATCGGCCCGCCGGTTGCGTGCTTGCGCAGCGCGGCTCTCAGGCTGGGCCTCCTTGCCTTCCTCTGGCGGCAGCGGCGTGCTGCGACCCAAGCCACGGGTCTCTAGCCGATCGGCGGCGATGCCATTTTTGATTAGCCAGGCGCGCACTGCTTCCGCCCGCTCACGCGAGAGCCGATCATTGTCAGCGTCGCTGCCCTCGCGATCGGAGTGACCGCGGATCAGGATCTTCTTCCGCTCCGGGTGCTTGCGCAGCTGCTCGGCCAGAGCCTGCAGTCCCTCTTCGGCCTTGCCATCTAGCTTGCTGCTGCGACGGGCAAAAAAGATCGGCCGCAGGCCGCGCAGAAGCTCTTCATCCACGCCCTGCTCTTTGGGCGGCGCCAGCGGACAGCCCACCCGCTTGGGATCCGGCTTATCGCCGGCCGCTTGCTCGGGGCAGGCATCCTCTTTGTCGATCACCCCATCATTGTCGCGGTCGGGCATGGGGCAGCCCTTGCGACTGGGATCGGGCTTGTCGCCGGGCGGCTGCTTGGGACACGCGTCTTCAATATCAAGAATGCCATCGTGATCCTGATCACCGAGCGGACAGCCGACGCGCTTGGGATCGGGGTGTAGACCACGCGGCTCACGCGGACAGAGATCCTGCGCATCGGATACGCCGTCGTTGTCGACATCGGAAGGCCGCGGGCAGCCGTTGCGGTTGCGATCGGGATCCGAGATTCCCTTCTCTTGCGGACAGGCATCGTCGCGATCCGGAATGCCATCTTTGTCTAGATCGGCGTCGGGTGGGCGACGGATTGGCGCATAAGCCACGCGCAACAGGAAGCGCACATCGGGCGTCCCAGGCTGGCGCAGAATGCCCAGGCCAAGCGCTGCGCCAAACTGCACCTGATGCAGCGCGTTGTAGTGGCCGGCCACCAGTGTCTCTAGGCTGGTGAAGTCTCGCCCGAAGGCGTTGCCCCCGGTGACGACGGTGCTCAGCAAGAGCTCGGGACCAACGGCGAAGCGGTGATGGAGATCGGCGTAGCTACCGCTGAGCCCAAGCTGCACTTCGGGTCCGATGGTGACGGTCTGCCCCAAGAGCGCTTCGGCGCGATAAAGGAAGCTCGCCGTGGCCGACCAGCGCAGCTTGCGATACAGGCCACCAGCGATGAGCTTGGGCGAGAAGCGCACCGTCTGTTCGCTAAGCTGGGGAGCCAGCGAGCTGTTGAACTGCCGCAGCGGAATCCACACCGTGGCCGACAGGTGCAGCGAAAACGGCGTCCGATCGGCGTGCCCGACTAGGCGAACCATGCCGGAAAACCGCGGATCACCGACGCCAGCCCCGGGCAGAGGCGTGATGCCAGCCAGCTCTTGGCCGCGCTCAAGAAAGGTCACTGGCAGCATGAACGACAGGTTGATGCGATCGAGGAAGGAGCCCGCCGCTTCAAAGTGCCCAAGCAGCTGGTGCGAGATGATGGGGTCGATCGGCGAGAAGCTCCCTTTCGAGCTGAGCCGTCCGAGCACCAGGGCGTTGTGGGCGTAGTTCAGGGACAGCCCGGCTGCAAAATAGCGCGTCGAGGAATACCAGGGGTGGTCGACCATGAACGACCACTCACCGACGGTGGTTGGCTCGTAGCGGTTTAGCTGAAAGCCGGTGTTCTGCGCGCCGGCTTCGAGCTGCGCGAACAGGCAGCCCAGCAGAGCCACAAGCATCAGCCCCCTGCGGCGCAGACGGTGCCCGCGCGATGGCGGCAAGCCCGCCCGCCCCGCGGAGCGAGGACAGCAGAGGGAAGGGGCTGGGGCCGGCGACTTGGGCATGGGCTCTACGGCTCGCACGCGCCTACTGCTCCTGCCCCAGGCCGACGCGAGAGCGACGTCGCCGCGCTAGGGCGTACAGCGTACAAGTCAGGGCCAAGAGAACTCCAGCGAGAGCCCCGCGCAGCGGCTTATCGGCTGACAGCGAGCCGGGTGCCGCAAGCGAGCAGCCCAGCCCGCCCCCTGCGGCGTAGACACGCGAGGCGCCGATCGGGATGTCCCAGACGACAGTGTTGTCGGCGGGCTTTGACTCACTATTGTCCGTGGCGCTGACCGTAGCGACGATGCGCAGCCCGGTGGCATCGACGGGTGGCGTTACCAGCAGCCGCAGCTCTGAGCTCTGGCTGCGACCAAGCGCGCTCTGCCGCAGGCAGGTGACCGTCTGGTTCATGATGTTGCAGTTCCAGCTGTCAGCAAACAGGACGCCGCGCAGGGCCGCCCCCATCGGCAGCGTGAACGATAGGCTGGCGGCGCTGGTCGATGCCGGACCCAGGTTGTTGACCGTAAAGACATAGGTGACATTTTCGCCCACCGCCGGCTCGATCGGCTCGGTGCGCACTGCGATATTGAGGTCAATCAGGCTGCCGGCAACGACGTTGCTACTGGCGGAGCTGAAGTTGTTGCTGAGCATCAGATCGTAGTAGCCGGTGGGTAGCGCCGCGGTCAGCGAATAGGTCATCTGGCCACCCGGCATGGTGCTCGACACCAGGCCGTTCATGACGTAGACCAGCTCTCCTCCGACGGGCAAATCGATGACCGAGGGGAGGTTGCCGCTACCGGTGGGGGAAGCGCAGACCGCGCCGCCATTGCCGGTGCAGGTCCAGGTCACGCTGGTCAACACAAGGGGCTGCTGCTCGATCAGCCGCACGTCGGTCATGGCCAGCGGCCCGAGGTTCTTGATGCTGGCCGTAAAGCGCGCCGAGCCCCCAGGAACGGTGATGCTCTGGCCAGCTGTCGTCGTCACGGTCACGTCGGTGGGGATGCAGACGGGATACTGCTTGCCAGGACCGGGATTGGCGTCATTGTCCGGCTGGCCATTCGCTCCACGCGTCGCGCCGTTGACTGGAAACTCCGACACCGCCGAGCCATTGCTGGAGCCCGAGCTGCCGCCCTGCGCCGCGCGGGTGGCCGTGGTGCCAGTGACGGCGATATAGCCACCGCCGCCGCCACCGCCTGCCCCCTGGCTGTTGGTCAACGTCGCAACGTTGTTGCCGCCCGCCCCGCCCAGGGCCTGCGTGGTCACCCCGCTCTGGTTGCGCTGGGTGGCCACGACAATGGTGCCGCCCGCCCCACCCCCGCCCCCGCCTTCGTTGCTTGCCGAGGCTTGGCCCGCCGCACCGTCGGCGACAATGCGCACATTGCCGGTCAAGTCGCGGCTGAACAAAAGGACAATGCCCCCGCCGGCTCCGCCGCGTGAGCTGTTGGTCGCAACGCCTTCGCCACCGCCGCCGCCGCCGCCCATAAAGAGCTGGCGGATCGGATCATTGCTCAGCGGTCGCCCGCCGCGGCCGCCCGCCTCTCGTCGCAGATCGCCGGCCCAGGCCGCCGCTCCCGGCGCCGTGGTGGTCGCCACCTGGTCGGTGGCCGCCGAGCTATAGCCGCCCCGCCCTCCGCCCGCTGAGCTTGTGACCTGATTGCCGTTGGCGGTGTAGCCAGGATCCAGCGTCCAAGCCGCCGCGCCGGTGGCGTTGTTGTCCATCACGCCGTGCCCGTTCCACGCCACCGCGCTGTCGCCATTGCCGCCGCCCCCGCCGCCGGCCCGAGCGTAGTTCCCACCGCCGCCCCCGTTTGCTGGAGCACCGCGGCCGTAAAACCCATTGACCAGAGCGCTTTGATAGCCAGCGACGCCCTCGCCCTTTTCCGCCCCATCGACGGTATTGGCCGAGCGAAAGACCGAGCTACCGAGGCCGGTGCCGCTTGTGGCATCGATGCCGCCCCCGCGGAACCCCTTGCCTGCGACATCAATCTTGCCGGTCCCGGCGAACGTGATGCCGCCCTGGGCAAAGATCGCGACCACGCCGCCGGTGTTGCCATCCCAGGCCGGAGCCGAGATCGAGGTATTGGTCGGCACCGCGAGCGTGGTGTACTGCGGCACACGAATGACCTGGGTGTGCCCAGCCGCCAGATAATTGTTGCGCAGACCGCCACAGCTGTCGTCGAGAGTGATGGTGTTATTGCCGAAGTTCACTCCCGTCACGCCGATCAGCTCATACAGGCCAGCGCCGTTAAGATCGATGATCGTGCCGTACGTCTCGTTGTCGATCGTATCGATGGTCGCGCCCTGCATCTGAATCAGCATCAGCAGATCCCCAGGCTGCACCACGCCCAGGCTGCCGGCCGAAGTCAACTGGATGCTCGTCGCTCCCTTACCGGCATTGGCGCTCAGCACACCGTAACTGTTCACTGCCTGGTTGAGGACGGAGATGCTCTGGGCACCATCCTTGCCGACCAGCGGGTACTGCCGATGGGCCAGCCAAAGCTCCTCCGGCTCGGCGGCACAGGCACTGACAAACAGAGACAGACAGGCTAAGGGGATCGCTCGCAAATAAGGGCGCATCTAATCACTGTAAAACAATTTCAGTGGTCAGACAGTGACGAGAAATGGGGCCTCGCTGCGCCCGGGAAGCAGGCGAATTACCAAGGTCTTGCCGGGGCTGGCCAGGTACAGCGGCTGCCCACTGCAGAGCAGCCGCAGATCGGCCAGGGTCAAGCGCTGCTCGGCGATGACAAACGGCAGCACCAAGGGACAGCTGTGAAACTGGCTGCAGCCCCAGCCGCGCTTGCCCCAGAGCAGCATCCCCTCCCGACAGCGCGGACACGGCAGGGGCGGCGTCACCGGCGAACCAGGACTGGTGCTGCCCAGCGCGACAGGGCTCACCGCGACAGAGGATCGACCAATACTCCCGCTGCCAGGAGCTGGTCTCGCCCGTGACTCATCTGAAAGCGGGACGGGCAGACTCGGCGGACCAGCCAGCCCCGCCTGGGCTGGGCGACGAGAGCGACGAGAGCTCGCTTGGCGACGCGGCTCACGCCGACTGGCTCCATCGCCTATCGCCGCACGGCGCGCCTTGCGCGACCCCACCGGAGAATCGCTGCTGCGGCGGCTGCGAGCCCGGCCCCGCGGCGCGGTCTCACCGGCCTGCGACGTGGCACTCTGGCGCGTGCGCCGACGGCGCTGGCTCGACTCACTGCCTTCCGCTGCGTCGCGGGTGGCCCCCCGACCTGACGGGAGGCCAGCTGGCAGCGGCGCGATGGGCACCGGCGCACCCTGCACCCGCGCCACCAGCTCAGCGACGAAGCTGCGAATATCGTGCATGAAGCTCTTCGCACTCTGCTCGCCGCGCGCCATCTGCGACAAGCGCGCCTCCCAGCGCCCGGTCAGCTCGGCTGAGGCCAAGGCTGGCACCGGCAGCGAGTGAATCAGCTCGCTGCCCAGCTCCGTCGGTACAAGCTGCTTGCCGCGGCGGGCGATGTAGCCACGCGCCAGCAGCGTCTCAATGATCGCCGCGCGGGTGGCCGGCGTCCCCAGCCCGTGGTCGCGCATCGCCTGCCGCAGCGCCTCATCGTCGAGCTTCTGGCCGGCGCCCTCCATGGCCGAGAGCAGCGTCGCCTCGCTGTAGCGCGGTGGTGGACGGGTCTGCTTGTCCTGTCGTTGGAACGTTGCCGGCAAGCGCTGACCCACCTGCAGCACTGGCAGGACCTGCTCGCGGTCCTCGTCGCTGTCAAGGTCGGTATCGCTGTCCGGCTCGCCCGGTGGCGGCACGCCCTCGACCTTACGGGCAGGCTTGGCCTTGCCGGGGTCGGCCCGCCGGGCTGGGCCATCGCCGAAGCCAGCCACCTCTTGCCAGCCCGAGGCGATTCGCACGCGCCCTCGCGCCTGATAGCGATCCGGTGGGGGCGGCAGCACGGCGAGCGGCTCGCTGCGATCTCTGGCTGGCGTCGCACCGACCAAGCTAAGCGCGGGACGCACAGCCGCAGCCGCCGCAGGATCGACGCGCAGCCGCACCTGCGTATCGCGAAACTCCGCGTCGGGGTAAAAGGCGGCAATAAAGCGGCGGGCAATCAGATCAAAGATGCGCCGCTCGCCCTCGCTCAGTGCGGCGACGCGGGCCGCGGTGACCTCGATGGCGGTGGGAATGATGGCGTGATGATCGCTGACCTTGTGGTCGGCGAAGATGCGCCGCCCGGCCACCCGCGGCGCTTTGTCGTCGAGGAGCGGCCGCACAAATGGCGCATACAGTGGGCTGTGCGCCAGTGCGGCAAACAGGCGCGGCAGGCCCACCTGAAGATCGTTGCTGAGATAGCGGCTGTCGGTGCGCGGGTACGTGATGAGCTTGTGCTTTTCGTACAGCGACTGCGCCAGCTTCAGCGTCTGCTCCGCCGAGTAGCCAAAGCGGCGATTGCTCGTTCGCTGCAGCGCGCCGAGATCGAACAGCAGCGGCGGCGGCTCGCGCACTGTCTTTTCCGCGATCTCTTCGACCTCGGCCTGCGCCACGCGGCTGTCGCGCGCGACGAGGGCGTCGGCAAGCTCGGCCTGGGCCAGTCGGCTCTGACCGGCGTAGTGGAAGCGCGCGACAAAGCTGGCTCCCGCCTCACCACTTTTGCCCGGCGAGCGCAGCGTGGCCTCGACTTCAAAGTACGGCTGCGGCACAAAGCGACGGATCTCGTCTTCGCGCTGCACCAGCAGGCTCAGCGTCGGCGTCTGCACGCGACCGAGCGACAGCAGCGTGCCGCCCCCGCGCCACAGCGTCACGGCCCGCGTGGCATTGAGCCCGACCAGCCAGTCAGCCTCGGCGCGACAGCGGGCAGCCGCCGCCAGCGCCTCGTAAGCTCGACCGGGCCGCAGGCTGGCCATGCCGCGCTGTATCGCCGTCTCGGTCAGCGAAGAAATCCACAGCCGCTCGATGGGCAGCGTCGATCCAGCCAGCTGGTAGCAGAAGCGAAAGATCAGCTCGCCCTCGCGCCCGGCGTCACAAGCGTTGATGACCGCTGCGAAGTCGCGGCGCCGCAGAAGCTCACGCACCTTGCGCCACTGGGCTGCCGTCTTGCTGATCGCCTGCAGCTGAAACTCGGCTGGCAGCATCGGCAGCGACGCAGCACTCCACCGTCGCCAGGCCGGCTGGTAGCTTGCGGGCTCGGCCAGCTCGATCAGGTGACCGATGCACCAGGTGATGACCCACGCGTCGCTCTCGTAGGGTCCGGCTCCGTGAGCCTGTACCCCTAGCGCCCGCGCCAGATCGCGCGCCACGCTGGGCTTCTCACACAGGAGGAGCTTGCGCATCGGCAGCGGTATAGCAAATGGCAAGCGGCCCAGCGATCGTCAGGCATCGCAGCGACGAGCCGCGCCGCGCTTCAGCCCGCCCGCCCCAGGCGGAGGAGGCTGCGGCCGAGGTCGACCACGGCCCGGGCCCGTGTCGCAACACCCCGGCCATAGATCAGAGCCACGGCACTCGTCAGCAGGGGAAAGGTCGCAGAGCGCACCGGATACAGCGACACCCCAGCGTGCAGCGGCAGCCGATCGCTGACCACCGTCTTGACGTGACAGCAGGCGCGCAGGCCCTCGCGGCCGTTGATCTGGCCAAAGCCCGAGATGCGCAGCCCACCAAACGGCGCCGACTGCACCATGTAGGCGATGCCGAAGTCGTTGATCACCGTCATGCCCGCCGAGATACCGGCCGCGATGCGCTCGGCTCGACGCAGATCCTTGCTAAATACGCTGGAGCCAAGGCCATAGGCCGTGGCATTGGCCAGGCGCACCGCTTCCTCTTCGCTGTGCACGCGCTGGATGGTCATCACCGGCCCAAAGGTCTCGCGCTGCACGATCTCCATGTCGGGCGTGACATCGACCAGCACCGTCGGCTCGAAGAACTGGCCTGGCCAGCTGGGGTTGCGCCGCCCACCGACCAAGATGCGCGCGCCGCGCCGCACCGCATCGGCCAGCTGCTGCTCGATGATCTCAAGCTGACGCGGCATGGTGGTCGCACCGACATCAAAGCGACCGCGCTCGGCGGGCTCTAGGCTCGGCGGCCCCTGCCGCAGCGCGCGGACACGGGTGCAGACCTCCTCGACGAAGCGATCGTAGATGCCGTCAAAGACGTAGAGCCGCTCGGCCCCGACGCACATCTGGCCGCACGCGGTGTAGACGCCAAGCATCGCCGCCGCCACCGCCTGATTCAGATCGGCGTCGTCGCAGATGATCATCGGGTCCTTGCCGCCCAGCTCCAGCACCACCGGCGTCAGGGTGCTTGCGGCGGCCGACATCACTCGCCGACCGTTCTCGGGCGAGCCGGTAAAGAACACCTTTTCGACCCCCGAGGTGACCAGCGCGCTGCCGGTCTCGCCCGCTCCGGTGATGATCTGCACCAGGTCGGGTGAGTGGCCGCAGCGGCGCAGCACATCGGCGATCAGCGCCTGGTAGCTAGCCGCCGAGGACGAGGCCAGCTCGGACACCTTGGCGACCACGGCATTGCCGGCAAACAAGGCCGGCACCACAGGGCAGAAGATGTTGTGGAAGGGAAAGTTCCACGGACAGATGACGCCGATCACCCCCAGCGGGTGATACTCGACGCGCGCCGCCTTGTGCAGCATCAGGCCCGACGGGCGCGGCTCGCTGCGCAGATCGGCTTCGCCGTGCGCGATCAGGTAGCGGATCTTCTCGCAGACCGGAAAGACCTCGCCCATCGCCGCATCGACCAGCGTCTTGCCCGAGTCGCGCGAGGCCAGGCGACAGATGTCCTCCTGCCGCGCCACGATCTCGTCGAGCAAGGTCCGCAGCACCTGCCGACGCTGCGCCAGGCTGGTCCGCCCCCAGGCGACCTGGGCCCGGCGGGCCCGCTCGACCGTCGCCACGACCTCGGCTCGACTATAGACCGGCACCTCGCCGAGCGACTCGAGCGTCGCCGGATCGCGGCACGACAGCGACTGCGGCGACGGCGCAAGGCCCTCGGGGTGGCCTGGCGGCGCGGCAGAGACCGACGGACGGCTCGAAGCGGGAGCAGGAACAGTTGGCGTGAGCTGCATGGGCAAAATTTCCTTCGTGTAGGCGGCCCGCTAGTATCGCCAGGCCAGCCGTTCTGTACAGAGCTCAGAGGTCCTCCATGCCCAGCCTGCTCCCTCGTCTTGTCCTGCTTCCTCTGCTTGCCGGTGCACTGCCCTCGGCGATGGCGCAGGTAGCCCGTCCAGCGCAGCCAAGTCCGTGCCAGACGCTCAGCGATCCCGCCGTCGCCGCCGAGTGCCAAAAGCTGGCAGGCCGTCACAGCTTGATGCCGCAGGTGGTCGCGGTCTGCGGCCGGCTCGGAACGGCGTCTCTGACCAGTCGCTGCCTGCACGCGGCCCAAGGTCGCCTGTACAGCCCCGATGCCATCGACTGGTGCAGCCAGCGCCCGACGGCGGAGGACGTGGTGCAGTGCTTCACCCTGACCGGTGGCAGCAATCGTCCCGAAGCTGCCGTCGCCAGCTCGCCGCCGCCTGCCGCACCGCCCAAGGCCGCGCCCAAAGCCGCGCCCGCGCCTGCCCCTTTAGAGAAGGCGCCCGTCGCCACCGAGGTGACGCGCAAGCCCCTGCCGACCGGACCCAGCCCGCGCGGACCCAGCCCCGAGGTGATGCAGCCGACCAGCCATCGACCGCCGCCCAGCACCCTCGATCGGGTCGGCAACGATGTCCGCTCCGTGGTCGAGGGCCCAGGCAGCGACTGGCTTGAGCGGGTCGGACGCGATGTCCGCGGCGGCGCTCAGACGGTGGGGGGTGCGCTTAAGCCGCGGCCGCAGAATGACCCCGCCTATGGTCCCGGCGCACCGTCGCAGCCTGCCACTCCACAGTAGGAATTCGCTCTCCATCGCCGGGCTGCCGCACGACTCAAGAAACCATCCGTCGCGGCAGCAGATAGCTAATGCAGGGTCGCGATCAGAGTAGGTACGCCATCCGACGACAGCGTGATCTCTGACCAGTATGCTGACTCGCGCTGCCTCGCTACGTGCAGCAGCGAGGCGGACCATGCCGCGTCCTGCCGCACGACAACGCCCGTCATCCGCTGCGTGGCGCGACGCAGCTGACTCGCTACAGACCCGTTAGACCCAAGCCTGCCGTAGGGATCAAGGCGGCGAAGATCGAGAAGCTCAAGCTGCGCCGCGAAGCGATCAGCGACGGCTGCGATCTGCGAGATGGTGTTCGCCGCGCTCCCCATGAAATAAGCCAGCTCGCGCAGCGCGGGCATCGTCGATGCCGTCAGATGAGCGTCCAGCTCACCGATGGCCCCCACCAGCGCGAGTGAGCGCAGCCGGGGAAAGTTCGCGAAGCGCTGGGTGTTTGCCATCGTTCCGTCGTGAACACTCAATCGCTCCAGCCGCTTGGCGACAGGGTGCTCGGAGAGCTTCGTGAAGCGAGCGCTGGGGAGGCTCGTAAAGCCGAGCTCGATCAGCGTGTCTGGCAGGGCATCGAGCCAGCCCAAAAAGTCAAAGCCCGCGTAGCGCGTCAGGTCGATGTGCAGTGCGCGCAGCCCCGGCAGCCTCGCCGGTGACAGGAGCTGTGACCACTCCGCGCTCGCCGCGCGCTCGCAGTAGATGTGCAGCACTTCTAGCCGCAGCAGATCGGCCGCGCCTAGCGCCAGCAAGGTAGCTGGCTCTACTGGACCCATGGCAAGACCGCGCAGCCCCGGCAGCCGCTCGGTCTCGATCAGCCGCGACGCGACCTCGTCGCCAAGCGACTGCCAGAAGTTCGGGCCATCGTCATCGATCACCTCGACCCGGAAGTCACGAAAGTCGAGAGCCTGCAGGGCCCAGAGCGCCGGGTCCATCAACAGACGGTCAAGGGTGGCCAGCAGGTTGTCGCGATCTCCAGACTCGCGGTGTCCATGCTTGCCGCTGGGTCGCAGTGCGCTGAGCAGCGGAGCCGCTTCGCGAACTTCGCCGGAGCGAGCGAGCCACACCTCTGCGGCAATCTCGGCTGCGTCGACGAAGCCACGCTCAAACCGCACCGCACTGGCGATCCCAGTGAGGCCAGACCAGGCAGCACCGTGACGGTCGAGCAGCGCGCGCACGCGGCGCCGACGCCACATCGCTTCGTCGTGCGACAGGCCCCCCCGCGCAAGCTCACACTGGAGGACGACAAGCTCGCCCCGTTCACCGCCTATGGCCTGCGCATAGGCCAAGCGCGGCGCATCGTCATCCGGTGCAGCGCGACAGGCTGCGATCAGATCACGCAGCGACGGGTTTGCCGGGAATGAATAGCCACCGCTGGGCGACGACAACGACGAAGCTGGGAGGAACACCAGGTCGCGACTCGGGTCATCCAGCCAAGGCACTGCGAGCGCTCTTGCCAGCTCGCGCCCCAGGCAAGCATCCCATGTTTGGCCTGAGCGCACTGAAGCCCTGGGCGCCTCCTGTTCATCAGCGTGCTCTACCACCTTGAGCAGCGTGTTATCAGTGAGCTTCAGGGCAAGACCGCGATGGTTGCGGCGACCGTCATCGCTGAACGAGACCACGGCCCTCACGGCGCTGCTATCGACGGTATCTTGCGGCAGAAGAAGTGATTTGCCGGCGCGCTCCAGACAGCACAGCTCCCCCTCATGCCAGATCTGACAGTGCGTGGCATCGATCGCCCACACGACATGGCTGTCTCCGTGCGTGGCGCCCAGCCATGCCCCTTGGGCGCTGGCATAGGCTTCAAGCGCAGCCCGGGCACTATCGGCAAATGGCTGAATCGCCACACGCTGCGCGGGGAGGCCAGGAGCCACAGCAACGACCGACACCCCTGCCCCAATCCGATCCCATGCCGCGACCTTGGGAACCTCCTCGGCGAGTGCCCTCTGCATCGCGACGGAGAGCCCCAGACGTACGGCTTCGTCAGCCCAGCTCTGGCTGAAAATCTCGGCCGTGCGGCGCGCGCTGGCGTCCTCTCGCGCCTCTCGTGCGGCGACACGATCGGGTGCATCCCACTGAACATAGGCCGCGATGAGGCCATCGATCAGTGCGGTGGTGTTGGCAGCCCCTGCCGCCTTGCGATCTGGCTGAAGAGGCATATCCGCTCTACGCCACGCGAGCTGCTGGGCATGCAGCTCTCCCGTGGGGGAACGCCGGACGACCTCGCAGTGATACGCGGCAGGCCTCGTCGTCGCCTCGATCGATACCCGGACCACGATCGAGCCGTCATGGAGTTGGCCCAGCTCACCGCTCCATGATGTGCGCGCCAAGTCGAACACGAAGGGGTCGGCTTCGAGGACGGGCTCGTCGACGTGAAACGCCGCACCATCGACCATCACCAAACGCAGCCGATCCCCTGGAGCGGCCGGCAGCGCCCAGTAGATGGCGAGCCCCATTCCAAGCTCGAATCGGAAGTCCAGCTCTGCGTCATCTAGCTCGACGACCAGTCGGTCCAGATCGTAGCCGCCGCACTGGAGCCGTGCAGCTGGCTTGAGGCGGACCACCGACAGCATGCCGTCATTGTATGGCACCACGCCCCGCGCACGCAGCCGCGACGCACACTGGATGGGGCACCCTCTTCCGCTGCGCACGCGAGCATGCCGCTCGACAGCTAGCCACCGTCAAACACCAGCCCAGCGTCGGGATGCGGCCCCCGGTTGGCGACCCGCGCTGGGTTGAAAAGACACACGGCGAAGCCCGGCTCTTGACGGATCAGGGGCGCGGCCATGGGGGACGGCGAATACGAAGTTCATCCAGTCAGCGGCCACCGGAAAGCACGGGCCCGTCGCCGATGCCGACCACGGCCTGGTCCGCCGCTTAAAGCTAGGCCTTCGCCGTCGGCTCCGCGGCTGGCTTTTTCTGCTTCCACAGATAGAAGGCAGCCCAAAGCGCACTCGCCAAGATCACCGCCATCGCCCCCAGAAGAATCTGCGCGGCGCCCTGCGGTGGGTTGGACTGCGGTACGAACCGGTCGCCGAGCTGAGCTCCGGTGGGTCCGCCGCGGAATAGCTCCACGCGCAGGCGAGCCCCCGGCGTCAGCCCGGTAGTCAACTCCGGCAGGAAGCTGAGGAAGCCCCGCCCGCCGGCGACCTGGAGCTCTAGCTGGCAGAGCTCACCGGGACGGTATCCCAGAGGACGCTTAAGAGGGCACTTGATCTGGAGGAGCTCCGCCTCGGTCATCAAGCGGCAGCTCGACGAGTCCGTGACTCCCGGCGCGCACTGCGGGGCCTGCGCATAGGCATCAGCCGCAGCTTTATTCCGCATATACAGCACAGCCAGAAAGACCAGCGTAGGCACGCAGTAGATCAGGTAAAGCTTCGCGAGCCGAGGCCCTAGAGAGGATCGCTTTCCAGAGATGTGCTGAGCCATGATGGAGGCTGATTATGATGCGGGTAGCCACGTAGATCAACCGCCAGGAACTGCTCGTGGGCGACCCCAGCTTGGACCGCGCTCCAGCCGCGCGGCCTGGCCACCTCCACGGTCCTTAAGGTCCTGCGCCCAGCACGATGCCGGCCGCGTGCAGATCGGCCAGGGTCTCGGAAAGCTGCGCGGCATCGACGCCCACCTGGGCAGCCAGCGCGGCATCGATGGGCACGCCCTCCAAGATGGCTTTGACGATGACTAGCTCCAGCGGCTGCGCCGGCTCGCGGCGGCCACGCAGCGCGCGATCGCGAAAGAAAAAGACGATGTTTTCGCCCGCAGCCGGAGCCGCCGCCCGCTCCTCAGGCTCGGTGTCGAGCCAGCCGATCAGGTCATAGCGATAGGGGCGCAGATCCACCGTGCTCGCCAGCCGCAGCGGTCCGGCATCGGCGGGCTGATCGCTTTCGCCATCGGGAGCGGTGCTGACCAGCCACTCCCACCACTCAAAATCGGCTAGCTCGGCGATAAACGGCGGCAGCGCGGTCGGCTGTTCCTGCAGCGCGGCAGCGAGAAACTCAGGGAAAAACTCGCCGTTTTGGTTGATCTCAAAGTGATGCATGGGGTGCGCGACGAAGTAGCGCTCGACCCAGCACTCCCAAGCCGTCTCGCCGCTCCCATCGGGTGGACCGTGGCGATTGATGGCGGCCTCGCAGGCCTCAAAGACCTTCAGCGCTTCGCGGCGCTGCTGGCCACAGAAGCGGCCGTAGATGGCCAAGCGCCGAGCGTGGATGGCCGCCGAGCCCGCCGCGCTGTCGCCAAACAGCGCCTGCACCGTCTCGTCATACGAGGCCGCCCCATGCAGATAGGGGCCGATCTGCGCGAAGAACTGTTCGATCCCGCGGCTGCTCATAGCGCCCCCTCCGCGTTGGCTGGCGGTTGTGACTGTGGGCTGGCCGGTGGCGCGGCCTGCGCCAGGGCCTGCTCAGCTACCGCTCGCGCCCGCTCGGCCTCGTCGATCACCTGATCGAGGGGCGGAATCTCTGCATCCCATTCGATGATCGTCGGAATCAAGCGCCCGGCCCGTCTGAGCGTATAGGCATACAGATCCCAGACCGGATCGATGATCGGCCCGATGTGCGTATCGATGATCACGTGGCCCAGATCGGTGTGGCCAGCCAAGTGGATCTGCCGCACGCGTGAAAGCGGCATGCGGTCGATGAAGGTGCGGGGG
Source organism: uncultured Myxococcales bacterium (assembly GCA_964628555.1). Classification (GTDB taxonomy): domain Bacteria; phylum Myxococcota_A; class Polyangia; order Palsa-1104; family JAEUJZ01; genus JAEUJZ01. The sequence goes on along the minus strand of CAZVMD010000067.1, from coordinate 13,884 downwards.
TCAAAGCCATGGTTGCGGCTGTTGACGTAGACGTTGTTGACGTCCAGCAGCATGCCGCAGTCACCAGCCTCAAGCAGCTCGCAGATAAAGCTAGCCTCGTCGAGAACATCGGCCGGCGGGGTGCCCGGTGGCGGCGGCATCTGGGCGTAAAACGTCGCGTTTTCCAAGATCAGCGGCCGCCCGACATGCGCCTGCGCTTGCTTGATGCGCGGCGCCGCATGCGCGATCACCTGCCGCGTAAACGGCAGCGGCAAAAGATCAAAGGTCGGCTTGCCCAGGACGGAAGAGAAGCAGACGTGATCGCTCCAAAAGGCGACCTCATGCTGCTCGCAAAAGCCAGCCAGTCCGTCGAGGAGCTGGTTGTCCAAGGGATCGACCCCGCCGATGTTGAGCGAGATGCTGTGTGTCACCGCGGGAAAGCGCTCCAAGCAGCGCAGAAGCTGCCGGCGCCGCTTGCCACCGAAGCAGATCCAGTTCTCGGGCATCACCTCGATCAGGTCGAGGCGGCGCGAGGTCTCTGACATTTCTTGCGCCAGATCGCGACGCAGCCCGATGCCGATGCCCTGCACTTGCGCAGCCATGCTGACTCCGTTCCCAAGGTCCTAAAACGACAAAGGGCCGCGGCCCCGCCCCAGCCATGAGGCCAGGAGACGACGACCGCGACCCTCTGAGCTCTACCCGTAGGGCAGAAGCCGCTCGCGACTAGTGCTTGCAGCCGCCTTCGCCACCCTTGCAGCCGCCCTCGCCACCCTTCTTCTTGTCGTCCTTCTTGGCGCCCTTGTCGTCCTTCTTGGCGCCCTTGTCTTCCTTGGCCGGCTTGTCCGCCTTCGCGGCCTCACCCGCCAGGGCCGCCGTGGTCATCGAGCCGAACGAAAGAGCGGAAACCAGAGCAACCATCGCCTTCTTGTTCATGTGTCTCTCCCTTTTTCGGGGCCTAGCTGGCCCGTGGATTGTCGTAGCAGCGCCCAGAACGTGGGTGTCCGCCACGGCAGGTGAATATAGATGAGTGGCCTGACAAAAGGAATCGTTACAGCGGCCGCGGAATCGCCCTAGATTGCGCGGTCGCAAAAATGATCAGTGATGTCCGCTCCTTGCCCTAGCCAGAAGCCCCGCCCAGAGGGCGCGCCGCTGTCCCGACCGCTGCCCAGCCCAGCGGAAGCTACGGCGTGGCTGTTTGCCCAGGCGCGCGCTTGCGGGTTCGAAGGCGCCGCGCTGGCCTGCGCAAAATTGGCGGAAGTGCCCTCGCATGCCCTGTA
>CAZVMD010000067.1:2352-12528 GCA_964628555.1 uncultured Myxococcales bacterium | reverse complement strand
CCGCTGCTTGAGCGAGCGCTGGGCGAAGGCGCGGGCCTGGGCTTCATCGGTAAGAACACCCTGCTGATCACTCCAGGGCTCGGCAGCTTTACGCTCTTGGCCGAGCTCTTAGTTGGGCTGGAGGTCGCGCCCCGCAGCAGCGTGCGAGACAGCTCACACAGCGAGCCGGAGCCGACGGCCGGCCGCACCGCCCAGGCCGAGCGCAGCGCCCACGGCCTTTCGAGCAGCAAGTGCGGTAGCTGTCGGCAGTGCCTCGATGTCTGCCCGACCGGAGCGTTTGTCGGCCCGCATACGCTGGATGCCCGGCGCTGCATTTCCTACCTGACGATCGAAAACAGCGGCGCTATTCCGCGCGCCCTGCGACCGGCGATCGGCACCTGGATCTTTGGCTGCGATCTCTGCCAAGAGGTCTGCCCCTGGAATGCGTCGCCGACGCTGGCCAGCCGAGCCGACCCCGAGCTGCGGCCGCGCCCGGCCCAGAGCCGCCCGGCCCTGCTGGAGCTCCTGCAGCTAGGCCAGGCGCAGGTGCGACGCTTTGTGCGGCGTACGGCCCTGCGCCGGCTGGGCCGCAATCAGCTCCTGCGAAACGTCGCGGTGGCGCTTGGCAATGTCGGAACGCCAGCCGAGGTGCCCGCCCTGCTGACCGCACTGCAGAAAGAGCCGCCCCTGGTCCGCCAGCACGTGGTCTGGGCGCTGTCGCAGATCGGCCGCCGTCATCCCAGCGTCGAGCTAACCATCAGCGCGACCTTGCGCGAGGCCCTAACGCGCGAAGACGATCCAGCCACGCAAGCCGAGCTCCGCGAGGCGCTAGCACCGACAGCCGTCCCGACCTAGACCTGCAGCAGCTGACGCAAGGTCTGGACCTCGCTCGCTTCCAGGCTCTCCTGCAGCCAAGTCAGCAGCTGCTGCGAATCGTGGAAGGTGCGACGGCTGGGATTGCCCGCTTCGCGGATCATGCGCGCGACCTGCATGTTCAGCACCGCGTTGTCTTTCAGCAGGAATGCCGTGCGCTCAATGCGGGGATTGTCGCGGCGCATCAAAGCCACCAGCGCATCGGCGACCTCGGGCGCCAAGACGATGCTCTGGCGTAGATCCATGCAGGTCACGACGCGCCCAGGCACCTCGGTCAGGAGCTTGACGATCGCCGCCTGAAACGGTGCGACATCCTCCAGCCCAAAGGGCGAGCTGATGGCGATAAAGACCAGCCGCTCTGTCTTCTTTTCAACCGTCCACATGCTGGGCTACCGCGCTGACCTTCTCGCTGGCCGCAAAATGTTTCGCTCTTTCCCGCTGACGCAAGCGCCCAAGGGGCCAAGGTCGACGATGCACTGCTTTGATCGATGCGGGGGCGAAAGAAACGTCGCCCCCTTAAAACGATCATTATCTGCGATCACGCTCGGAGGAGGCGACCGAAGTGAAAGCGAGCGCAGCCGACGCCAGCGCCCGCGCTAAGCCCGCCGCCCCTGCCCTGCGAACCCTGCGTAGGGCCCGAGGCGAAAGCGCGGCCTGGCCGGCGGCAGCAGCCGGTGCAGATGTGATACGCTATCAGAGCGTCATCATTGTCATCGTGGCGGCGAAGAACCCCCCATCTCCCAGCGAGCCGTCGAGCGGAGCGTCTGCTACAGCCGCGCCGTCTGGGGGTCCTGCGTCCACCGCCAAAGCCAAAGCCCCATCACAGCAGTCGCAGCCACGCCCACCCGGCGGCCCGCCGGCCAGCGCCAAGACTCCGCCGCCAGCCCCGAGCAGTCGAACACCGCCCCCGGCTGGAGCCAAGATCACCGGCATGGGCGTCGCTCCCAGCGCCAACGCAATCAAAGCAGCCAAGGCGCGCGCGGCCGATGCCAAGCCGATCACGTTTTCGGCGACCCCCTCGCTTTACGACACGACGGCGCCGGTGGCGCCCGAGCGCTACGGCAAGTACCACCTGCTAGAGCGCATCGGCGTCGGTGGTATGGCGGAGGTCTGGCGCGCCAAGACGCTCGGCTCGGAAGGCTTCACCAAAGACCTCGTCATCAAGCGCATCCTGCCCAAGTTCACCAACGACGAAGAGTCGGTGCGCATGTTCATCGACGAGGCGCGCCTAGTCGCGAAGCTGCACCACCCCAACATCGTGCAGATCTTCGACTTCGACAAAGAGGGCGATCGCTACTACCTGGCGATGGAGCTCATCGAGGGGCGCGACCTGCGGCAGGCCGAAAAGTCGTCGGCGAAAGCCGGTGTCTGGTTCCCGCTCTCACTCTCGGTCTATCTGATCGCAGAAGCGCTCAAAGGACTGCACTACGCCCATACTCGCCTCGATCACGGCAAGCCGCTGGAGATCGTTCACCGCGACGTCTCGCCGCACAACATCCTGATCAGCTTCTCTGGCGACGTGAAGATCTCGGACTTTGGTATCGCCAAGGTCGCAGAGCGGGCTTCGGCGCAGGCCACCGGAACGGTCAAGGGCAAGCTCGCGTACATGAGCCCGGAGCAGATCACCGGTCAGCCGCTCGACGGGCGCACCGATATCTACTCGATGGGCATCGTGTTCTGGGAGCTCTTGACGCGGCACCGCCTGTTCTTCGGCCCCGACGAGCACGACGTCATTCGCCGGGTCCGCGACGGCATCGTGCCCTCGCCGCGCCAGTACAGCCAAGACATTCCCGACGAGGTCGAAAAGATCGTCATGAAGATGCTGGTTGCCAATCGCAGCCAGCGCTATCAGTCAGCCGGCGAGGTCGTCCGCGCGCTGTGCGCCCTGCCGCAGTACAACTACGACGCGCAGGCCCTCGGCGAGTACATGCGCGCTCTCTTTCCAGAAGAGACGCGCAACTGGACCCAGGTCCTACAGACCCTGCTGGCTACGCCCGGCAAGCCCGCGCTCACCGTTGACCCGATTCTGCAGGCCAAGGCGGCTCTGGCCGCTGGCATGGCAGCGGGTGACACCGGTGAGGTGCAGGCTGAGAGAGCAGCCCCAAAGCCGATCGAAAAGCCGATCGAAAAGCCAGCCGCCCCGCTGCCCGCTGCTGCTGCCACGCAACGGCCCACTGCGCAGCCAGTCACCGCAGCGACACCAGCCAAGGCGCCAGCGCCAGCCGGTCCACCACCGCCGCCGCCCAAGGGCTCTGATCCCGGCAAGCAGGCAAGCCAGGCGCCAAGCGCCGTACCGACGACAGCTCCATCGGCGACCAGTCAGCCGTCGAGCCCAACGCGACCGCCGCCCCCGCCACAACCGACCCGACATTTACCCCAACCCGCAAGTCCAGAGAGCGAGCCGGCGCCGAACCCGCCGGCCCCAGGGAGCACCATGGCAGGTTCAGAACAGAAGACTCAGATCGCTACCGAGATGCCTCCTGAGGTAGCTAGTGCGCTTGCCAACCAGGCATCACCGGGTGCCGCAGGGGCACCGCCACCGGCCGGCCCTCCCCCCGCTGGTGGAGCAGCCGGGGCGGGTGCCCGCACGATGATTGCGTCGGCCCCCGCGCTACCCAGTCCACCACCGCCCGGAGCACCACCACCCGCCGATGCGCGCACCATGATGGCCACCGCACCCGCGGTCCCGGCGATCGGGGGTGGGCAGGCTACGCTGATTGCCGGCCCCGGGGGAGCCCCTCCCGGCGTCGGAGGTCCGGCAGCCGGCGCGGCGGCAACCATGTACAACAACAACAATGGTCCGCCCTCCTCTCCAGGCGGCCGCGTTGGTCAGCTGCAGCTGCGCCCGGCCAGCGCCGTGTTCAGCGCCGCGCCTCAGGGTGGCAATGTGCTGGCGACGGGCAAGTGGGTGATCGGTCCCGTGCTGGCGCTCGTGGTGATGCTGATCACCGCGGCGATTGCCAACCGCATCTGGCCACCAGAGACCGGCAGCGGCGGCGGCAAGATTGGCTTTTTGAACGCCAAGCGCGCCATCCAGGTCGTCTCGGACCCCCCAGGTGCCGAGGTGCAGGTCGATGGCGTGGTGCTCGAAGAAAAGACGCCGACCATGGTAAAGGGCGAGATTGGCAAGAACGCGCGCATCCGCATCGCCCTGCCTGGCTACGACCCGCACGAGGTGACCTTGGCGTTCACGCAGGACGCTCGGCCTCCGTACAAGGTGAAGCTGTTTAAGGCCGGCACACGTCAGAAGGTGATCGATCCCAGCACCTTCGACGAGCGGCCAGATGTCTCCAAGCCGGACGAGGACGACGACGGCAAGAAGCCGACCGCCGGCAAGGACGACGGCAAGAAGCCAGGCGCGGACGAAAAGAAGGACGAAAAGAAGGACGAGAAGAAAGACGAAAAGAAAGACGAAAAGACCGACAAGAAGGACGGCAAAAAGAAAGACGAAGCAGAGGACGAGGACGAGGGCGGCAAGAAGAAGGGCAAGAAGGATAAGGCCGACACGGCCAAGAAGGGCAAGGCGACCCTAACCATCCTGGTACGCCCCTGGGCCATCGTGTACGTCGACGGCAAGAAGCTGCAGCAGACGCCGCTGCGCAACTACCCGATCAGCGCCGGCGCGCACAAGATCCTGTTGGTCAACGACACCAAGGGCAAGCGCGAAGAGATCAAGCTCAAGGTCACGGCCGGCGAGGCCATCCCCGAGATCAAGCGCACCTGGGAGTAGGCCCTCCCGCCGCGGCGCTCTGCCGCCCCGCCGCTCGCTCCCCCTCACATCTCTAGTAGCGGAGGCCGATTGACTCGGCCTGCTTCTTGACCGTCGAGCGCACGCTGCCATCGAAGCCCTTGCTGGGAGCGGCTGCGGCCTTGCTGCGCAGATAGGCATCGCGCTTGGCTGACATATCGTTGATCTGACCGAGGATGGCGCTGCGCTCGCTGTTCTTCTTGTCGAGAGCCGCCTGGCGCTCGGCAGCCGGCAAGCCCTGTAGATCTTCGGGGAGCTCGCTGCCTTCGAGGCGGTTCAGATCGACGCGCTTGTTGGCCACGTCATCCAGTAGATCGCCCTCGCTGACCGCGGCGTTGCGTCCCCGCGAGCCGAGCAGACCAAACCAGCCCGCCCGCTCGGCCTGCGCCGCCGCCGGGGCCTCCAGGCTGTGCTTGGCCTTGCTGACCACGCGGGCCCGCTTCTCGGCCGTGCCATAGGGAACCGCGGTCTCGGTCAGCGCCCGATTCAGGCGCGCCAGCTCGCCATCAAAGGGAGTGCTGGTCTCGACCATGCCACCGCTCTGCTCGACGCTGCTGAACTCGCCGCCAGCCCGGTTAGCGATGTCGAGCCAGGCCGAGCGCGTGCTCTCGTCGCTGCCGCAGCGCACGGTGTTGATGACGATGCCACGCCCCCGCGCCTGCTCGGCAATGGCGCGGTGATTGAAGCCGTCGTTGTAGTCGGTATGCGGCGGTGCATCGCCGACCAGATACACCAGCTTGAGCGCGTTCTTGTTGCTCGACCAGCTGGTGCGGAACACCGCATCGTGCAGCGCCTTGGCGACATGCTCAGGTGTGTCGCCGCCACCGCCGGCGTGGAAGGCCGAGAGGTTCTGATACACACCGTCTAGATCGTCGGTCAGATCAAAAAATCGCGTCACGTACTCGTCGCCGACATCGCGATAGGCCACCAAGCCAATCCGCAGCTCTGGGGCCGGACGCCCCTGGGCGATGAAGCGCGCGATCTCCCAGATCTTGCGCTTGGCACCATCGATCAGCGCGCTCATCGAGCCCGTCGTATCGAGCACGAACACCACATCCACCTGCGGTCGCGCCTCAGCCGGCAGCGGCGCCAGGACCTGCGGCGGCTTGGGCGGTGGCGGCGGCGGCGGTGCCGTGCCGCTGGGTGGACGCGGCAACAAGACCAGCGAAGCCCACAGCGCCAGTCCACCGGCCCCACCGAGGATGGCGTAGGTCAGCAGCGGCCGGCGCGAGCGCGACGGGCTGGCTGCCGCCGCAGAGGAGGCCGGGGCGGAGGCTGGACTCGCCTCAGGCTTGCGGGTCTCGGGCGGCGCCGCTGGGCTGCTGGCCGCTGGGCTTGTGGCCGTGGACCCCGCTGCCGAAGCCGCAGGGGCGGTCTCGGTGGCCGGGGGGGCGGCAGCTGGGCTGGGCGACCCGGCCGGTACCTCGCTGGGCGAGGCGGGCTCGGTCTGCGACGTAGCTCGGTTCTCGCTCGATCCTTCGTCCTGGCTCTGCATGGCGGCTCTCCTACGCGGCGCTAACGCGGTTTTGGCGAATGACAGCCGCTATCAACGAGCCCGCTGCAGAAACGATCTAAGGCCGGGTGGACCCTCAGCCGTCTTTGAGAAACATGCGCAGACGCTCGCGAACCGCCACCGGCAGATCGTCGAAACGAACCCCGGTCGCACGATAGGTCGAGCCATCCTGCGCCGCGCGATCAAACGCCACCTCGCCCGCCACCTCCAAAAGCTGTCGATCGTCGGGGAGCTGGAAGGCCAGGCGCACCGGCGTGTGCTGCGGCAACAGCGGCTCGTGCGCATCGCAGCGCCGCAGCAGTCGCATGCCCCCCAGCCCCAGATCGGCCGACTGCGCGAGGTGTAGCTCGGCGGGGTGACCAGCCTGGGCCATGACCTCTTGCCGCACCGCGACCGAGAGCGGCTGGCGCAGCGAGACGCGGCGATCGGCGCCCTGCTGTCGGCGATCCCGGCTGCGGCGCTCGTTGCTCATGGAAGAGGTCGCCGCGGAAGCTCCGAGTTCGGGGTCGCGCGGCTTGCGGGTGGCGTCCATGTGGTCCATGGTAGGACAAGCTGCGCTTGCTGCCAATCCCTGCCTGCAGCCGATCCAGGCTCGGCACAGGCTCGCCTGCTTACTGCAGGGCGCGGACCGCGGCTTCGATCTCGCCCTCGCTGTGTACGCCGTGAAAGACGCGACGGACCAGGCCATGGCGGTCAACCAAGACCAGGTGCGGGATCGAGCTGACGTGGAAGTGCGCCGCAGCATCGCCATTGTCGATACCGATCGGCAGGCCCAGGCCGAAGCGCCGCGCGAAGGACCGCGCCCCCATGACATCGCCGCTGGTCTCGACGGCAATCGCGCGCAGCCCGTCGCCCTGCAGGCGCTTGTAGACGCGATCGACGATCGGCAGCGACTCTTTGCAGGGACCACACCAGGTCGCCCAGAAGTCGATGAGCACTGGGTGGCCACCCTGCGCCGCAAGATCGAAGTCAGCGCCGCCCTCTAGCTGCGGCACGACCAAGGTCGGAGCCTGCTTGCCGGCCCGCGGGCTCTGGCTGCGCTTGCTCAGCAGCCAGGTGCCGTCATAGATCGCAAGCAGGCTCAGCGCAGCCAGGAACAGCCCGCCGCCCCAGGCGAAGGACAGCGACGAGCGACGGGCTGCAAACCGCTGCGCCTCCTGCACCTTGGCCGCAAGCTCGTCCTCGCTGGTCGCCGGCGCGCCGCCAAGCTGCGCCAACAGCCCACGCAGCGACAGCAGGCTGATCAGCCAGTGCAGGCCCCAGGCCGACAGCGCCATGTACGAGATGCCGCGCAAGAGCTGGGGGCTGGGCGTGTACTTGAAGATGGTGCAGGTCAGTGCGGCAAGCGTCTGCACGAGCAGCCAGGCGAGCCAGCCATGCGCGGTAACATCGGCGGTCAAGCCGGAGCGCAGTCGCCCCTCGCGCCGCCCCAGCAAGAGCGACATCAGCACGCCGCCCAGAAAGATACCGAGCAGGTCGATCGACAGCGCCTGCAAGAGCCCAAGCAAGAGCGAGCGCGAGTCGTCGCGCACGAACTGGGCCGTCTCACCAGTCAGCAGGCGCAGCGGCACCAGCCACAGGATGTCCGAGATTCCCCCAGGCTCGCCGGCGGCCAGGGCCCAGGCAGCGCGGCGCGGCGCGAACAGCGCGCGGCCCAGGCGCGCCACCGGTCCCAGCGGCGACCCAGGCGATAACGAGGCAGGAACAGGTGAAGCTTCCGGGGCGGACATGCTGCTCAGCTTAGCCTCGCACGCTGCGGCGGCGCTCGCGCTCGAAGATGATGCGCAGGCCGGTCAGGGTTAAGAGCTCGTCGGTGTCTTCGATGGTGCGGCTGTCGCGGGCAATCAGGGGGGCCAGGCCGCCGGTGGCGATCACGCGCAGCGGAAAGTCGACCTCGCTGCGCATGCGCTCAACGATGCCGTCGACCAAGCCGACATAGCCATAGACCAGTCCTGACTGCATGCTCGTCACCGTGTTGCGGCCGATCACGCTGCGCGGCCGGACCAGATCGACGCGCGGGAGCTTGGCCGCCGCATGGAACAACGCATCCGCGCTGATGCCAATTCCTGGCGCGATCGCGCCGCCGAGGTACTCGCCCTTGGGCGTGACGACATCGAAGGTCGTCGCGGTGCCAAAATCGACGACCAGGCAGCCGCTGCGATAGCGCTCGTAGGCGGCAACAGCATTGATGATGCGGTCGGCGCCAACCTCGCGCGGGTTGTCGTACAGCACCGGCATACCGGTGCGTGTGCCCGGCCCAACCACGACGGGCTCGATGCCCAGGTAGCGCACGAACAGGGTCTGAAAGGCGCGCAGCACGGGCGGAACCACGGTGGCCAGCACGCCAGCCGTGATGCCGCGCTCACCCTGACGACGCGACACCGGCGCAAGCTCGCTTGTCGCCGAGCTGCGCTCGCCCTCGTGGCCGCTGGCGTCGTCGGTGTGCAGGGCAACTGGGCCGCTGATTGGCGCCTCGGGGACGCCGGCTTGAAACGTCAGGCCATGCAGCTGAAACAGGCTGCACAGCAGGGCCGCGTACTCGTCCTCGGTTCGCGCTTTCCGCGTCTCGACCCGGAAGTGAAACAGCAGGGTCTCGCCTTCAAAGACGCCAAACACGATGTTGCTGTTGCCGATGTCGACCGCGAGGAGCATGCGCGTACTCTAGCCGACTCGCGGCATCGCCGTCACCTGTCGCCAAGGCCACAGGGTGAAGCCCTCACAGCGCTTGGCGCAGCACGACGCCGCGCGGCGGCTGCACGGGATACTGTGAGAGGTTGCCCCCTACCGCCCAACGCGCACCTAGGGCCAAGACCACCGCGTGTAGGTCGAGCGGGGTCAGCGGCTCAGCTACGGTGAAGGTGCTGCCCAGGGGCGCTGTGGCCGCACGCGCCGCGATAAGTCCCGCCTGCCCAGCCAAAAGCAGCTGCTGGTCGTCGAGATACACGCCAGAAAGGCCGCTCAGCTCGGCGACTGCCGGATCGCTCTGCCAGCTCTGGCCATCAAAGTGCAGGAGCCGCGCGCTGCCCAGTCCACCGACGGCGTAGACCGCATCTGGCGCCGTTCCCCAGGCGGTCAGCAGGCGATCGCGCAGCGGGGCGGAATCGCGCCGCCAAGCCAGACCGGCGGTCGTCTGGGTCCGACGCAGCAGGGTCCCATCCTGGCCAACCGCAAACAGGTGCTCGGGGTCGGTCGCCCAGAGCTTGTAGAGCGTGGCAGTGGCCGGGGCGCTGCTGTCGACGACGAAGCCGCTGCGCCCGCCGTGCCAGATGACGCCACTGCCACCCGCCTCGCCGCCGACGACCCAGACATCGTCGTCAGAAAAGGCCCAGATGCCGTAGAGCGTGGCGCGGCCGGGGGTGCGGATCGGCGTCAGCGTCCCTCCCCCAGAGGGCTCATAGCGCAGCACACTGCCGCCCTCGCCACACAGCCAGGCCGCGCCTAGGCTCGACGGAGCGTGCACCCACCACAGCATGCCGGGCTGCGGGCTCTCCAGCGTGCGATAGTCGGCACTGGCGCTGCGCAGGAACAGCCGGCCGCGACCGGCTTGGCTAGTGGTGGCGCCTGGCTGCCCGCCGGCAATCAGCAGCTGATCACCCAGCCCAGTCGCCGCCAGAAACCAGCTCTGCTCGTCGCTGTGGTCGATTCCCCAGGCCGGCGTTGCGGTACAGCCGGCGGCTACACCGAGCAGGGCAGACAGAGCGAGCAGGCCAGCGCGCATCGGCCAGCGCTACATCAGCTCGACACCGGTGGCGACCATGGCATAGGTCTTCTGCGGCTCGGTCACCTTCTTGACCGGCGCACCTTCCTTGGCCGCGTCTTCGGCGTAGTGCTGCGCCTCGGCGACCGACATCGTCGTGACCTTGAAGTGGCCTTCGACGACGGCTTTTTTGCCCAGGCAGTCCTTGGGCACAAAGAAGCCGTAGTCCTTGAAGGTGACGCGGATGGTCTGCGCCCCAGGCTCACCGCCGCCCAAGGTCATCCAGCAGCCCTTCTTCTGGCAGGCCGCGCTGACCGTGCCGGTGAGCTTGAGGTCCTTGTCGTTGTACTTGCCGGCGTCGGCCAT
>CAZVMD010000067.1:0-2252 GCA_964628555.1 uncultured Myxococcales bacterium | reverse complement strand
TGACCGTGCCGGTGAGCTTGAGGTCCTTGTCGTTGTACTTGCCGGCGTCGGCCATCACCGCTGTCGCCGCCAGGACCTCTCCCCCCGCCGACAGCGCAGCGCCAAACTTGCCCGTGCCGGGACTCGCTGGGGCCGAGGCGGCCGGGGCGGCCAAGGGGGCGGTGGCGCCTGCCACGGTTGGGGCCACAGCAGCGACTGCCGGCTGAGCCGGAGCCGCGCTCGGAGCCGGCACCGGAGCGGAGGTCTCGGCCGGCTTGTTGCAAGCCAGAGTCAGATAGATCAGCGCAGAGCCAAAGAGCAACGTCGAGCGGTTTCGCATAGCGGAAAGCAAGCCCTGCTTTTGCTCGCCTGTCAACAGCCGGACATCGCGCGCCCCAAGCCCAGATCGCCGCTAAGAAAAGCGGCGACCTGACCAGAAACCAGCGGCACGGAGGGCCGACTCGCGATGCGAGCCCATCAGGGCTTGGCCGGGGACGCGAAGTGATATAGACGGAACGACTTGGGCGGGCGGCTGGTGTGCGCGATCTGCAGCTGAAACGGGCTGTGATCGCCGGCCGGTAGCTCGCGCTGCGCAGCAAAGCCATCCTGCATGCCGACAATCCGTCGGTCTTCCCCAAGGAGCAGGGCCACGATATGGACAAAGCGAACATCCGCGGCATCGCCGTTGCGCACCGTACCGGACAGGCGATAGCCGCTAAACGGGGCCGGCTCCAGCTTGGGTTTTTCGATGACCAGCTTGGGGCGGGCGATCGAGCCAAAGCGGACGCGCTCCGGCGCGACTTTATACGTGACCGCGGCGTAGGCCGGCGCATGCTGCACCAGGATCTTGATCGGCACCTCTTCACCCGGTAGCAGGTTGTTGCAGGCACCATATCCCGAGCCCACCGCGAGCTTTTCCTTCTTGCCGTCCCACAGCGTCGCTTCGACCCGCGGACGCTCGATCGCCGCTTCGCCGGTATTGCGATAGATGCCAACGAAGTAGATGTTGCCGATGCGATCGGGCAAGGCCACGGCATCGACGAACTCGGCTTTGACGATCTTCTCTTCGACTACGGCTTCGCTGCCGTATTCGCTGGGCCGGCTTGGCGATGGCTCGGCGCTCGGCTGGCTGGCCTCGGTACCGGGAGTCGCGTTGCCGTCGGTACTCCCGCTGGTCAGGCGCGTCCCACTGCCGGCGAGGCGGCCGCCGGTGATCTCGTTGGTGTTCAGGCGCAGGCTGCCCATGCGGGACTCTAGGCTGCGCGCGATGTCGCGCTGCAGGGCTTGCTGCCGTCGCTGCTCGCGCAGTCGAGCCTGACGCTGGGCTTTCAATGAAGCGGCGAACACCAGGAGCGCGATGCACACCACCACCCAGGCCACCGTCCGCAGCGGGCTGGATGGCTTGCTCGGCGGCATCGTTGCCGACGGCGGACTCGGTCGCGGCGGGGTGACTGGAGCTGTCTCGGCAGCCAGATGAAAGCGGGCCTTGCAGTGATTGCAGCGATACTCGCGATCGGCGAGCCGGCTCAGATCGGTGCTGGCGCACTGATCGCAGCGTAGGGTCTTCATAGCGCCTAGCGTAGCGCGTTCCTGCCAGCCGATCAGCCGCAGTCGACAGCTCGGCGCCCCCGTCGCTGTTTCGAGTCACAGCGCGGCGGCAGGGCCAGAAATCAGGGAAGTAGGGAGGAAGGACGGGAGGACGGGGGGCGAGCGGATCCGGCTAGGCGCGGCTAGGCGTGCGGCTGCGCCGGGCTCGACTTGCTGCCGAACAGCCCCAGCACGGTCTGCTCAAGCTTCTGGCCGAGCTTCTTACCTAGCGACTTGACGTTGTGCAGCGGGTCGCGCATAAGCGGCGCCACTTCGTGCACCAGATCAGAGGCCGTGGTCGTCACGCGGTGCGACGGCCAGAAGAACGGGCTCTGCAGGTGACGATTCTGGGCCAGGTGCAGGCGTAGCTCGGCGGGCGTCACGCCGTACTCTTTGCAGGTCGCCTCGAACTCGGCGCGGGCTGCGGCTCGGGCCTTAAACAGCATCATCTGCACGCGGCTATAGACGTTGACCGCGCCATCGCCCGAGGTCTCGATCGGCAGGAAGATCGCGCCCGGCCACTTCTCGGTCACGTACGACTGCACACCGTCGGACACGCCCGAGCTGGGCATGCAGCCAAACGGCTTGACCGACAGCGTCATCGTCGACTTCTTGTGCTTGACGTTCATGACCAGCTTGCCGACTTCCATGTGCCCTTCGCCGCCGCGCAGGTGGTTGTTGTACAG
>CAZVMD010000066.1:0-28970 GCA_964628555.1 uncultured Myxococcales bacterium | reverse complement strand
TCAGGAATCGCCCTCGCTCCGACGAGCGGTAGCTTGGGTCGGCAGGGAAGTCAAGCGAGCTGGGAAGGGGGAGGCTCAGGAGAGGCGGCGTTCGGCAGCGGCTAGACAGGCAGCCTGACCAGTGGGCGGACATCCCGGGCTGCCGGCTTGCATTGCAAGGCCCGCCGCCTTCCGCTTAAATGCCGACCGTGTCTCGGCTTCGCTTATGTTCTTGGGTTTCGCGCGCTGCTCTGTCGCTGCTGCTGCTGGGCGTTTTGTGCCCGGCATCGGCTGGCTTGGCCTCGGCGGCTGAGCCTGCTCCCTATACCCGGCCGGCGGCCAGCCCGCGCTACATCTTTCCGCTTGCTCAGCTGGTCATCGGCGCGCTGATGCCGCAGTCGCCGCAGGAGCTACCGCCGGGCCTGGCCCTGCACGTCCAGGGCGGGGCGCTGATCGGCTGGCCAGGGCGCAACACGCTGGAGCGGCTCTTCGTCAGCACGCTGTGGCTGCGTCCCGAGCTCAACTACGAGTATCGGCGCTTTGATCCGCCGGCCGGCAGCCTGCCGCCTCCCGGTGACTACGATCATCGCCAGGGTCATCTAGTGTCGCTGGGCATGGGCGTCGGCTACGGCAATATGATGTTCATTCTGGGCACCTATTCTGCCCGCTTTGTCGTCGGGGGGCTGCAGAACAGCCAGGCCGAGGGCGAGGTCGTCTTCAACCCCGCGGTGGGCATGCGGCACGGCATCGGTGCGATGTTTCTCGGCACGCTGTTTAGCCTCAACCTCGAACACCAGATGCTGCATGTGCGCGATGTGCTGCGGCACGAGCTCTTGCTCACCGTCGGCTTCAACCTGACCATGCCGGCGCTGAGCCGACTCCTATAAGATCTAGCGCAGTCATGCGCTCGGCTGGTTATCTGCTGCCGTCTCTGCTCGGCCTGCTGTCCGCGACAGTGGCCGCGCAGCCGGCGCCGACCCCACCTGCCGCGCTGCCGTATCTGTTTGCAGGTGCGCCCGAGCGAGCCGCTGACTCGTCGCTGCTGGCCCGGGTGGCAGCTCCGGCCGGTGCCGCCCGGGTGCCGCTGCCGCCGCGCAGCTTTGGCGCTTGGCTGCGTCAGCTACCGCTGCTGCCGGCGGGCGCGCCGGTGCTGCTGTTCGATGGCCAAAAGAAAGCGCGCCAGGATGTGCATGCCCAGGTGGTGGCCTTGGATGTTCCGCCGCGCGATCTGCAGCAGTGCGCCGATGCGGTGATGCGGCTGCGCGCCGAGTACCTCTTGGCCCTCGGGCGGCCTGAGCTTATCGCCTTTCATCCCGACCCCGGCAAGCCGCGTGCCCTGACCTATCACGGCCGCTCGCGAGCCGACTTCATGCGCTACCTGATCCGCGTCTTTGCCGAGGCTGGCAGTGCCTCGCTGCAGGCCGAGCTACCGCGGGCCGAGGGGCCGGTGCAGCCGGGCGATGTGCTGATCCAGGGCGGCCATCCCGGCCATGCCGTGCTGGTCCTCGACGTCGCCGAGCGGGCCGCTGCGGCCGGTCAGCCTGCCCAGCGCTTCCTGCTGATCGCTCAGAGCTACATGCCGGCGCAGCAGGTTCACGTCGTGCGCAACCTCGGCGAGGCCGCGCTGTCGCCGTGGTTCGATGAGGCGGCCCTCGATCGTCCGTCGGGCCTGGCCACTCCCGAGTGGCGGCCGTTTTTTCGCCGCGATGTCCACCGCTTCCCCGCCCCATCGCCCGAGCGCTGAGCGCCCGGCGATGGCCCACGCTTTTGAGAGGAGCCCGCGATGTTTGAGCTGAAAGCCGACCACCTCTTGTCGCTGTGCGAAGCCAACGAGTTTCCCCTCGACAAGAACGCCCTGGTCTTCGTCGGGGTGCGCGGCTGCCTGCCGCTGTCGCCGTTCGATCACGCGTTCCGCGACAGCCAGCGGCTCAACGCCAACCGCGTCGACTATCAGCACCCGCGCTGCACGCTGATCCAGTGGTGGCCGGCGCGCGGCACCTTCGCGACCTTCCCCGGCTCGACGGTGCCGCACCGCAAGTACATCGAGCTAGCCCGCAAGCGCGACGGCGTCGGCTGCAACCAGCTGATGTCCGGCTTCTGGGACGACTATCGTCGCGGTCGCCACAAGGGCTTTGGCCCCACCGGCCACGAGGCCTGGCAGCAGACCGCCAGCCGGCCGCTGCGTCGCACCGCCGACGATCTCGACTACGACCCCCTCGATCGCGTCGAGATCACCAACCCCGCCGACAACCTGCACGCTGCCTGGTGCGGTGGTCTCGACAGCGACTATTCCTCGGCCGGCTGTCAGGTGGTGGTCGGCTTCCCCAAGTGCAAGTCGCGCGACGGTCAGCCCGCCACCGGCCCGTGGAAAGCCTTTCACGAGAGCGCCTGGCCGCTGTCGCAGACCCGCTATGGCTACGTCCTGCTCAGTGGCTCTGAGATCGAGCGCGTCGCCCTGGTCGGCGTCGAGCCCGGAGCCGAGCGCGTCCGCTTCGGCTCGGCCGGCCCACGCACCCAGCGCGTGCAAGCGGCGCTCAAAGACCTGGGCTACTACGAGGGCGAGCTAGACGGCGCCTTCGGCCCGCGCAGCCTCCGCGCCCTCCTGCAGTTCCAAGAAGACGTCTTCGGCCCCGGCGGCGACGACGGCATCTGCGGCCCCCAGACCGCCGAAGCCCTCAAGGTCAGCTGGCCGTAGGGGAGCGACTGGCCGCGGCCGCTTCGGCGCGCTGGCTACTTTTCGATAGCCGCCAGGACGGCGGCGGTGACGTCTTGGCCGCCGCGCAGGTTGTGATAAAGCGACATCGGCGTGTAGATAAAGCCCCAGGGGATGCCCCACCAGCCCAGCACCAGCGACAGCAGCGTGTAGGGCAGCCCCTTGAGGTGCACGCTCTCGCCCGGTCCGACGTAGACCACGCCGGAGGAGCGGCGCAGCGTGACTAGCAGAAACGACATCGTGTAGCTAAACACCACAAACCTGCCGCCGGCCTCGACTTGCTTGCGCAGATCGATCACCGACAGTCCTTCCATACCTTCAATCGCCATAGGATTCTCCACGCGACGCGAACCGCGATTATATCTGCGGCGGGTGCCTCTGCGGTTAACTGCTTTCCAGTCCCCCAGTCACGCGACGCGGGGCTGCGCCCAGCCGGGCCGCTGGCTGCTAGCTGCGGGCGCTCCTGTCAGCCCCGCCGGGACCTACGGTCCTGGGAATGGAAGGGCAGCCGCCGCGGCGTCTGCGGCGGGCTTTGGCGCGAGAAAAAGGGAGGGAAAAAGGAATCTGGAGGGAGGTGACAAAGGAGTCTGAGGATGCGCTGATCAGACTCCCGAGCGCAGAGCTTGCGGGCCGATCTGCATCTCGGGCTGATCCGGCAGTGCTCCGATGATGGCCTGCGTGCGGTAGCGCAGTCCGTCCGCCGTGGGCTCCAGCAGCTGCTCGAACAGCGAGACGCACTCGTTGCTGGCGCTGGCAGTGCAGATGCGGGCGCGATGTCCGCGCTGTTGTAGTTCGTCATGCGACTTGCTCTCGTAGCTGAAGATGATCAAGCGGTGCCCCGGCTCGCAGAGCAGGGCGCCGCCGCCATTGGGACAGATGGTGCGCCGGCCGCGCTCAGCCGGCAGAACATAGGTCGACCAGCGCGCGCCATTGTCGATGTTGACGACGTCGACTTCTTCCAGTGGCAGCATGCCCACCTGCTCCAGCAGATCCAGATCGATGGAGATGCTGCCGACGTAGTCTCGCTGTCGCGCGCTGACCCGCACCTGGTGCAGCTTCGCTCGCATTAGTCTTAATGTCCCCATGGGTGACCTTTGGTTCCTATTTGGTTTGAAGAACTGAACATGGCGAAGTCTACCGGACGGATCCATTTTTTTTCGGAGACCTGTCGCGACGGAGCGCATACCCAGGGTCGCTGCGCGGCGCGCGCTCGCTGTCGGGCGGGGCGCCCAGGACGCTCGGTCTGGGGCGATGGCTGAGGCGGGCGGTGAAAGACCAGGAGTGCCCAGACGACCTGTACTATTGTTCTAGGCCAGCAAGCGATGGAACCCTTCCGCCGTGTTGAGCCGCAAGCCGAGCGCCGCGTGCAAGTCGTGACCCTCGGCAATCCCTTCGATCTCAAGCTGCCCGTGCCTGTGGCCGAGCTGCATCCGGAAGCGCTGGCTGAGCTTATCCACCTGAGCAGCAAAGCGGCCCTGTGGCTGACGCCCTACGGGCAGCCGCAGGTCGCTGTCTGCTGCGCTCCGCATGCACCGGGCCTGCTTGCGCGGGTGCAGCGGTTCGGTGGCCTGCCGGTCCTGCCGGAGGTCGTGGTCCCCGCCCTGGTCAGCACCTCGCTGTCCGCCGATCTGCTGGCCGATGCCGCTGCCCAAGCCCGCCTGCTGGCCCTGCTCGATCCAGATCGTCCGGTGCATCTAGCGCGCTACGTCGAATCGGCGCCCGCCGACCGAGTCGAGGCCTGGCTGGCTGAGCACGGCTTTGAGCTTATGGGCACCAGCCCCGGGCAGTCGGCGCGCTCGCGGCTGTGGAACGACAAAGCGTATGCGCACACGATGCTGTTCGCAGCGCGCGAGACGCTGCGGCCCTTTCGTCCCCAGTCGCTGATCGCGCACACGCGCGCCGAGCTACCGGGCGTGATGCGGCAGCTACAGCAGGCTGGGATCGCCCAGGTGGCGCTGAAGTCGGCGATCGGCGCCGGCGGGGCGGGCGTGTTCTTCGCCGAGACCGCG
Organism: uncultured Myxococcales bacterium; assembly: GCA_964628555.1. Taxonomy (GTDB): domain Bacteria; phylum Myxococcota_A; class Polyangia; order Palsa-1104; family JAEUJZ01; genus JAEUJZ01. The sequence continues at coordinate 24,269 of CAZVMD010000066.1, read as the reverse complement.
GCCACCCAGACGGCCGAAAGCGTGGCGGCGCTGCTGGCGCCGCTGGCCGACACGCAGACCCTCACCGATCCGCCCTACCTCGTCGAGCAGCTGATTCCTTGTGCGGTCTCGCCGACCGTCGATCTGTTCCTGCAGCCCGACGGCCAGATTGTGCTGGGCGGCGCGGCCTGTCAGCGCCTGAGCGGGGGCAAGTACTACGGTGGCTACGCGTTCTCGCCGGCCTGGCTGCGCCAGCCCTGGTTTCGCGACACGCTGGAGCTTGCCGAGGCCGTCGGTCGCGAGCTTGTGCGCGAGGGCTACCGCGGCCCGGTCAATGTCGACTTTGTCGTGACCCCGACTGGGCGACCGTACCTGATCGAGCTGAACGCTCGCCGCACCGCCATCAGCGATGGCTGGAGCGTGATCACGCAGGCCTTCGGCTCGCCCTTTGCGATGCCCTATTCCGTCGCCGAGCCGGTCGCGGGTAAGAGGCCGGGCTGTGCGCTTGCGGCCGCCTCGCCGCGCGCCCTGGTCCTGCAGGACGGTACCGCGCTCACCCCGGAGCGCTGGTTTGGCCTGATGGTCGCGGGTCCGCTGCCGCACGAGCACCTGGAAGACGAGCTGGCGGTCTACCTCCGCGAGCTCCTGGCGCTGGGCGAAGGAACCGACCTGCGGCCGCAGCTGGGCGAGCTGGGCTGCTTGCCGACCAGCGACGGCGCAGCCTAAGGCAAAGGCGACAGGCGGAGCCACGTGCAGCCCCCCCCAGCCGACCCCCTGGCCCTCCCTCGCCAGTCCCTGTCGCGGGGCCAGGTGCTGCTCTATTTCATCGTGGCCCTGGCCCTGGGCATGGAAGGCGCGTTCTTTCTGTCCGAGGTGCCCTACCTCATGCGCATCTCGGCGCTATCTGTAGAGTCGATCGGCTGGCTCAGCGCGCTCGCGACCCTGCCTTATATTATTCAGCCATTTGTCAATCCGATTACTCATATGTTTATAAGACAGCGGACCTGGATTGTTGTGACTTGTGCCTTATGTGCGATATCCAGCATTCTGGCCGTTAGCTTTCTACGCATGAATCATATTTACTGGTTTTATGCAGCTACCGTCCTGGGTCAAGTTCTATATGGATTAGGCAATAGCTGCTATAGCGGCTTAGCGGCGATGACGCTCGACCGCGAGGGTCGGCTCAAGGCCTCGAACCTCCTGAACCTGGGTGCGCAGGCCGGCGGTGCCTTTGCCGCGACGGTGTTCCTGTTCGTCACCGAGCGCCGCTGGTTCTACGCGCTGTCGGCGCTGCTCGCCGGCTTGTTCCTGCTGCCCGCCCTGGCCGCCCTCTTGCTCCCCGAGCCCGAGCACGACAGTCGCCCGCGCGCCGTCCTGGGCCTGGCGCATCGCGAGATCTGGCAGGTCCTACGCGACAAGGAGAACCGGCTGGGGCTTGTCCTGTGCCTCTGCCCGGCCGGCACCTTGGCCCTAAACGCCTTCCTGCCGGCGCTGGCCGTCGACTACCGCGCCCCGGCATGGATGGTCATCGGCCTAAATGGCTTTGCCGGCTGGCTGCTGGCCATGCTGGGCATCTATGTCGGTGGGGTCCTCTGTCTGCGCTTCTATTCGCCAGCTGTCTACAGCCTGTCTGCGGTCTTGATGGCGGCGTGTGGTCTGTGTCTGGCTGGGCTGCCCGTCGGCCCCTCCAGCTATCTTGTCTGTGTAGCCGTCTATTACACCGTACAGGGCATCGCGCTCGCCGCCTGCTCGGCCATGATCTTCGAGCTGATCAGCCGCGCCAGCGCGCTCGCCTCGACGCAGTATTCGGTCTTTTATGCCTGTGTCAGCCTGGCGCAAATGGCCGTGCTGGCACTCGACACCAAGGCCTATGCCTGGCGTGGGCTGGGGGGGCTTTACCTCACCGATATGGCGCTAAATCTGGTCGGTGCCGGGCTGCTGATCCTGCTTATGTACCGCTGGCGTCTGCATCAGCACCGGCGGTCGCCGCCGCTCGCCGCGGTCCCAGAAGCTGCCGCCGACCTGGTCGCGGAGCGCTAGGAGCTTGTTGCTGTATTGGCTTAGCAACGCTTTCATGGGCTGCCAATCGTAACGATAACTACAAAGCAACATGCTGAAATGTAATAAAAAATATAAATATTTTATTTATTTTTGTTCATTTCTTGATTACAGCAACACGCTCCTAGCCCGCGGCGGCGGGCCGTGAGGGCTCTCCAGGCCACTCTTCCCTCGCCGCACCGTCTGTAATAAGGTATCCCTCCGCGAACCAGGACACCGTGGCATGTGGCGACCGCGCGGGCCTGCCCCGCCGGGGCGCTGGCCCGGCTGAGCGCGCCATGGACGACCTCAGAGCCGGCAGCCGACCGTACTTTCGGACTCCCGGTGCGAAAAGGAGCGACTGTGACCGTGAAGCGACTCCCCCACGAAAACGTCTACGTCCGGCTGGCCCCCTCGCCCATCCATGGCGTCGGCGTCTTTGCCATCCTGCCGATCCCGCGCGGCATCAACGTCTTCCCCGGCGACGACTCAGAGCTGATCTGGGTCCCCAAGGCAGAGATCGAAAAGCTGCCGCCGGCCCAGCGCAGCCTCTATGTGTTCGGCTTGTGGCTGGGCGACAAGGTCGGCTGTCCGGCGAACTTTAACGTCCTGACGCCCGGCTGGTACGTCAACCACAACGACAAGGACCCCAACCTGATCTACGACCTGCACGAATACACGTTCGTCTCAGCCCGCGATATCGAGGTCGGCGAAGAGCTAACCGCCAACTATCACGCGTACTGCGACAACGTCGTCTAGGCGCGACGCCCGTCCAGGCGCACCGGCCGGTGCTGTCGAGCGCGACCTCAGCCGGGCGGGGACTGGGCCGGCAGCGACGTGATTACGGGGCTCCGCCTAGCTGCTTCTCGGCACGCTCGAGGATCTGCTTAGCCTTGGCCGAGCCGGGGTCGCTCTTGAGCAGCTTGCGGCAGGTGTCGGCGGCTTCCTTGTAGCGCTTGGCCTTAAACAGCGCGTCGGCCAGGGTCTCTTGCGTCGCGGTCTTGCGCGGCGCCAGGCGGGCGGCCTTCTGCAGGCTGCGCACGGCGCTGTCGTATTCGCCCTGCTCGTACTGCGCGGCACCCAGGCCGGCCAGCGCTTCGGCATTGTTGCCATCTAGCTCGACGGCGCGGGCAAAGATGCCAGTCGCCGAGTCGGTCTCGCCATCGTCGAGGCGGCGCTTGCCGAGCTTGATCAGCGCCGCCACTTCGTCGGCTTTGCCGGAGGCCGCCGGCTTGGCGGCTGCAGCGGCCGGCGGGGCTGCCGCGGCGGTTTCGGGCTTGCTGGCCGGCTTGGCCGCTGGCTTGGTCGGCGCAGTCGTCGGCTCGCGGCCTGCTTCCTTGGCGGTTTCTTTGGCGGCTGGCTTGCTCAGCATCGCCAGCTTGGGCTCGGCGGACTTCGCGGCAGTCGCCGGCGGGCCCGCCGGCTTGGCCGCTTCGGTGGCGCTGGGCTTGGCGGTCGGAGCGGGGGCAGGCAGGGCTTCCACCGTTGGCCGGCCAGTCGCGGCCGGAGCCGCCGCCACCTCGGGCTTGCCTGGGGCCGGTGCTGCCTCGGGGCCACTGGCTTTCGCCACAGATGGCGCCGGCTCGCTCGGCTTGGTCGCCGCGGGCTCGCCCGGCTTGCTGCTCGGCTTCAGCGGCTCGACGATGACTGGGCTGGGAGGCGCAGAGCCGGCCGGGGTGGGGCTGGTCGCAGTCGGGCTGGGGGCTTCAGCACGGGGCTCAGCAGAGCCAGAGGTGGCTGGTCCGGTCGCAGTCGGGCTGGGGCCGGCGCTGCTGACCACCGGCGCTGGCGTCGGCGTCTCGGACGGCTTCTTGCTGCCTGAGAGCAAGACCAGCCCGCCCACCAGCACCAGCCCCGCCGCGCCGGCGTATAGCCAGATCGGCGGCTTCTTGCGGCTGATGGTGTAGCTCTCCTCTTCGGCGAAGCCGTCGCTAGCGGCCGGCTTGGCAAACCATGCCGTCTCGGACTGCTGCAGACCGGCTGGCGGACCGCTCTCGGGGGTGCGCCCGGACTCGGACTCGGCCTGGCCATCGCCGTCGGCGGCTGGCTCGCTCGCCACCTTGGCCAGCGGGGCCGTGGTCGGGCTCTCCAGCACCACCTTGCTATGGCGGATGGTGTCATCCGTCGTCGGGGCGGGCGGGCTGAGCGCTGGCCGGTCGGCCTCCGACTTGATATGCGGCAGCGTGGCGTCGGCGTCGGGCTCGGCATCAGCATCGGCATCCGGCGCAGCGGCTGCGGCGCGGGCCGCGACGGGCTCGCTGCGCCAGGCGGTGCTGGCCGGCTTGGCGGGCTGGCTGCCTTCGGGCTGGCTGGTCGAGGTTCGCTCGGCGCTGGCCGCAGTGCTGGGGGCTGGGCGGGCCGGCTCGGCGGCAGCGACCGGCAGCGACTTGGCGACGCTGGGACCGCTGGCCTTGGCCGGTGCGGCTGCCAGCGGGGCCGCCGCGGCTGCGACCTTGGCCGAGGACTCGGCGACGGCCGCTTTGGGAGCCGCGACGGGCGTTGGCTGGCTGGGGCTCCTGCCGACCGGGGTCGGGGCAGCGGCCGGCTGGACCGTCGCTGGGCTGGGCTTGGCCGCGGCCTTGGCCGGCGCCGGGGGAGCAGACAGCGCCAGCAGCGTGTCGTTGTCGCCCGGATCAGCCGCGACATCTTCGCCGGTGTCCATGCCCGAGGTGGTGCCGAGCAGGGTGTTGGCCGCCTCTTCCGCCTCCGCCGATTCCTTGATGCCGCGCAGAGCCTCTTCGTTGGTCGGCTCGTCGAAAAACGTCTGTGCGGTGGCCAGCCAGCCGGCCGCCTCTTGCTCAATGCGGGCGGCGGTGGTGCGCGGTGTCGGATCGGCGCGCGATGGCAGGCTGGGCTTGATGACCACGGCCTTGGCCGCTGCCGCCGCTGGCTTGGCGGCCGCGGCGACGGGCTTGGGGCTGACCGCGACGGGCTTGGGGCTGACCGCGACGGGCTTGGGGCTGGCCGCGACGGGCTTGGGGCCGGCCGCGACGGGCTTGGGGCTGGCGGCGACCGGAGCCGGCTTGGCCGCGCTGCTGGCGACGGCTGGGGCGGCTCCTCCGCCTGGCTTGGCGACGCTGGCCGGGGGGCTGGCCGCCGCCGGGACACGCTCGGCGAGCAGGCGAAGCTCGTCGCTGCTGGCGGTTGCTGCGGCGGCTGGCTTGGCCGGGCTGGTCGCCGGGCTGCCGAGGCCAAAGGTGGCTGGCCGCACTGGCTTTACCGCCGGATAGGACAGCGTCGCTCGTCCGGCCGTCGGGGCGGCGGCTGGACTCTGGGCCGGGGCCACCGTCGGCATGGCTAGCGTGGACTGGGGAGCCTGGTCGCTGCGCGGATCGGGGCGCTGCTCCGAATTGGAGCCTCGGCTGCTCTGGGACATCGGCTGTAGTTCCGTGGCGGCGGGACGGGCGAGGCTGCCTGCCCCGGCCGCAGCGGGGGTGGGCACAGCAACACGAACAGCGCCCGGCAGTGGCGGCGCCGTGGTCAGGACCTGCTTGCGCTCCAGGGCATCGAGCAGCTGGGTCACCGTCTGAAAACGGTCACTGGCGGCCTTGTGCAGCGCGACCCGCACCACCGACTCCAGCCAGGGCGGGCAGTCGGGGCGACGATCGCGCAGCCGAGGCACCGGCGCATCGAGCACGCGCCCGAGGATCTCGAAGGGGCCACTGCCATCGTAGGGCGGCTCTCCGGTCAGCATGGTGAAGCCGAGTGCGCCGAGCGAATAGATATCGGCCCGGCGATCGACGACCTCGCCGCGGGCCTGCTCGGGCGCCATGTGGCGCGGATCGCCATAGGTCATGCCCATGGCGGTGCGCTGGGCATCGACCTCGGGCTGCACCAGCTTGGCCAGGCCAAAGTCGAGGAGCTTGACGAAGTCGGCGCGGCCGCGGCGCTTGGTCAAAAAGATGCTGCGCGGGCGCAGGTCGCGGTGCACATAGCCCAGCGTGTGGGCATCGACCAGCCCGTCGGCGATCTGGGCCAGGATGTCCGTAACGCGCTCAATGGCCAGCTGCCCCTTATCGGCCTTGGCCAGCACCTGGGCCAGCGTCTCGCCTTCAAGGAACTCCATGGCGAAGAACAGCCGCCCGTCCTCGCCGCGACCGAAGTCAAAGACCTGCGGGATGTGCTCGTTGTCGATCTCGCAGACGGTGGTCGCCTCGCGGCGGAAGCGCTCGACGGCGTCATCGCTCTGCGCCAGGTGCTTGTGCAGGAGCTTCAAGGCGATGCGGCGGCGCAGCGTGACGTGCTCGGCGCGGTACAGCACACCGGCCGAGCCGGCCCCGATGCACTCAAGCAGGTGATAGCGCTCGGCGATGGTCTTGCCGACCAGCGGATCGCGATCCTGGGCGCGCAGGGCCCGGCCACAGCGATCGCAGAACAGGGCCGCCGCTGCGTTGCCGTGACCACACTCTCGACACTTCTGTTCCGCCATTCGGTTCTCTTTTAGCTGTAGCAAGGCACGGCCTCGTGTGCGCGCAGACGCCCGCTGCGATGGTTGAGTTTTGTCGGGTTAGCTACCGCAGGCGCGCACTGTACCTTGAATTCCGGTGATGGTGATGTTCGATGGGCGGCAGGTGGTCGGCAGGCCGCAGTCCGTGTCGCTCTGGCAGGCGAAGAAGCAGTAGCGTCGGCTGGCGCCCTGCAGGCAGCGATAGGTGGTGCAGTCGCTGTCGCGGGCGCAGCTGCCGCCGGGCGGGATGCTGGCCGGGGCGGGCTGGCTGGGCACGCAGAAGGTCCCCAGCAGACCGGCGCCGGCATCGGCGACGAGCGGCACACAGCTCTGGCCGGAAGGGCAGTCGGACTGCTTCTGACAGGCGGGCTGGCCACCGCTGGGCAGACAGCGCCCCGACTCGCACTGGCTGGCCAGCGGGCACGGCTCTTCGATCGAGACGATGCGATCGCTGGCGTCGCGACCACAGACCACCGCGATCGGCCGGTCGCGCGGCGGGCCGCAGCTACGGTCGCCCGGCTGGCACATGCCGCCCTCGGGAAATGCGGGATTGCCGGAGGTGCAGTGCACAAGTCCCAGCAGGGACAGAACCGCGGCGGTTTTCGCCAGTGTGCTTGCGGACATCAGAAGACCTCCTGTCACGATCGGTGCCCCAGTTCACGGGCGACCCGGGCTGGGGGAGGCGCGGGCCGCGCAGCGCGTGACCGGTGTCAGGAGGCGCGAGCTAAAACCTGAGGGTGCCGGACAGCGCTACTCCCTGTGTACCTACCAGAATGCTGGGCGGCAAGAAGACGAACTTGCCGTCTTTCATGCGCTTGTGTTCCTTGTGGTCCAGATAGAACAGCGCGCCGAACACGCCGGCGCTGACCAGCGCACCACCGAGCAGGAGGCCAAGACCGCCACCCAGGTTGCCGGTGTAGATCGTCGGACAGCGCGACACGGGGACATCGGGACCGCAGGTCGTCTGGCCATCGCGGCCGGAGTAGGCCAAAAACGGGATCGACATGACCAGGAAGACCGCCGTCGAGCCAGCCGCCACCATCCAGCCATAGTGAAAGACCTTGGCATAGGGGCTGGGGGTCTGCGGACCGTCGCTGCTTGGGCTTGTCGACCCTGGCTCGGTGGCGCTGGGCAGCGAGGTCGCTGCGGTCGTCGTCGGGCTGGTCGTCGTCGGGCTAGTCGTCGTCGGGCTGGTCGTCGCGGGGCCGGTCGTCGCGGGGCCGGTCGCCGCATAGGGGCTGGTCGAGGTGGGAGGGGCGCTCGGGCTGCTGGTCATAGGTCCCGTCGTGGCCACCGCCGGGCGCTCGCTGGCCGAAGGCTTGCCAACCTCACCGGCGATGCCGGCCGTCGAGCGCCGCATGGCTTCGAGCGCCTTGGCCAGCACGCAGCCTTCGACGTCGCTGCCGCAGCTGTCGTTGCCGCTGATCGGCAGCGGATTGCCGGCCCGGTCATAGACCGCGATGCTGATCTTGTATGCGGCCCCACCGACGGCATCGCGCACCCCGATGCGCGGCACGATCAGGCGATCGACCTCCAGCGCACTCGCCACCTTGCCCAAGCAGGCGCCAAACTGGCAGTTAATCAGCTCCGCCCGGCCCGCCAAGCGGCTGCGCACCTCGTCGGCCCGCAGTACCGTTACGTCGCCCCCGGCGCCGGACAGGCCGGCGATCAGCGTCTCGTGGAACTTGCCGCGACGTCCCTCCGAGATCTTGAGATCGGACTCGATGGCCGGCACGTGCACCGCGACCTTGGTCGCCTGCGCCACGACCGGCAGGGCCGTGATGGCCAGCGGGGCCAGGCCGGGGAGCCAGCGCGGCAGCCAAGCTTGGCGACGCTGCGACCGGGGAAGAAGGCCTGTCTGCGAGTCCGTGTTTCCGAGAGCGGGCTTCATTGCGCCAGTCTAAAGCACGCCGCCCCAGGAAAGGAAGCTGTGATAGATTGCGCGCCATGTCTGTGGAATCGGGGCAAATGGCTGCAGCTTCTTCTGGTTTGGCCGCCGGTCTGACCTCCCTGCTGACCGATCGCGTGGCCGTCGTCACGGGGGCTGGACGCGGCATCGGTCGGGCCTGCGCTCTGACGCTGGTTCAGGCCGGGGCCTGTGTGGTCATCAACGATGTCGATGGCGAGCCCGCTGCGGAGGCGGTCGCCGCCTGCAACGCCATTCGGCCGAGCGCCGCCACCTCCTCGATCGGCTCGATCACCGATCCCAGCTACACCGATCAGCTGATGCGGGCCGCCGTCGCGCACTTCGGCAAGCTCGACATCCTGGTCAACAACGCCGGGCTCAGCCGCGATCGCATGTGCCACCAGATGACCGACGAGATGTGGGATCTGGTGATCGACGTCAACCTGACCGGCACGTTTAACTGCATCCGCTCTGCCGCGCCCTATCTGCGCGAGGTCGGCAAGCGTGAGCTTGAAGAGCTAGGCCAGGTCCGCTACCACCGCAAGATCGTGAACTTTTTCTCGACGGCGGCCATCCGCGGCAACCCCGGCCAGGTGAACTACGTCGCGGCCAAGATGGGCAACGTCGGCATCACCCGCGTCGTCGCGCAGGAGTGGGCCCGCTTCGGCGTCAACGTCAACGCCGTCGCCCCCGGCTTTACCGAGACGCGCATGACCGCGGCCAAGCAGCCCGGCGATGTGCTCGGCGTGCCGGAAGAGCAGCGCCAGGCGACGCTGTCGCGCATCCCGATGGGGCGCTTTGGCCGGCCGCAGGACATCGCCAACGCCGTGCTGTTCTTCGCCTCGCCGCTGTCCGACTACATCACCGGCCAGACGATCAATGTCTCGGGCGGCATGCAGATTCCGTAGACGAACGTAGCCAGCCGCGCGGCGTCCGTATTTTTCCAGATTCTTCCCAGAGCAGGTGAGTCCCCCATGCCCAAGAAACCCGCCCAGTCGCCGGAGTCGCTGCCGGTGCACGAGCTTAGCGGCGACCTTAGCGCCAGTGGTGTCCGTGTCGCCATCGTGGCCAGCCGCTTCAACGCGTTTATCGTCGAGCGCCTGATCGAAGGCGCGCTCGATGTGCTGCGTCGCACCGGCGGCACGGCGCAGAGCGTGACCGTGCTGCGCTGTCCCGGCGCCTTCGAGATTCCGCCGCTGGCCCGGCGCTGTGCCGACAGCGGGCGCTTCGACGCCGTGATCTGCCTGGGCGCGGTCATCCGCGGCTCGACGCCGCACTTTGACTACGTCGCCGGGGAAGCCGCCAAGGGCATCGCCCAGACGGCGATGAGCAGCAACGTGCCGGTCATCTTCGGCGTCCTAACCACCGACACCATCGAGCAAGCCGTCGAGCGAGCCGGCACCAAGGCTGGCAACAAGGGGGCGGATGCGGCGCTCTCGGCGCTGGAGATGGTCTCGCTGTATCGCAAGCTGGGGGCCAGCCTGGCGAGCGGCCGCTCCGGGGGCGCAGGCTCGCATGAGTAGCCGGCGACGCGGGCGCGAGATCGCCCTGCAGATCCTCTGTTTTCTTGAGCGTCAGCCCGAGCTCTCTGCCGACGACGCGCTGGGCCTGTACTTCCAGTACCTGCTCGACAGCGACCAGGAGGTCGTCGAGGGCGAGAGCGAGGAGGCGGCAGCTGCCGGGGCCGAAAAGCCGCGCCCGAGTCGTAGTCAGCCGCTGTCGCCGCAGGTGCTGGAGCTGCGCCGCTTCGTCGAAGAGCTGGTGCATGGGGTCAGCGATCATCAGGCTGAGCTCGACGCGCTGCTCGGCCGCTGCTCGCGCAACTGGCGCCTGTCGCGCATGTCGTGGGTCGATCGCAACCTGCTGCGCCTGGCCGGCTACGAGCTGGTGCATGCGCTCGACACGCCGGCCCGCGTCATCCTGCACCAGGCGATCGAGCTGGCCCGTCGCTATAGCACCAGCGAGTCACCTGGCTTTGTCAACGGTGTGCTCGATCGTGCCATGCGCGAGGCCGGTCGCACCGATGCCGCAGCCCCAGCCAGCCCGACGGGAGCGAGTGCTCCTGCGAGCGAGCATGCGGTGGGCTAGCCGTTGAGCGCCATCCTCACCGCGCAAGAGGTGCAAAAGAGCTTTGGCGAGCATCAGGTGCTGCGCGGCGTGTCGTTCGCTGTGCATGCCGAGGATCGCATCGCGCTGGTTGGCCTCAATGGCTCGGGTAAGTCGACGCTGATGCGGCTGCTGGTCGGCTCGGCGCAGCCGGCCGCCGATACCGCCGATGGCAGCGATCGCCGGGAGGCCGAGCCAGACGCCGGGCTGATCACGCGGCGCCGCGGCCTGGACATGGAGTACGTGCCGCAGGAGCCGCGCCTGCCGGCCGAGGCCACGGTCGGCGAGGTGCTGCGGGGCGGTCTGCGCAAGCACACCGCCGCGGTCACCGAGCTTGAAGCGCTGAGCCACGGCCTCGCCGGACTGAGTGGTCGGGCGCACGATCAGGCCCTGGCCCGCCAGGCTGAGCTGCACGAGCGCATCGCCCAGCTCGGAGGCTGGGAGGTCGAGCACGAGATCCGTGGCATCGCCGCTGCGCTGGAGCTGCCGCCGCTTGCCGCCCGCATCGGCGCGCTGTCGATTGGCGAGCGGCGTCGGGTGGCGCTGGCTGCGGCGCTGCTGTCGCGCCCTGAGCTGCTCTTGCTCGACGAGCCGACCAACCATCTGGATGCGCGCACCGTCGAGTGGCTGGAGACCCGCCTGCGCAGTCAGCCCGGCGCGCTGGTGCTGGTAACACACGATCGCTACTTCCTCGATCGCGTCGCCACTCGCATCTTCGAGCTCGATCGCGGCCGGCTGTACGCCTACGAGGGCAACTATCGTCGCTTCCTGGAGAAGCAGGCCGAGCGCCTAGAGAACGAAGCGCAGCGCGAGCGCGAGCGGGCGATGTTTGTGCGCCGCGAGATCGACTGGATTCGTCGTGGCCCAGCGGCCCGAACCACCAAGCAGAAGGCGCGCATCGATCGCTTCAACGAAGCCGTCGAGCACAAGCCCAAGCACGAAGATCGCCCGGCCTTCGACCGTCGCCTGATCCTGCGCCTGCCGACCGGCGGTCGCCTGGGCAAGACGATCCTAGAGCTGCGCGGGCTGAAAAAGACGCTGTCGGGCAAGACGCTGTTTGCCGGGCTGGATCTCATCCTCAAGCCCGGTGATCGCATCGGCATCATCGGTGGCAACGGCGCCGGCAAGACGACGCTGGTGCGCACGATCTTGGGTGAGGTAGCGCCCGACGCCGGCGAGGTCATCCGCGGCCTGAACACGCGCATCGCCTTTCTCGATCAGGGCCGCGCCGATCTGGATGACCAGCGCAGCGTGCTGCAAGAAGTCGCCGGCGACAGCGACAGCGTGTTCCTGGAGGACGGACCGGTGCATGTGCGGTCCTTCCTGCGCATGCTGCTGTTTGACGATCGCTTCGTGGATGCCAAGGTCGGCACGCTGTCGGGCGGCGAGCGCAACCGCGTCCAGCTGGCCAAGCTGCTGCGCCAGGGCGGCAACCTGCTTATCCTCGACGAGCCGACCAATGACCTCGACCTGCTGACGCTTGGCGTGCTGGAGGAAGCGCTGTGCGAGTTTCCCGGCTGCCTGCTGGTGGTCTCGCACGATCGCTGGTTCCTCGATCACGTGGCGACCGGCATCCTGGCTTTTTCCGGCGACGGCCGCGTGACCTTTTACGAAGGCAACTACAGCGACTATCAAGATCGGCTGGCGGCGCAGCGCAGCGAGAGCGCGGAAGCCGAAAAAGCCCCGCCGCCTTCGGTCAGTGCGACGGCTGCCACCAAGCCGGCCGGCCGCGGCGTGCGCAAGCTGACCTACGCCGAGAGCATTGAGCTTGCCGGCATCGAAGAGAAGATCCTTGCCGCCGAGAGCGCTGTGCAGGCGCTGCAGGAAAAGGTCAATGATCCTGACCTATATCGCGAGCGTTCGGCTACGGTGCCAGCACTGCTCGCCCAGCTTGACGCGGCCCGGGCCGAGGTCGAGCGCCTGTACGCTCGCTGGCAAGAGCTCGACAGCCTGCCGAAGAAGTAGCGGCTAGCGCTCGCGGCGTAGCTCGTCGGGTAGCTCGGCTACGCTGGCGCCATCGGTGCCGGTCGCGCGGCGACGACGGGGGGGGCGCTCCTTGGTCAGCGCCACGGCGGGCAGCAGGTGCTCGCCGGCCGGATGAGTGGTGGCGAAGAAGTGCGCGCCGACCTTGGCCCGCGGCCGGTGCAGGCAGCCGACCTTGCAGCTGCCGCAGACCTCATCGACAAAGGCCACCAGTGCCGACAGCACTGTGCGGCCCAAGAGCTCGGCCGGGGCGCGATGCGGTCGGCAGGTGACGGTCAGCGCGGCGGTCATCCGCTCGCTGAGCACCGCCGCTTCGCGTGGCTCCTTGAGCAGGATGTAGTCGCGGAACAGCACGGCCAGGGCATAGGCCATCTGCTGTAGCTCGTCTTCGCGCGGGCGGACATCGCTGGGCAGCAGGCTCAGCGCGTGCTCCAGCGCTAGGAGCGCCGCCTCGGTCAGATCTAGCAGCGCCAGATCGCGCCCCTGCGGTGCCTCGACCTCGACGAAGAACTTCGACTTGATGTACTGCCGGCGCAGCGGATCGCCCAGCGGCACCGGTGCGACCAGCGCGGGCCCAGCTGGGCTCTTGGCGCTGCCGCGCGCCATGTCGACCGAGCGCTCGATCAGCACGCGCAGCAGCGTGCTATCCGCCGCCGCGCCGCGCGTCGATTCCGCGGCCGCCAGACACAGCCCGGCCGCACTGGCCTCGCCGCGCAGCTGATGCCAGAAGGCCATGTGGGTGGCCATCGCCACCAGCCGATCGCACAGCGAAGGCCGCTCGGCCAGAGCAGCAGTGGCCTGGCTGTACCAGGCGACGCTGGGCTGCCGCCGCAGAGGGGGCGGCACCGGCAGGCTAGCCATGTCCGCCACATCGATAAACCAGGTCCGCTCGTAGGGGCGCTTCTGCAGCTGGGTGCGCAGCAGCGCCAGCGTGGCTCGCGTGGCCTTGGCGATGCGGGGCAGCGGCCCGGGCTCACTGCGGCCAAAGAAGCGCAGCGCGGCGCCGACACTCTCTGGCAGCTCGGCCTGGGCTGGGCTGCCGCCTCCGCTCGCGGCCGCGCGGTCGCCAGTCGGGGCCTGCTCGCGCAGCGTCTTTTGCACGATGGCGTTGGCCTGCTCAAGCTTGACGCGCACGAACTCCACGCCCGCTTCGGCAGTAAAGCGCGACAGCAGATACTCGGCCTGGGCGCCCGTTTGACGCGTGGCGATGTGGCCATCGCGAATGCCGTACTGGGCCGAGATGCACAAGAGCGCCAGCGTGTGCGTGCCGTCTAGGTTGCTGCGATCGGCGAGCAGAAAAAACGTGCTCTGTCCGTCGCAGCTGCTGATGTACGCATGGGTCGTGCCGGGCAGCCGGGTGCGACCTTCCATGCTGCGGGTGTGCAGCCGCATCAGCACGCCCTGCAGCACGCGGTGCTGGGCTGGATCGCTGGCATCCTGGCGCAGAGCCTCCAAGAGCTGCACCGCATCGCGCCCGCCTTCTTCGGTCAGCGCGTTTAGGATCTCGGGATGCAGCGCGGCAAGCGCCGGGCGTCGCAGCACCTGCTCATAGGCCACCGCGGCCGGCACACCGCCGTAGCGCCGTCGGTGCTCAAGCTGCATGAACAGCGGCTGCAGCATCTCGGCCGGCACTGACTCCAGCGCTGCCACCAGTGCCTCTCCGTCGTCGGAGTTGGCCTCGGCATGAAAGATGAACTGGGCCAGCGGCTCGGCCACCAGGGCCAGAAGATCATCGGCTGGCACGACCTTGCGCAGTCGCTCGCTGTAGGTCGGATCGGCGGCCAGCAGCACAGCCAGGGCGCAGGCGCGCACATGACGCTCGCGCCGCGCGTCGGCGACCGCATCGACCAGCACCTCGCAGTCGCGGCCGACACCGATCAGATGAAACAGGCTGACCATCAGATCGCTGTCGGCTTCGCGCAGGCGGCCGCGCACGATGCGGTCGATCAGCAGGCGGCGCACATCCTGCGTGCTGGTGCGATCCAGGCGCTGCTCAAGCTCGGCCCGGCTGACGGGCGGATGGGCAAACAGCTCATCGAGAATGGCGCGAGCATCAGGCGCTGAATTCGCGGATCGGCGAGGCATCGTGCGGCACTTATAACAGAGCGTCCGCATGCGTAAAGCGCTTTTGCGGCCAGCGAATTTGAACTTCCCGCCCGGCGCCCGACGATGCCAAACTGCAGACGGCATCCAAGTGATGATGGGCGCAGCTGGGCAGATTACTGCGGCGCTCTTCGACCTGGATCCAACGCAGGTGAGGCCCCCTCCATGCTGAAGAACTTCTGGTACGCCGTCGAGCTCTCGGCCGCGATTGGACCGCAGCCAAGCAAGGTACGCGTCCTTGGGCAAGACCTGGCGATCTATCGCACGCGCAGCGGTCGCGTGGTCGCCCTGTCGAATCTCTGCATCCATCGCGGTGGCTCGCTCGCCGACGGCAGCGTCGAGCCGCGGGACGAGGGGCGACGCACCAGCGGCGGCCCTGCCGATGAGCGCGGCGAGCACGACTGCCTGCGCTGCCCCTATCACGGCTGGAAGTTTCAGCCCGACGGTAGCTGCATCGAGATCCCGGCCTCACCGCCGGAGCTGCCGGTACCCAAGCGGGCCCGCGTCGATTCCTATCCCGCACAGGAGCGCTACGGCTTCGTCTGGGTCTTCCTCGGCGATCTGCCCGAGAGCGAGCGGCCGCCGATCCCAGCCCTGCCCGAGTTCGATACGCCCGAGTTTCGCCCGCTGTGGGGCGAGTTCATGTGGAACGCGCACTACTCACGCGTCGTCGAGAACGGGCTGGATATCTCGCACACGCCGTTTGTCCATCGCGCCTCGTTTGGCAACCGCGAGAAGCCGCAGATCCCGGAGTACGAGGTCCAGCACGGCGAGTGGTCAGCGGCGGGCTCAGTGGTGCTGACGGCGCCGCGGCCGCGCGGCCTGTGGGGGCTGATTCAGAAGCAGCGCAAAAACGAGGTGCACGCCAGCGTCGCGGTCTACATGCCGCACATCACGCGGCTGGATCTGCGGCTGGGCAACGGCTGGCGCACGATTGTCTACGACGCCAACGTGCCGGTCGACGATCACACGACGCGCACGCTGTGGCTGCAGCTGCGGAACTTCTTTCGCGCCGGCTGGGCCGATGGCGATGCGACGCGGCGCATGCTGCAGATCTTCGAAGAGGATGCGCCGATCGTCGAAGCCCAGCGGCCGCTGCGCCTGCCCTATGAGCTGTCGGCCGAGCTACACGTCAAGAGCGATGCGCTCGCCGTGGCCTATCGCAAGCTGCGCAAGCGGGCCTTCGATGCCGGCTGGGGCATCGACACCGACACCATCGCCCGCGACTTTAGCGGCCGCCGCGAGGTGGTCATCCCCTGCCCGACGCGACGACAGCAGCCCGAACTCGCCAAGGCCTGGGTCTTCCCCGAAGTTCCCACCCTCACCCCGCGCGGCCGCAGCGACAGCGAGTCGGGCGGCGACAGCGACTGAGCGGGCCCGGCACGCGAGCCGGTCAAGGCCGCGGCAGAAAGGTCACCGTCCCCCAAGTTCGGGCCCGCATCCCTTGGCCGATGCAACGTGGTCTGCGTCGCGGTTTGTCGGCAAATGCCGCCGGGCAAGTTCCCTCCTACCGCCCAGCCACCCGGGCCGGGTTCCAAGGTCACGAGTTTGGGGACGGTCACCTAGGGCGGAGCAAACAGGCTGGGCTGTTGACTGGTCGCGCCGGCGACGGTCTGTTCATGGGCCAAGAGCCAGCGCTTAAGCGGCAGGCCGCCGGCAAAGCCGGTCAGCTGGCCGTCGGCGCCAATCACTCGGTGGCAGGGAATGAACAGCGGCAGGCGGTTCTGGCCATTGGCGGCACCGACGGCGCGCACAGCCTTGGGGCGGGCGATGGCGGCTGCCACCTGGCCGTACGAGCAGGTCGCGGCAAACGGGATCGAGGTCAGATAGGCCCAGACCTGGCGCTGAAACTCGCTGCCCTGCGGCGACAGCGGCGTGGCAAAGACTCGTCGCTGGCCACGGAAATATTCATCAAGCTCGCGGGCGGCCTGCGCCAGCACCGGATGGCTGGGGCTGCTCGGTAGCTCCGGATCGGGCTGGTGGTCGTTGGGAAAGGACACGGTCAGCAGCGCCTCTTGACTGGCAACCAGGCGCAGGCGACCGATGGGGGAATCAAGATGGTGCAGGTACAGCGAGCTCACGCGGCTCCTCCTTCGGCGAGTGAAGTCCAGAGGTACATGACGGCATAGGCGCGAAACGGTCGCCAGGCGGCGGCGCGCTCGATCATGGCGGCGGCGCGCTCGATCGCCAGCGCGTGGCGCAGGCCGAGGTCGCCGGCCGGAAAGGCATCGGGATCGTGCAGCGCGCGCATCGCCAGATACTGCGCTGTCCATGGACCGATGCCGCGGATCTGCTGCAGCGCAGCCAGCGTGGCCTCGCTGCTTGTCTGGCTCTTGGGTGCCAGCGTGATGTGCCCAGCGGTCAGCGCCTGCGCCAGCCCGATCAGCGTCTTTGCGCGCGCCTGCGGCAGGCCCAGCGCTGCGACCTCAGCCGGCTGGGCTTGGGCCATCGTCTCGGGGGGGGGGAAGACGCGATCGAGTCCGGCCGGCGCGTCCATCAGGTGGCGTCCAAAGCGCGCCGTCAGTCGCCCGGCCAGCGTCGTCGCTGCGGCGACCGAGACCTGCTGTCCCAGCACGGCGCGGGCCGCGGTCTCAAAGGGGTCGAAGGCACCCGGCACACGCAGGCCGGGCAGGCGCGCGACCAGCGGCCGCAGCTGGGCATCGCTTTCGAGCTGCGCGCGGATCGCGGCCGGCATCGCATCGAGGTCAAACAGCGTGCGCAGCCGCGCCACGATCTGCGGCAGGTGCTGCGCCAGCGACAGCGAGATCGTCGCCCGCAGACAGGCCCGCTGCGGATCGGCGCGCACCGCCAGAAAGCCCTGCTGGGCACCGATGGCGACGCTGCGCTGATACACCTCACTGGTGACCCGCTCGACGCCGGGGATGGCGCGAGCCTGCAGAAACGACAGCAGCGCGGCAAACGGCAGCGGCGGCCGATAGTCCAGGCGCAGGGTCAGCGTCTGGCCCTCGTCGGCCGGCGGCACACCCCGGCGGAGCTGCGAGGGCGGGCGACCAAAGCGCTGACGAAACAGCTCGTTGAAGCGGCGCAGGCTGGCAAAGCCCGCGGCGAGAGCGATCTCGGTCAGCGGCAGCGAGGTGTCCTGCAGCAGCTGCTTGGCCAGGGCCAGCCGTCGGCTCTGCGCCAGCTCGACGGGGCTGACGCCCAGCACGGTCGATATCGTGCGGCGCAGATGACGCGAGGTCACGTCGAGCTTGGCCGCGAGCTCCTCCAGCGAGTGCTGATTTAGATAGCCTTCGTCGATGTGCCGCAGCGCAGCACCGACCAGCGCCGGCCCCGCATCGACGGTAGCGCGGCCAGGCGACAGCTCCGGCCGACAGCGAAAGCAGGCGCGAAAGCCGGCCGCCTCCGCTTCGGCTGCGTGAGCAAAGAAGCGACAGCGCTCGCGCCCGGGCAAGCGAGCCGGACAGATCGGCCGACAGTAGACGCCGGTCGTCGTCACCCCGACGAAGAACAGGCCATCGAAGCGCGGATCGCGCGAGCGCAGGGCGCGATAGCAGCCTTCGGGGTCGCGGACGTCCAAGCTCATGACCCGTCTGTAACAAGGGCTGGCGACGTGCGCTCGCGGTTTTCGGACCGGGCAGCAAAATAGTTCGCGTCCCGAAGCTGGCTCAGCTGGCCAGCTACAGATCCAGGCGATAGCCGCGGTGACAGCGCGCGCCCCGCCGCTGGCTGTCATCGCGCACGAAGCCGCGCTTTTCATAAAACGCGATCGCCGCTCGCATATCTTCGCGGGTGTCGAGCACCATCGCCCGGGCCTGCTGCTGTCGACAGAACGCTAAGCAGGCGGTAAACAGCTCGGCCCCCACTCGCTGGCCGCGCACCGCCTTTTGCAGGTACATCTTGCGCAGCTCGAAGACCTGCGGCTCGACGGGAAACACGCCCGCCGTGCCGACCACCTGGCCCCCGTCATCGACCGCGACGAAGAACTGCCCACCGTGATCGGTATACGCGGCGGGCAGCGCCAAGAGGCCCGCATCGGTGTCTGCCCCGACGCCAAACTGCAGCCCAAACTCCTGCAGCGTCTCACGCACCAAGGCCACCGCGGCTTCGACATCCCCTGCAGCTATCGGTCGCACCGTAAAAGTCATGGCGTTAGTCTGCGCTGCTGTGACCGATTGCGCCAAGTGGTGACCTGGCCGGTGCCGCTACTGCAGATCGCGACCGAACGGGAACAGCGAAAGCGGGATGAGCTTGATGTGCTGCAGGGCGAAGGGGATGCCGATGATGGTGATGGCGCAGATGGCGGCCGAGACCAGGTGAGCGACGGCGATTTCCCAGCCGAAGAGCAAGAGCCAGGCGATGTTAAACAGGATGCGCAGCGGGCTGTTGGCGTCCTCGCGCTCGACGACGCGCTTGCCGAAGGGAGCGAAGGTGGCAAAGCCCAGGCGGATCGACATCATGCCAAACGGGATGCCGATGATCGTAAGGCACATCAGGAGTCCGCCGAAGATGTAGCCGCAGCCGGTGATGAAGCCGCCGCCGATTAACCACAGGATATTGCCGAGCAAGCTCATGGGAATCTGCCTCCGTGCAGCTGGGCTGCGCCCCTCATCTTGGGTTTATTCGCCGCTCATCGCCAGCATCTTGGCCAGCGAGTCGAGCGCCAGGGACTCTTGGTTTTTCGGCGCGGGCTGGCTGCTCGGCACTTCGAGATCGCGCCAGCGCAGCAGCTCTTTGGGCAGCTCACTGAGGAAGCGGCTGGGGCTGCGCAGCTCCATGCGGCCGCTGCGCTCGCGGCAGTACAGCAAGAGCAGGCGCTCGCGGGCCCGGGTGATGCCGACGTAGCACAGGCGGCGCTCTTCCTCGATGTCAGAGGGCGGGCCGCCATCGTCGCTGCGGTCGGCGGTGCCAGGCGCGACGGGGGCAGTGCCGCTGGCCAGGGTCTGATCCATGGCGCGCGGATTGACGCTGCGGCTGTGCGGCAGCAGGCCCTCTTCAAAGCCGCACATAAAGACGACGCGAAACTCCAGGCCCTTGGCGCCGTGCAGCGTCGACAGCGTGACCTCGTCGCGCAGCTCGTCCTTGGCGTCGGCGTCCTGGGCGGACAGCGACAGCTTCTGCAGGTAGGCGTGAAAGTCGAAGTTTCCGCCCTCGCGCTGCGCCGTGCGGCCGAGCGCCGCCAAGAACTCGTCGAGGTTGCGCAGGCGCCGCTCCGCGACGAGCCGTGTCGGACCGCTGCGGATCAGATCATCCTGCACGCCCATGTCGCGCAGGTAGGCGGTGCAGCGCTCGTACAGGCTGTCGACATCGGTGAGCGGGTGCAGGCCTTTGCGATGGCGCTGCACGGTATCGACGAAGCGACCCAGCGCCGCCAGCGTGCGCGGGCCGATGCTGTCCTCGCCATCGCCGCCCGACTGGCCCAGCGCCGCGCTCGGCGACACCGCCGCCTGCACCGCGAGCTGGCCAAACAGATCGCTCGTGCGCTCCTGCGACAGCGCCAGCAGGACATCCCACAAAGACAGGTTGCTGTGGCGCTGCTGTGCCCGGCGATGGCCGGCGCTCAGGCGCTCGATGGCCTTGGGCCCGAGGCCGCGCGGGGGGTAGTTGATGACCCGGCGCAGCGACAGCTCGTCGTGCGGAAAGACCAAGAGCTTAAGGTACGCCGTAGCGTCTTTGATCTCGCGGCGATCGAAGAAGGCCTGGCCGCCCACCACGCGATACGAGATGCGGGCCTGGCGCAGCTCTTCTTCGACGGCCGCGGTCTGCGAGTTGCTGCGGTACAGCACCGCGAAGTCGCGCAGCTGATAGTTCTCTTCCGCGCACAGGCGGTCGATCTCGACGGCGATGTGCTCGGCCTCGGCGCGCTCGTCGGGGCAGGCGACGACATCGATCAGCTCGCCGCCGGGCTGCGCGGTCCACAGCGTCTTGCCATGCCGCTTGGGGTTGTGGGCGATGACGGCGTTCGCTGCCTGCAGCACGATAGCCGTCGAGCGATAGTTCTCTTCCAGCTTGATCGTCTGAGCCCCGGGGAAGTGCTGCGCGAATTCGAGGATGTTTTTGCTCTCGGCCCCGCGCCAGCCATAGATCGACTGGTCATCGTCGCCGACCACCGCCAGGTTATTGCGCGGCGCCGCGAGCAGGCGCAAAAGGTCCAGCTGACAGCGATTGGTGTCCTGATACTCGTCGATCATCAGGTAGGCAAAGCGCTGCTGCCAGCGCGTCCGCACCTCGATGTTTTCTTGCAGCAGGCGCAGCGTCTCGACCAACAGATCGTCGAAGTCAAAGGCGCACAGCGCGCGCATGCGGGCCTGATAGCGGGGATAGATCTCGGCGGTGTAGCCGTCGTATTCGTTGACGAAGCGGGCCCGGCCAAGCTGGGCGATAAACGACTCGGGGGTAAAGCCGCTGTTCTTGCAGCGGCTGATGCGCGTCAGCACCGCCTTGATGTCGAGCCGCTTGCCGGCGATATGGGCATCGCGCAGCACATCGCGGATCACCCCCAGCTGGTCGGCGGTGTCGTAGATCGAAAAGCCGCTCTTGAGGCCCAGCGCCTCGGACTCGGCCTTAAGCAGGGTCAGGCCCAGGGCGTGAAACGTACACAGGGTCAGGCCGCGAGCCCGCGCCGTGGGGCGGCCGCGATCGGCGGTGGCGGCCAGCAGGCGCTCAACGCGCTCGCGCATCTCGTCGGCGGCTTTGTTGGTGAAGCTAACCGCCAGGATGTTCTCGGGTCGCACGCCGCGCTCAAGCAGGTGGACGATGCGATAGGTGATGACGCGCGTCTTGCCCGAGCCGGCCCCGGCCAGGACGAGGAGCGGTCCCTCGGTGGTGGTCACCGCCTGACGCTGCGGGGGGTTGAGATCAGCGAGGCGCAGGCCCAAGCCGCACCGCCTTTTCTGCCGGCTCTGCTCGGCGTCGACTGCCCCTGGTGCGGTCAGGCCGTCGTCGGAAGCACCGCCCACTATTTACTGCCCCAGCACACATGGCCAAGGAGCTTATTACGCGGCCCCCAAAAGGCGATTCCTTTTGCCTCCCCCGTCGAGATCTGAGTAGACTCAAGCGTGGCCAAAGACGCACGCACGGGGGGCCGAAGCCGGGGTGGCGTATCGCAGTTTGGCGACGATGACATCACGCCGCTGCCCGCGCCCGTGCCGCTTGCGGCCGAGCCACCGCACAGTCCGCCGGTCGCCGCGGCTCCGACTCCGCCCGCCCCGCCGCCCGTAGCGCCGTCGCCGCCGGTCGCTCCCCACACCCCGCGCTCGGGGAGTCGGGCGCCGCAGAGCTTGCTGGCTGGCGCCGCGCAGCTGACCAGTGATCGGCCGCTCATGCCAGCCGTGTTTGTCGTCGAGCTGCCGCCGGCTGGGGACCTGGCACAGCTCGATGCGCCGCGCATCGTCGCCTGGGCCGTCGCCACCAACTACAGCGGCTGTCTGTGGCTGGCGCCGCAGCTCTCGGCCACGGGTGAGAGCAGCCCGGAAAAGCCGAGCACCACGCCGCCCGAGTTTGCGCCCATCGAGCGCGGCGCCGCCAGCGGAGCGCTGGGACCGGCTACCCCGGACATCGCGCCGCACCGCGAGCTGTACTTTGAAAACGGCGCCATGATTGGCGGCTTTTCGACGCTGCCCGACGATGGCTTGGTCGACTACCTGGCGCCGATCTGGTCGCGGCCACAGCTGCAGCGGGCCCGCTATGTGCTAAGCGACGTGCCGGTGCATCGCCTGCACCAGCAGCTCAATCGCCTGTGCGAAGCGCAGCTCCTGCCGCGTGGCACCGCCGCCAGTCACCTGATCAGCTACATCCGCGAGCTGTGCAGTCGGGCGGTGGCGATTGGTCCGGGACGCTATCGCGTCTTGGCTCGCGCCATCACCCGCGATGAGCGCCTGGAGCCGCCGCTGCCCGTGCGGCGGCTGATCGTCGAGGGTCTGCGCAAGAGCGCCGAGCTGCCGTTTCTGCAGCGCCGCTTAGGATCGATCAACGCCCGCCTGCGACCGACCGCGGTCATCGGCGCGACCGAGGGCGGCGCCGCGCTCAACGACATCGGCCTGAGCGCCGCCGAAGAGAGCGCGCTGTCCCTGTTCGATGGCCAGCACACGCTGGCCGATATCATGCGCAAGGCCGCGCTGGGCG
The DNA here is from genome assembly GCA_964628555.1 of uncultured Myxococcales bacterium. Classification (GTDB taxonomy): domain Bacteria; phylum Myxococcota_A; class Polyangia; order Palsa-1104; family JAEUJZ01; genus JAEUJZ01. The sequence goes on along the minus strand of CAZVMD010000066.1, from coordinate 1,623 downwards.
AGCACGCGGTCTACGTCCTGGCCTACTCGCTGGTCTGCCTGGGCACCTTAGCGGTGGCCGGTTCGGCGGCCGGCGCGCGCGCTTTGGCGGCGTCGCTGGGCATGGGTCTGGGGCTGACCAATGGCAGCAATCCCAAGTCCTCGCCGCTGCCCAAGAGCGCGCCTGGTCCGAAGTCCTCGCCGTCGATTCACCTCAACGAAGCCGAGCTCTGCGTGCGCCGCATCCAGCAGATGTTTCGCCTGGTTGAAGAGGGCGACTACTTCGCGCTCCTGGAGCTGTCGCAGACCGCCACCACCGCCGAGATCCTGCGCGCCCATCAGGTCCTGCGCGCCGACTTCACCCCGGCCGGCCTGCCGTACCGCGCCCGCACCAGCATGGATCGCGAGCTTCGCCTGATCGCCCGCGCCCTCGACGAAGCGCGCCTGATCCTCAGCAATGAAGAGTCGCGCCGCAGCTACCTTTTGGGTCTGAGCGCGACCTAGCGGTGACTCGCGCCAGCCGGCTGGCTATGATGCCCCGGCTGGCCGCCATGGATGCCTATCCCCCGCCGGAGCGAACGCAGCTTCGCCAACTTCTGGACGAGCTTCTGCTCGATGATGCCGAGCTAGAAGCGTTCTGCATCGATCACTTTCCTGCGGTGCAGCGACGGTTTTCCGCCGGCATGGATCGGCTGGCCAAGCTCAACCTGCTGCTCGTGCAGGCCGATGCCGAAGAGCTCTCGGCCTGCCTGCGGCGTCGCCAGTCCCAGGCCACCCCCAAGGTGGACGCGGCACTGCTGGCCAGGCTGGAAGCGCTCTACGAACAGCGCGACGCCGCACTGCAGGCCGGCGCCGGGACCGCCGGCATCGATGAAGAGCTGCGCGCGCTCAAGCGGCAGCAGCGACGCGGGCCGCGCCTGTCGCCCGGGGTGATTCTCAGCGGTCGCTACAAGCTGAAGCGGATCCTGGGCAGCGGGGGCTTTGCCGATGTCTGGGAGGCCTGGGATCGGCGGCTGGCCCAGACCGTCGCCGTCAAGGTCCTGCACGGCCGCTTCGCACCGGAACAGACGCAGTGGCAGCGCTTCGAGCGCGGCGCGCGCAGCATGGCCAAGCTGAGCCAGCGCCACCCCGGCTTCGTCAAGGTGCTCGGCGATCCGGCCGAAGACGATGGCTATCACTACTTCGTCATGGAATACCTGCGCGGCGGCGATCTGCGCAGCGCGCGGCTCAGCGGCCAGCTTAGCCAAGAGGGAGCCCTGGCCGTGATCCTGCAAGTCGCCGCGGCGCTGCACGTTGCGCACGAGCAGGGCCTGGTCCACCGCGACGTCAAGCCGCAGAACATCCTGCTCGATGACCGCGGTCAGGGCCGCCTGTCCGACTTTGACCTGGTCATCGTCCCCGACAGCAGCGGCAGCACCCGCACCGGCCCGATGGGCACCTTCTTATACGCCGCCCCCGAAGAGCTAGAAGACGCCAAGCACGCCGACCGCCGAGCCGATGTCTATTCACTGGGCATGACCGCCGTATTTGCCCTGCACGGCAAGGACCTGTCGACGCGGGTGCTGCGCAACACTGAAGCCTTCATTGCCAACCTGCCCTGTACCCCCGCGCTGCGGCGCGTGCTGACCACCGCGACCGCCTGGGA
>CAZVMD010000065.1:0-28988 GCA_964628555.1 uncultured Myxococcales bacterium | reverse complement strand
AGCTCCTTGAGGATGTCGCTCTGCAGCTGCTCGACCAGGATGTCGTGTAGATCCGCCTGGATCGAGACCAGAAGCAGGTCGCGTATGCGCAAGATCGGGATGCGATCAATCATCAGAAAACCTCGTCACCGTCGCGGACCAGACAGTCGGCCGCGAGCTCCCTAGCGCTGCACCGGAGAATGGAACACCACCCGCACGCGCGTGCCCTGGCCGGGCGCCGACTGCAGAGAGAAGTCGTTGGCCAGCGAGCGCACACCACGCAGCCCCATGCCGAGGCCTGTATTCGATAGGAACGAGCCGCCCAGGATCTGCTCGACGTTGCTAATGCCGGGACCGTTGTCGCGTGCCTCGACGGTTAGCGAGATGCGCGGACTCAGCGTGACCAGCAGCCGAATCTCGCCGTTCCCGGCGTACATGACGATGTTGCGCGCCAGCTCCGAGACCGCCGTCGCGACCTTGGTGCGATCGACGGGGCCAAAGCCTAGCTTGGAAGCCAGGGTGATCGCCGTGCGTCGGGCCACCACCAGCGAGGCTTCGTTTTCGATGCGCAGCTTCTCGTCGCGCGGCACCAGCACGAAGGCGCCGCCGGTGGCGACGTCGAGCTTCATCAAGATGGCCAGCACATTCGGTGAACCCGCGAACAGCGAGATGTGGCGGACAATGCTGGCCGCCATGTTCTCCACCTGCTCGCGGTTGCTGACCGAGACGCCGAGGATCTCTTGGCGCAAGCGGGCCGGAACGGTCACGCTTGCCTCCAGCGCGCTGAGCAGCTTTTGCGCCAGATCTCCTTCGCCTTTGGATGCCAACATGTGCAGGCTGAGTCTAACACGTCCGATTTTTTACGTTTGACGATTTACAGTATTTGCCCGGCTCAAAAGATCGCTCCCCGCCTCGCCTGCCGCGTCGGGGACCGGCGACTACGGGGCTCCCCGCGGGGATGAGCAGCGGAAAAGGGGCTGCGTCGCCCACAACCCCCCAGGCGAGGTGCCGATAACCAGGCCCCATGGCAAGTCCCCTCCGGCAGTGGACGCTCGGCTACCTCGGCGGCTTTCTCCTCGCAGATGCGCTGCGTCCCTCGCTCGGGCTCGCCCGCTGGCTGAGCCTGGGCTGCTTGCTGCTGCTCGGGCTTGCGGCCCGGCGCCCGGCGCTACTTCTCGGTCTGCCGCTCGCCGCGGTGCCGCTCGGCCTGTGGGCCCACACGCAGAGCCTGAGCCAGGGGGCGCGGTCTGACGAGCTACCGGCGGCGCTGACCCGAGCCGGCGGCCAGCCCTGGCTGCTGCAGGGCGTGGTGCGCGATGGGCTCAGCCAGACCGCCGGAGCCACCCTCGTGCCGCTCTCGGTGTGGAGCATGGGCCGCCTGGACTCAGCAGGCGAGCGACGGGGAGCCGCGGCTGCGCCGAGCCAGTGGCAGCCTGAGCCGGCGCTGGCGGTCGACCTCTACATCGAGGGTCCGCTGCACGAGCCGCTGCTGCCCGGCGATGCCGTGCGCGCCATCGCCTCGCTGCGCCTGCCCAGCGAGCGGATCGATGTGGCGGTCGCCGAGGGACCGGCGGCCTGGCGGAGCGGCGGGCTGCGTGCGTACGCGCTAGCCGGCGGCCTGCTGCGCCTTGCGGAGCCGTCGGCGGCGGTGACCGCGCTGTGGCTGCCGAGCAGCCCTCGGCTGTGGCTGCGACGCAGCGTGGCCTCGGCCCGGATCGCTCTGCTGCAAGCCCACGCCGCGGCCTGGCGCCGTCTGCCTGGCTGGCTGAGCTCGGCCGAGGTCACTCCGCCGACGCTGGCTGCCCTGCAGCTAGCCATGAGCCTGGGCGATCGTGGGCCGCTGCGTCGCCTTGATGCCGAGCGGACAGCCGCCGGCCGGCCCGCCCTCGAAGCCCTGCTGCGCGCGGCTGGCGTCTATCACATCCTCTCGGTGAGCGGCCTGCACCTGTCGCTGGTCGGGCTCTGCTTCTATGCTCTGGCGCGCTGGGCGGCCCGGCGGGCCGGCGGTCTTTCGGGGGCGCTCGCGGCGCTGGCACCCGAGGTCAGCGGTCGCTGGGCGGCTCTCCTGACGATGCCCATCGTCCTTGGCTACACGCTGCTAACCGGTGCTGAGCCACCGACGGTGCGCGCTGCGATTGCGCTCTTGGTCACGCTCTTTGCCAAGGCCTGCGGTCGGCGCGCCCGCCTGAGCACCGGCCTGGCGCTGGCCGTCCTGTGGAGTGCGCTGCCCTTGACCCAAGACAGCGATCCCCAGAGCGTCTTTGCTCCGTCGCTGGTGCTGTCGTTTGCGGCAACGCTAGGCATCGCCTATCTACGACCTCTGGGACGACTGCCAGCCCAGGCCCGGCCCCCCGCCCGGACCGTCGAGGAGCCGGCGGTCGCGCGTCGCTCTGAGAGTCTGGCGGCCGCGGTGGCGCTGCTGCTGCGGCTGTGTGCCGCTTCGCTGGCCGCGCTGCTGGCGACGGCCCCGCTTCTGGCCTACTACTTCGCGGAATTCCAGGGCAGTGCGCTGCTCGGCAACCTGCTGGTCACGCCGCTCGCCGAGCTTGGCCTGTTGCCGAGCGGCCTGCTCGCCGCACTGCTGGCGCTGATCTGGCCTCCGCTGGCCCTACCTATCGTCGTGTTTTCGTCGCTGGTCGGGCAGCTTTCGCTGTGGCTGGCGACCCAGGTCGCAGCGCTTGGGCTGGGCTGCCAGGTGGCGGCGCCGAGTCGCGGGCTGCTTTTGCTGTGGTATCTCGGGCTCGGCCTGTGGCGGTGGCGACCGCGCTGCGGCGTGGCGGTGGTGGCGACGACGCTGCTCGCCTACCTTTTGCTCTGGTGGTGGCCGAACGACTCGCTGCGCATCCGCTTTCTATCCGTGGGCCAAGGGGATGCGGCAGTCGCCGAGCTCCCCGGGGGCGCGGTGGTGGTGATCGACACCGGCTGGCCGCCGCGCCGCCCGCTGCCGACAGGGGAGGTCGCCACGGGCTCGTCCGGCAGGCTGGTCACCGACGATGCAGCCGCCAAGACCGCTGTGGCCCAGGAGCTGCACCGACGGGGCCATCGGCGGATCGACCTGCTTATCGTCTCGCATCGCCATCCCGATCACATGGGCGGTGCCGCCAGCCTGCTACGCCAGTTTGCCGTCGATGTGCTGTGGCTAAGTCGCCAGCCAGCTAGCACCGCCTTCGATCCCCATAGCGCCGCCCTGCGCACCGCCGAGGCCGAGCTGATCCAGCTAGCGCAGCGGGTCGGCACGCTGGTCGCCGTGCCGCACTCCCTACGGCTTGCCGGGGTGGCCCTCGACGTGCTGAGCCCCTGTCCGTCGTCGCCGTCGTCAGTAGCGTCGCCGTCGCCCTGTCGCGCCCTGGCGCGCGGAGACTGGGAGGAGAACGACAACTCGCTGGTCGTGGCCCTGCGCTATCGCGGCCGCACCGTCCTTTTTACCGGCGACATCGAGAGCGCAGCCGAGCAGGCGCTGCTTTTGCGCGGCGTCGAGCTACGGGCCGACATCCTCAAGCTGCCGCACCATGGCAGCCGTACCTCGTCGAGTGAGGCGCTGCTGCGGGCGGTGGCACCGCGGCACGCCATCGCCTCGCTGGGCCAGCAGAATCGCTTCGGCTTTCCCCATCCCCAGGTCATCGCGCGCCTCGCCGAGCGACAGATTCCGCTGTGGCGCACCGATCGCGACGGCACGATCGAGGTCGAGATCAGCGCCGCCGGGCAGCTGCAGCTGCGGCCCCAGCATCGGGCCAGTCACCTAGCTGACTATCTCTTTCGGCGAGACTAGAGGCGGGAGCGCAGCCGCAGTAGACCGATTGCGCCGGCGCGCTCCTAGGGCGTGGGCAGGGGGGCAGACTCGGCGCTGGGCTTGCCGGGCGGTGGCACCGGGGCGGCCGGCGGGGCGGCGGCTCCGGCGCTGGGCGCTGGGCTGGCCGCTGCGGCACCGGCTGGGCCTGGGGCTTGCGGGGCGGCCGGCGGGTGCGAAGGTGGGCTTTCAGGGCCTTTCATCGGGGCGAGCGAGATCGGTGCGGCGGGCGTCGTCGGCTCGGTCGCGGGGAGCAGCGGGCGGCTGCTCTCGGCGCTGGCCAGTCCACCAAACGGCAGGATGGCCGGCTTGAGGACCGGGGCCGCCAGCCAGGCGGTGACGGTCGAGAGCTCATTTTCCGGTCGTCCGCCCCACTCGGTGTAGTTGGCCTGGGCTTGGCGGGCCAGGACCACAGCGCGCTGCCGCGCCGGCCCCTTGCCCAGGTTCCACAGCGCCTGCGCCAGTGCGAACTGCGTCTCGGCCAGGCGGTTGAGGTTGGCGCGTAGCTCTTCCGGCTGCATGTTCTGGCGCACCGACAGCGCGCGCTCCAGGTACGGCACGGCCTCGTTGCTGCGGCCCATGGCATGCAGCACGACCCCGATGGCATGCAGGTTAAAAGCGATGCGCACCTCGCGCCGGTTGCGATCGCGCTCGCCGATCTGCAGGCCTTCCTGATTGAGCCGCAGCGCGTCCGCCAGCTGTCCCTGGCGAGCCAAGGCCAGCCCCAAGAAATAGCGCGCCTCGGCTCGTCGCCAGCCGTCGCTGTCATCGACTTTTTCGCGGATATCGTAGGCGTGCTGGAAGGCGCGCTGGGCTTCCTGCAGCCGGCTGAGGAACATCAGGTTGGTGCCCAGATACAGGTGATAGTCAGAGGTCAGCACGTGCTCGCTGCCGTGCGACTTCTGCACCAGAGCCAGGGCCTTCGAGAGGTACTCGTGCGCCTCGCGATAGCGTCGCTGATCGCGCAGCAGCAGCCCCATGCCGCGCAGCTCCGAGGCGATGTCGGGGTGCAGCTCGCCGAGCTCTTTGCGCTCGATGTCCAGCGCCTCCTGGTAGTAGCGCATCGCCTGATCGAAGTTGCCCTGCCGCCGGTAGACACCGCCGAGCGTGTGCAGCACCTGCGCCACTTCCGGACTGCCCGCCCCATACAGCTGGCTGCGCAGCTGCAGCGAGCTCTGGCAGTGGTCAATGGCGCGATCCCAGCGCCGAATGCCCGACTGCAGGCGACAGCGGGCCAGCGAAAACTCAGCCCGCAGCGGCTTGGCATCGAGCGGGCTCATCGAGTCGAGCGCAGCGTCGGCCAGCTCCTCCCAGCTCTCGGCTTTTTCCGGCTGGTTAAGCGGGTAGCTGGTCAGCCCCATCAGGTGGATCCAGGTCTGCGCCACCAGGCGCTGGTTGCGGCTCTCCATGGCTGCCGCGGCGGCTCGCACCAGCGTCTTTTCCGCCTGCCGGGCCATGCCGCTGCGATCTTCGACCTGACCCAGCAGATACAGCGACTCGGCCAGCACCGGACGATAGGCGAGCTCGTTGGCGCGCTGCACGATGCGGCGGGCCTTGTTGATCACCACGCCGTAGCGACCCAGGCGCTGCTCGGCCCGGACCTCGGCCAGCTCGACGACTAGGCGCTCGATCTCGGCCCGCGTCTTAGGATCGCTGGGCAGCGGCGGTGGTGCCTGCAGCGCCTCGACATCGGCGCAGCGCGACAGCGGCGACAGGTCGTGGACCGCCGTGCTGGCGTTCTCAATGACCTGCTCGACCGGGTTGCCCAGGGCGTTGGTAAAGGCGTTTACCTCTTCCAGCTTCTCGTCGAGGCAGCGGCGGCGCAGCTCAAAGATGGCCGGCAGCTGCTCATCGCGCACGCGGGCCAGGCAGGCGGCGCTGCGCATCTTGATCCACTCTTGCGTGTAGACATCCAGCGCCTGCTCGACGCGCTCCCAGACATCGGCGGCATAGGCCTTGCCGCTGGCCATGACCTTGCCGCGCAGATCCTGCTTGCGCTTGTCGTCCCAGATGCCGGCCAGGCGCTTTTCGAAGCCGCGGCACGGCGTCTCCCGCGACTCTTTGTGCAGGTTCCAGGCGAGGTTGCCCGCCAGGCCGGCCAGCACCACCGCGGCCATGATCAGCCAGCGCCAGGACACGCTGGTCTTCTCGCGGTTGAGCGAGAGCAGCAGCGCATCCATGCTCGGGAAGCGATCCTCGGGCTGCACGCTGAGGCCCCGCAGCAGCACCTGCCGCATCCAGGTCGGCACTCGCGCGTCGGTCGGCGGTGGCACAATGCGCCCCGACACGACGTTGAAGCCGAGCGTGGCGATCGAGTCCCCAGCGAAGGGAGCGGCGCCGTACAGCGCTTCGTATAGCGCCACGCAGAAACAGAACTGATCGGTACGCGGATCGGTCTTGCCGCCCTGGTACTGCTCCGGCGCCATGTAGCGCGGCGTGCCCATCAGCGCGCCGGTGCGGGTCAGGTTGACGCTTAGCATCTGCGGCGTAATCGCCGAGCTCGATGAGTCGGCGACCGCGGCGTGCTCGTCACTCTGATCGGCGCGGCGGGCCAGACCGAAGTCGGTGACGCGCACCTGACCGTCTTTGCCGACCAGCACGTTGTCGGGCTTAAAGTCGCGATGGACCAAGCCGACGGCGTGGGCGGCGGCCAGTCCGCGACCGGCCAGCGTGAACACTTCCAGGATCTGCGCCTGCGTGCGGCTCTGCTCTTTGAGCCAGCCGGTCAGCGTGCCGCCATCGATGAACTCCATGGCGATGAACACCTGGCCATCGATCGTGCCGACGTCATAGACGGCGATGACCTGGGCGTGCTGTAGCCGTGCCATGGCCTGCGCCTCGCGCAGGAGCCGCATGCGCGCCTCGCTGGCCTCGCTGCCGGCCGCCTCGGTGCGCAGGAGCTTGATGGCGACCTTGCGATCGAGCTCGGGATCGTAGGCGGCGTAGACGACGCCCATGCCGCCCGCCCCCAGGCAGGACAGGACGATGTAGCGACCGAGGCTGGCCCCGCGCGGCAGCTCGTCGTCGATGAGCTTGGGGCGGCTGGGCTTGGCGAGCGCCTCTTCGATGTGCCGTGGCAGCTGCGTTCCGGTCGATGACACCGACGCCGCCGGCGTGATTCCCGACGGAGCTGGCCGCAGTGCACGCCCACTGGCCGCGCTGGCCGGCTTGACCGGGCTCTCTTTGCCCCCGGCTGGCGTCGCTGGGCTCGGCGGAGCGGTCCGTTCGCGGCCCTGGGCTCCAGCCAGCGTATCGCCGAGCGCTAGCTCGCTCTCGGGGGTCGCGCGGCGCGGCTCACCCGAGCCAGGAGTCGCAGCGGCTTCTTTCTTGTCCGAAGGGTTCATCAAAAAGGCCGAGTCATTTTATCACCCTCGGACATCGACTTCGCAGCAATCCTCGGCGCGGCGGCGCCGGCTTATGGGTTGGGCACGGCGATGTCATCCAGAACCGAGTCATCAAAGTCAGCTGGTGTGCCGACATCAGCCGCGTGCGCCTGCTCGGCTGCGTCCACCTGAGTGACCTCTTCGGTGCCCTCGCTCTCGTCGGGGTGATCGAAGCCGGCCCCAGCTAAAGCGGCTGCCTTGGTCACTGCAGGCTGTCCCTCCGCGACGCTGGGAGCGGCGCCTGGGTTGGTCGTCTCCTCGTGCTCATGACTCATCGTGAGATCCCCCTTCCAGCTGTGCGGACGTTTCGCCTTCGGTTGAGCGTACCGCAGACCGCTAAGTCGGGGGAAGCACCGCTTTTTTGGCCCGGCGCGCCTGCCGAGCCCAACCGCTGCCCCTATCCCACTTGCTCCCAGCCATCTCTGTCCGTGGGGCCGCGCCGCTTGCGAGTGGCATAATCGGCCGCATGTCCGCCTCTACGCTCAGTCCCTCTGTCATCCTGCAGCGCCACGCGCTTGGGTTTCCCTGGCCGACCGTCGATCCCTTCCTGTTCTGCGTGCATCACCTCGATGCCTATCCGGCCGGCAATGAGCGGCTCGGTCCGGCCGCCTCGCTCTTGGGGCGCGAGCTGGGGCAGGACTTCGCGGGTCTAGACGGCTGGCGCATGTATCACGGCCACGTCGTGCCCGGCTTTCCGCAGCACCCGCACCGCGGCTTCGAGACGGTGACCATCGTGCGCAGCGGCTATATCGATCACTCCGACTCGCTGGGGGCGGCGGCCCGCTTTGGGCCGGGCGATGTGCAGTGGCTGACGGCGGGGGGCGGCATCGTGCACTCCGAGATGTTTCCGCTCTTGCGCCGCGATGGTGAAAACCCCACCGAGCTGTTCCAGATCTGGCTCAACCTGCCGGCCCGCGACAAGCTGGCACCGCCGCACTTTGCCATGCTCTGGGGCCGCGATATCCCAACGGTCACCCTGACCGATGCGGCCGGACGCGAGGCGCAGATCACGCTGATCGCCGGTCGGCTCGGCGACAAGCAGGCGCCACCGCCGCCGCCGCGCTCGTGGGCAGCTCAGGCCGAGCACGATGTCGCGATCTGGAGCCTGCGGCTGGCCGCCGGAGCCCAGCTCACCCTGCCGGGCGCCGCCAGCGCTGCGACCCAGCGAACGCTGTATTTTTTCCGCGGCCAGAGCGTCCACGTCGGTGGCGAGCGCTTGTCGGCCCACGTCGGGGTCAGCGTCCGGGCCGAGGTGCCGCTGTCGCTGCAGGCTGGCGAGGACGCCACCGAGCTGCTCTTGCTGCAGGCGCGGCCGATCGGCGAGCCGGTGGCCAGCTACGGTCCGTTTGTCATGAACAGCCGGGCCGAGATCCAGCAGGCCTTCGCCGACTATCAGCGCACGCGGTTTGGCGGCTGGCCCTGGCCCAGCGACGATCCGGTGCACCCGCGCGACGAGGGCCGCTTCGCCCGCCACAGCGATGGCCGCATCGAGCGCCTGCCGCGCTGAGCGCGCGTTTTCCGCGGCTTTCGCCCCATCAGCACGCCCCGAGGGCGGCTGCGGATTGCTAGACTGGAGCGCATGGCGGTCTCTCGTTCCCCGCGTCCGCGACGTGGCTGGCTGCGCGCGCAGCTGCCCTGGCTGCTGGTCAGCCAGGGGCTGCTCGTTCTGCCTATGTCCGTCGGTGAGGCCGGGGCTGACGACTGGCAGGTATCGCGCTCGGAGTTCGATCCGCGCATCATCGCGGCGCTCAAAGCCGAGCTGCGGCGGCGACCGGAAGACGGGGCCCTGCTGCGGCGCTTGCTGGGACTTTATCGTCGCTATCGCAGCGTCGATGCCCTGGTCTTAGAGCTGCGCGAGGTCGCCACGGCCGAGCGCGCCTCGGGCTGGGATGCCTTCCTGGTGGCGCAGGCCGAGCGCGAGCGTGGCCACCTGGACGACGCCAGTCGCTGGCTAGAGACCGCGCGCGAGCGCGTGCAGAGCGGCCGCCCTGGACCGGACCGCGGCAAGCTCAGCCTGGCTCAGTCAGAGCTGTCGCTGAAGAAGGCGCCGCCCGATCTGAAGGGTGCGGCGCAGCACCTCCGCACCGCCCTCGCCGAGAGCAAGCCAGGCGAGGCCAGCCGCCGGCCGCTGTTGCGTCGCTTGGCCGATCTGCAGGGTCAGGGCGGCGATCACCTCGGGGCGGAAGCGACGCTGCGCGAGCTGTTGACCTCAGCGACCGGCAGCGAAGCGCCGACCCTGCGCCGCGAGCTGGCCGAGACGCTGGCCCGGGCCGGCAAGCCCAAGGAGGCGCTCGCCGAGTGGCGCCAGCTGGAAAAGAGCTACGGTCCGGCCGGCGATGCGACGCGGCGGGGCGAGGCGCAGCTCCACATCGGCGAGCTCTGCGAAGCGACGCAGGATGATCTGGGGGCCCTGACCGCCTATCGCCAGGCGCTGTCCGGGCTGTCCAGTCAGCACCCGCTGCGGCGCGAGATCCTAGAGCACCTGATCGCCCTGCAGCGCAAGCGCGGCGAGCTACCGGCCCTGATCGCCCAGCTAGACAAGGAGCGCCCGGCGGCGGCCCGCAGCTTTGCCGACTGGGAACTTTTCGCCCGCCTGTACGACGAGCGCGGCGACATCCCAGCGGCGATTGCGGCCTATCGTCAGGCGCTGCGCCGCGAGCCGCACAGCGTCGATATTCGTCGGCGGCTGATCGCTCTATTGGAGCGCAGCGGGGCGGCGGCCGAGGTCCTGCGCGAGTACGAAGCTCTAATTACGCAGATTCCTGGGGATGCGCGTCCCTACTTAGAGCTCGCCGAGCGCCTGGAGCGAGCCGGGCAGCGGGCCCAGGCGCTGGCCTGGCTGCGGCGGGCGGCCGGGCGCTTCGGCGGCGATGCCTCGCTGCACAGCGCGCTGTGTGACCTGTATCAGCGCTGGGGCGAAAACGATCTCGCGCTGGCCGAGGCCGAGCTCTTGGTGCGGCTCGACCCGCGCGACGAGAGCCACCTGCTGACGCTGGGCGAGCTGTACTGGGTGCGCGGCAAGAAGGATCGGGCCGACGAGATCTGGCGCCGACTGCTGACGCTGTCGCCTAGTCGCGCCCTGGGTCAGGCTCGCCTGGCCGATGTCTACGCCGAGCACAACCTGATGACCGAGGCCCTGGACCTGTACCAGAAGGCGGGCAAGGGCGAGCCGAACAACCTGCAGATCAAGCGCGGCCTGGCGCAGGCGCAGGAGCGGCTGAACCGCCCCAAGGACGCCGTCGCGACCTGGGAGCAGATTTACTTTGCCGCCAGCCAGCCGAGCGATCGGCCGCTGCGCCTGGAAGCGCGGCAGCGCCTGGGCAAGCTGCTGCAAAAAGAGACGCGGCTGCTGCCGACGCTGTATAGCTGGCAGCGGCGGCTGGCGGCGCAGCTTAGTCAGCTGGTGCCCGAGCGCCTGCAGCCGGCTGAGCTGGTGGCGCTGGCGGTGCTGGTGGCCGACGTCAGCTTGGCGCTGGGGCAGATCGGCGATGCCGAGGCAGCGCTGGTGCAGCTTAAGGGCCGGCTGCCGAGCGGGCCGCTGCTCGCCGAGGTGCTGCTGGCCTTGGCGACGATCTATCAGCAGCAGCACAAGCTCGACGAGGCGATCGCGGTGCTCAAGCAGGCGGCGGCGCTGCTGCCGGAGCGGCAGCGCGAGCTGCAGGCTCAGCTCGCCGAGCTCTCGCTGCAGAGCTATCACGACGAAGACGCGGTGCGCTACGCCCGCCAGGCCGTCGTCGATGGCGAGGGTGAGCTGCGGCTGGGCGAGATTCTCGAGAAGCGGGACGACATCGCCGGGGCGCTGGCCGCCTACAAGCGAGCCATCGAGCTCGACAGCCGGCTGTTCCGCGCCCACATGGCCCTGGCCCGTCTGCACATGGGCCGCGGCGAGCTCAGCGAGGCGGCCGTCAGCTTCCGCGATGTCGTGCGGCGGGCGACGCAGGAAGACCTGATCTTGGAGGCCGGCCGGCGGGCCATCGATATCCACGAATACCAGGGCACGCTGGGTGAGCTGTGGCGCGAGCTGCTGCCGCTGTCGTTTGCGCCCGTCTCGTCGGCGTCGCTGCGTGCGACTTATCGCAAGCTCTTGCTGCTGCTGTACGAGCGCTACGCCCTGCCGCTGCACGTGCTGGCCCGGACCGGCGATGCCGCGGCGGCGGCCGAGCTGCGTCGGCTAGGGCAGGGCAGCATCAAGCCGTTGACCGAGACACTGGTCGATGGCGATCTGCGCGAGCAGCGCTTGGCCGTGACCTTGCTTGCGGCGATGCAGCCGAAAGAGGCTGGGCTGTCGCTGCTCAACCTGGCCATGCTCGGCGAGGCGGAGACCGGGGCTGAGGCGGCGGCGCGTCCGTCCCGCCCGGCGCCCGGCGAGCGTCGTCCGAGCGCCGAGGCCAGCCGCGAAGGCAGCCGCAGCCAGGCGGCGCGCACGGTCGATGTCGATCTGCGGGTCGAGGCGCTGATGGTCGTCGCCCACCTGGCGCAGCCCGCCGGCGAGAGCGGCGAGCCGAGCAGCAGCGGGGCGCAAGACCGAGCGCAGGGCAGCAGCGTGCTCCGCGAGCCGCGCAGCCTGGCTCAGCTGGTGCGACTTTCGCAGAGCAAAGAGAAGCAGGTGCGCCTCTTCGCTCTGTATGCGCTGGCCCGCGGTGCGTCTCGCCTGCCGCCGCCCTCCCCCCGCCCGCTGCCGGGCAGCGCCGATGCCGCAGCCTTCACGCTGGCCTTTGAGACGACGCTGTTTGACAGCCTGAGCAGCCCGTCGCTGCGCGCCCTGGCCTGGCTGGGGCTGGGCGAGCTTGCGGCCAGCGGTCGCGCCTTCTCGCCGCGCGTCCGCACCCTGATCGGCACGACGCTGTCCCGCTACCGTCAGGGCCCCGAGACGCACGACGTCACCGAGGAGCCGGTGCTAGCAGCCCTGATCCATGCGCTGGGCCGAGCCCGCGATCGCGGTGCCGTGCCGCAGCTGATCGAGCTGTTGGCGCTGGGCAATGACGAGCCGCAGCGGCAGGCCGCCTGGGCGCTGGGGGGGCTCGGCGATGCCCGGGCCCTGGGGCCGCTCTTGCGGGCGGTGTTCTCAAAGCGCGAGCCGGTACGACAGGCGGCGGCGCGGGCGCTGGCCCAGCTGAGCGGGAGCGCAGCCGTAAGCGCTGCGACGGGTGCCAGCCTGGGCAGCGGACCTGCGGCCGCTCGCAGCAGTGAGTCGGCGGCGGCTGCGATGACGCACCTGGCCTTGCCGGCCATCGAGCTCGATGCTGCCGTGGTCAGCGATCTGGACGGGGCGAGCCTGGCGCCGGGGCCGAGCCAGGGGCGACCGCAGTCTTTCGTCGATCGCCTGCTGGCCGCATCGGCTGTGCTGCCCAGCCCGATCGCTGCACCGCTGTGGCTCGAAGATCCTGCGGCGGTGGTTAGCGCTCTCGATGCCGCGCTGCTTTCGCATCGCGATACCGCGGCGCGCACCCTCTCGGACCTGCTGACCGAGCCCCAGCTAGCCCGCTCCGCCTCGCCGGCGCTGTGGCTGGCGCCGCTTGGCGATGGTCGCACGCCGCTGCCGACCGCGTTTTCGCTCCGGCTCGGCCAGGGCTTGTTGCCGACCCTGCGGCGCTTGGCCTTGGCCCAGCTACCGCAGGTCGTGGCGGGCCAGAAGCCGGTCCTGGGCGCTGAGCTGGATCTGTCGCTGCGCGTCGGGGCGGTGCAGCTAGCTGGCCGCTTCCTCGATATCGCCAGCCGGTCCCCAAGTGAGCCCGCCGGTGAGCCGGCTAGTACGCTCGCCGCTGGCCTGGCGCAGGGGGCGCAGCAGCTCCTGCTGTCCGTCGCTGGGCTCGACAGTGCTGAGCTGGCCCTGCCGGCGCTTGAGATCCTGGGTCGTCCGCGAGTCGGTGGGCAGAGTCCGGCGCAGCTCGCGGCCACCTGCGAGCCGGTGCTGCTGCGCTTCCTGGGCAGTCGTGAGCGCCGCCTGCGCGTTGCGGCGATGGCCAGCGCTGAGCGGCTCGCGGCCCACGATGGCCGCCTGGTCTCGCCGGCGGTCCTGCGTCGGGCCAGCGAAGACTCCGACGGCTACGTCCGCGACAGCGCCCGCCAGCTGCTGGGCGCAGCGCGCTGAGCACTTCGGCTTGCCTCGGCAACGTCGGGGCCCGACCGTGCCATGCGCCGCTGGCTGGGGCGCGCCAGCGACGGACAGAGGCCTGTCTTACGGCTGGGCTTGCTTGACGGCAGGACCGGCCTCGCGCTATCGGCCTAGGCCGCGATGCCTACCAAACGCCGTCCCAAAGCCAGCGCCGAAGCGCTCCGTGTGACGCAGATCCTCGATGAGCTGGACCGTCTGTATCCCGACGCGCACTGCGAGCTAGTGCACTGGCAGACGCCGCTGCAGCTGCTGGTGGCGGTGATCCTTTCGGCCCAGTGCACCGACGAGCGCGTCAATCAGGTGACGCCAGCCCTGTTTGCTCGCTTCCCGGATGCGGCCGCTTTTGCGGCAGCGGATCCGAGCGAGCTCGAGCGGCTGATCCACTCCACCGGCTTTTATCGCAACAAGGCCAAGCACATCCGCGAGGCCTGCAAAAAGATCGTCGAAAAGCACGCGGGGCAGGTGCCGCGCACGATGAAGGAGCTGATCGCGCTGCCCGGTGTGGCGCGCAAGACGGCCAACGTCGTCCTCGGCACGGCGTATGGCATTCCCAGCGGCGTGGTCGTCGACACCCACATCGGTCGCCTGGCTGGCCGGCTGGGTATGAGCGCACAGAGCGATCCGAAAAAGATCGAAGCGGATCTGATGCAGCTCTGGCCGCAGGAGCGCTGGATCCTGGCCGGGCATCGCCTGATCTGGCACGGACGCCGCGTCTGTGGTGCGCGCAAGCCGCGCTGTGCCGAGTGTACGCTAGTGCCGCTCTGCCCCTCGGCAGCTGTGCCATAGTGGCGGCGCGCGCCGGCTGACTGCGGCGCCGAACAGGACGCCCATCGCCATGACCACCCAGCCCGCCGCGCCATCCACAGCTGCTGCTCAGCCGTCCGCGTCTCCGTCTCCGTCTCCGTCTCCGTCTCCGGCCAGCGCCCCGCCGCTGCGCCGCCCCCAGGTGGCGGTGGGGGCGGTGCTCACCGATAGCGCAGGTCGGGTGCTGCTGATCCAGCGCGGCCAGGCTCCCAATCAGGGCAAGTGGACGCTGCCGGGCGGGCGCGTCGAGTGGGGCGAGAGCTTAGAAGAGGCGCTGCAGCGGGAGCTCTTGGCCGAGACCGGCCTCACCGCGCGCCTCGGGCCGCTGGCCGAGCTGCTCGAATACATCGACGATCACTTTCACTACATCATCCTCGACTATCTGATGACCGAGCCGCAGGGCACGCCACGAGCCGGCGAGGATGCGCTGGCGGCCCGCTTCTTCACGCTGGCCGAAGCTGCCGAGCTGCCGACGACCCCGGAGCTTATGGGCATGCTGACCCGCGTGCTGTCCCCCGGCAGCGGTGGGCCGATCAGGACAACGGTGCTGCGGCGAAGCGCGACGTGATGATGCGCGTGCGGTAGTCGAAGATCTGCGAGAGCTCGCGGCGCACTAGCAGGGGATGCGCAAGGAACGACAGCGGCGAGCGGAAGTACACGCGATCGATGATCGAGGTGCCGCCGTCGTGCTCGACGAAGTGGTGCTCGTGCCACCAGATGCGGTAGGGGCCGCGCAGCTGCTCGTCGGCGAAGCGATGCGGCGGCTGCCAGGCGCTGATGCGGGTGCGCCAGCCCATCGGCAGGCCGTGCAGGCGGATGCGGTAGTCGATCAGCGTGCCTTGCGCCATGGCGATGGGCTGCGGCGTCTTGATGTGAAACTGCAGCGCGGCCGGGGTCAGCTTCTGCAGGTTGCTCGCGTCAGCAAAGAAGGCGAAGACCTCCGACAGCGGCCGCGGTACCCACAGGCGACGCTGTAGCTGCTCGCAGCGAGCCTGCGCGGCCGCGGACAGCGTGGGCTGCTCGGCAAAGAGCTGGGCGCGCAGCGCGGTCGTAAGCTCGCGCGGGGTCACCCGATCCGCGGGGCGTGGTTGCGACATGAGCGATTCTCCCGGTTGCTGTCGTGGCAGTTGTGGTCAGCAAGGACCGACGGCGCCAAGCCGCTGCGATCGGTCGCTGCGAATTCGATGTCGCGCCGGCTACGGCTGCGCCAGCCGACTAAGCGGCTCGGCGATTCGTGATATAGAGCGAGTATGGATACAAGCCCCCAGACGGACTCAGAGTACGTCTTTAACGTCACTGCGGAGACCTTCGCCAAGGACGTCCTTGAGCGCTCGCAGAGCGTCCCGGTCGTCGTCGATTTTTGGGCCGAGTGGTGTGGCCCCTGCCGCATGCTCGGGCCGGTCTTGGAGCGGGTGGTCGCGGCCTTCGCTGGTCGCGTGCTCTTGGCCAAGGTCGACACCGATGCCGAGCCAGCCTTGGCGCAGCACTTCCGCATCAGCGGCATTCCGGCGGTGAAGGTCTTTCACAAGGGCCGCGTGGTCAACGAGTTCGTCGGCGCCCGCGATCAGCGCTTCGTTGCCAACTTCCTCGATGCGCTGGTGCCTTCGCCGGCTGCCGAAGCGCTTGAGCAGGCCGCCGCAGCGCTGACCGCGGGTCGGACGCAGGAGGTCATCGATACGCTGTCACCGCTGCTGGCCGACGGCGACAAGCCGCTGCCCAGCGAGCTTGCCGATCGCGCGCTGCTGCTGCTGGCGACCGCTAAGCTGCGCCTGGGTCAGGATGCCGAGGTGCCGGCCCTGCTCGAAAAGCTGGATCCGCGCGGCGAAGCGGTCGAGCGTGCCGAGGTGCTGCGCCAGATCCTCGACTTCTTCCAGACCGCCACTGCGCTGCTCTCGGCCGAGGCGGCGGAGGCGCGACTGGCGCAGGAGGGCGACCGCGAGGCCCAGGCCGAGGCCCATCTGGCCCGCGCTGCTCATCGCGCGCGCGGCGGCGACTTCGACGGCGCTTGTCAGGATCTGCTGTGGCTGATCGAAAATCATCGCCGCTATCGCGAGGATGCCGGCCGCAAGCTGCTGCTGCTGCTGTTTCAGTACATCGGCCAGGTGGCAGGAGACCATCCCGCCGTGCATGACGCCCGCCGTCGGCTGCAAGTGTTGCTGTAATGCTGCAGAGACTGCTGCCACAGCGCTCGCCGACCACGCGCTCGCCGCTGCCGGCCAGCCCCCCGCCGTTCCAGCTGCCGGAGGACTTCCTGTGGGGAACTGCGACGGCGGCCTACCAGATCGAGCACACCCAGGACGACGACTGGGCGGCATTTGAGGCCGAGGTGCTGCGGACTGGCCGCTGTGGCTCGCTGGGACCGGGCAAGCCGCAGCCTGGCCACATCCACAGGCTCGCCGACTATCCCGAGGAGGTGCGGCGCAAGAAGACCGACTTCGATGCGCGCGTCGCGCAAGACCTCGGCCTGGCCGCCAGCCTGGGGCACAACGCCTATCGCTTTTCGCTGTCGTGGGCGCGGCTGTTTCCGACCGAACAGCAGCGCGATCCCGATCCAGCTGGCATCGCTTTCTATCGCCGCATCTTCGACGAGCTAGCCGCCCGCGGCATGACCCCGGTGGTCACGCTGTTTCACTTTACGACCCCGCGCTGGCTGTGGCGCCCTGTCGCTGGCCAGGTCGGCTGGGAGCGCGCCGATGCCCTTGAGCACTGGGAGCGCTTCCTGCGCGCCGTCCTTTTGCACTTTGGCGGCCGCATGCCCATCGTCTGCACGCTAAACGAGCCGATGGTCTACGTCTACGCCGGCTATCTGGATGGCGTCTTCCCGCCGCTGCAGAAGCGAAGCGGGCCGGCCGAGGTGGTGCCCGTGATCGAGCAGCTACTGCGTGCTCACGCCATGGCCTATCACCTGATCAAAGAAGACGCGGTGCGGCGAGGGACCCGGGTGCAGGTCGGCTATGCCCAGCACACCCGCGTCTTTGAGCCGCTGCGCCCGTCCTCGCTGCTCGATCGTCTGACGGCGGGCCTGATCACCCGTGCCTTCATCTGGGACTTCTGCGATGCGGTCGAAAGCGGGACGCTGCGGCTGTTTGGCACCCCGGGCAAGAACCAGCGTGAGCTACCCGGGCTGCGCGATACGCAGGACTTTCTTGGCATCAACTATTACGGGCGCTTCTACGTCCGCTCGAACCTGCTGCATCCGACGAAGTTTGAGGTGCTGCTGCACGATCCGCAGGCGCGGCAGGCCGACTATCCCAGCGATCTGGGCTGGGCCAGCTATCCCCGCGGCTTCCGCCAGGTGCTGGGCGAGGCGGCGCGTCGCTATCAGCGGCCGATCTACGTCCTTGAAAACGGCACGGCCGACGCGGCAGATGACGATCGGCTGCGGCAGCGGCTGCTGGTCGAGCACCTGTTCGAGCTGTGGCTAGCCCGTCGCGACGGCGCTGATGTCCGTGGCTATTTTCACTGGTCGCTGCTCGATAACTTCGAGTGGGCCGAGGGCTTCGAGGCGCGCTTTGGCCTGGTCAAGATCGACTACCGCGACGACTTCCGGCGCACGCCGCGACCCAGTGCCGCGCTCTACAGCCGCATCATTGCTGGCCGCGGGCTCGACGCTGAGCTAGTCGCCGAGTGGCTCTCAGAGCGCACAGCCTAGCGCGGCTGGGCGCGGGAGACGGCCTCTGCCTCGCCGATCCGGGACGCTGCGCATGATATCCTGTGGGGGCACGTCCCCTGCGAGGCCTGCGTGGAGTCCCCCAGCCCTAACCCCACCGGAGATCCGGGTCGCCAGACCGGTCGCACCGATCCGATGCTCGAGCGCATCATCGGCAGCTACCGTTTGGTGCGCAAGATCGGCCAAGGTGGGATGGGTGCGGTGTACGAAGCCCAGCACACCAGCGATGGGAGCCGCGCCGCCGTCAAGGTCCTGCTGCGCCACAGCCTGGAGGATCCCAATGCTGCCCGCCGCTTCTTCAACGAAGCCAAGGCGATCAGCATGGTCTCGCACCCCAGCCTGGTGAAGATCTTCGAGTACGGCAACTGTCCGACTGACGATGGCAGCGAAGGCGAAGCCTACATCGTCATGGAGTATCTCGACGGCGAGACGCTGCGGGCGCGGCTGGCCAAGCGCTATGTTGGGCAGACCTGCCTGCGGCTGATGCGGCAGATCGCCTCGGCGCTGTCGGCCACGCACAAGCGGCGCATCGTGCACCGCGACCTGAAGCCCGACAACATCATGCTGGTGGCCGATCCGACGGTGGCCGGGGGCGAGCGGGTCAAGATCCTCGACTTCGGCATCGCCAAGCTGCTGCCCGAAGCCGGCTCGCCGGAGGCGGCGGGCGATGGCAACACGCTGCCTGAGCCGGCGGTGCCGGGCATGGTGCGAACGGTCAAGACGCGCACCGGGATGCCCATCGGCACGCCCGCCTATATGTCGCCCGAGCAGTGCCGGGCCTCGGCTCCGCCCGACGAGAAGACCGACGTCTACTCGGTCGCCATCATCTTTTACGAGATGCTCTATGGCGAGCCGCCGTTTCACTCCGACTCGGCGGGCGAGATGTACGCGCTGCAGATGTTCGGCACGCCACCTGAGCTTGCGAGCCGGGCGCCGGGGGTCAACGCTCAGCTCGCGGCGCTTATCCACCGCATGCTCGACAAGAAGCCGGCGGCGCGGCCGAGCATGGACGAGCTGCTCAAGGAGGTGGAGGGTCTGAGCAGCACCGGCCTGCAGGATGGGCCGGTCGAGATGCGGCCCAGCGAGCGCCGACTGGTCAGTGCGGCCGATCAGGCGATCTCGTCGGGTGTGATCCGCGCTCAGGTTGACGAGCGGGTGCGAGCCACCGACAAGCTGGCCCTGATCAACGCCGCCGCTCCCGGGCTGCAGACCACCGGCACCGGCAGCCTGGGCGAACAGGTCGCGGTCAGCCGCTACTCGCGACGCGGCCTGGGGGCAATCATCGGCATGGGCCTGGTGCTGCTGGGCGTGGCGGGCAGCATCCTGTGGCTCAAGCGTCCAGCCCCCGTCGTCCCAGTCGCCACGCCGGTCAGCGCGGCCCCGGTCCCTGCTCCGTCGCCGGCTACTCCGCCGCCCGCCATCGCTGGAAAGGCCGAGCCGGAAGCGGCCGGCGCCGATGCCACGGCCAAGGGTGAGGACAGCGCGGGCAAGACCGCAGGCAAAGAGAGCGGCAAGAGCCGTCCCAGCAGCAAGGCGGGCCGCCGCGACAAGCCGACGCGCAAGCCCGCGCACAGCGCCAAGAAAGACAAGGGCAAGGTCAAGATCGACCTGTGGAAGTAGCGCCCCGACCTGGCGCGCTCGGGGCCGTCCAGCGATCAGCCAGCCGCGACGGCGAGGCGCCGCTTAGAAGCGCTTGTTCCAGTACAGATTGAGCGAGCCCACGCCCTGGTCGCCGCCCATCAGGTGGATCTGGTAGTTGCGCAGGAACCACCACTCCAGCGCCACCTGATCGTTGTTGAGGCGGCGCAGGATGGTGCTCGGATTGCCGAAGCGATGGGTGTACGAGAGGTACAGGTTGTCGCGCAGATACTTGCCGATCTCCAGGCTCGACTGATTGGCGCCCATCGCATCGTTGCCGCCGACGTCGAACTTGATGACATCGACCGGTACCGCTGCCCCGAGCTGGTCTTTGAGCTTGCCGACCACCAGCGAGGACAGCGCGCCCAGCGCCTGCTGCTGGATCGAGCCGCCGCCGCGACTGCTGCCCGACAGCACCATGGCGATGATCTGTCCCTGATCGTAGGTCGCGGGATCGCTGCGGAAGGTGATCACCGGCTTTTTGGCACTGCCGGTGACCAGGATATAGATCGTCGCGTCTTCGACCTTGCGACTGATCGAGATATCCAACAGCGGATTGGGCGGCACCTCGCCCGACATGCTGACCTGCGCGCGATCGATCTGATAGCGCCGCCCGAGGATCTCCAGCCAGCCATTGAGCGCGTGCAGATCGCCCTGGATGATCGGATCGCCGCGTGTGCCAGCCTCGCTATTTAGCTCGGCGCGGACGTGGCCTTGCAGGTCGGTCTTGATCTCGGGACCGTTGATGACGAACGGGCCGGGCATGTCGACATCGACCAGGGTATGAGCCGGCAACAGCGGCACCGGCTTGTGGCTGCCGGTCTCCTCGCGCTCCTTGGCTTCGGCCGCCAGCAGGGCCGCGCGGGCCTTGCGACCTTGGGCATCGACGAACTCGACATCGGCCAGGGGCCCCAGGGCCTGCACGTCATTGCCGGTCGATAGCTTGGGCACATCAACCTGGCCGCGGGGAATCTCGATGCGCGTGCGCAGCGTCGTGCCATCGTTTTGTCCCTGCAGGTTGACCTGCGTGCTGAGCCACACGCTGTAGGCACCGGCGGCCACCGGGAAGTCCTTGGCCTGGCTCTGCAGCGACACGGTCTTGAGCTGGCCGGCCTGCAGCTCGACTAAGCCTTCGGCCTTGAGGCTGCCGCGGCCGGCGCGCGCCGATAGCTCCTGCAGCGCGATGCGGCCATCGCGGCTGAGCTTGATCAGCAGTCGAATCTCGCGCAGGAGCTGCGGCAGCGTCGTCGCGGCAACCTCACCCCCTGAGAGCGCCAGCGAGCCGCTAAAGATCGGCTGCGGCGCCGCGCTCTCGATCTGCAGGTCGGCATCGAGCGTTCCCTTGGCCGCGCGCAGCGCCCCGCTGCTCACCGGCGGCGGCTGATAGTCCAGGCGATATCCTCTGGCGACTAGCTGGCCGCGCAGACCGGGCTGGGTCAGCGAAACGGCAAGCGGTGTCTCGGCCCGCAGCCACAGCGCTCCGCTGCGCACCGCGCTTGCCGCGGGATCGCTGGGCAGGGGCAGGGCTGGCGGTGCTGCGCCAGGATCGAGCAGCGCCTGTAGCTGCACGCGCTTCTGCTCGTCGATCGTCGCGTAGGCCGCCAGATGTCCGATGGGCCAGGTGCCGGCTTGCACGCCGCTGGCCTGGATGCGCGCCAGCCCCTTGGGGGCGCTCAGGCTGCCGGCTAGCTCGGCGTGCAGCAAGAGCTCACCGCTGATCGGCAGTCCGCTCGGCAGCTTGAAGGACGGCATATCGATGGTGGCGGTCAAAGGCAGGTGCGGCAGGCGCGCCATGAGTCCCGCTCCCTCGGTGATGGCGCTCTGCAGAGAGATTCGGCTGCCAAGCTGGGCCCGCAGCCAGGGCGCACCGGCAAAGGTCAGCCCGGCGGTGACCGACAGCGCCTCAGCGTGCCAGTCGACATCGACCTCGCCGCCGACTTCGACGGGGCCAAGCGGGGCCTGCTCGGTCATGACCTTGGGGACCTTGATCTGGGCCCGCAGCGCCCGCTCGGCATAGCGCAGGCTCAGCGTTGCTCCGTCGCCGCGCAGGCGATCGTGCTCCCAGGCTGGCACAGTCACAGACAGGCTGGCCTGCGGATTCCCTGGCGTGCCCGTGACATCGGCCGAAAGCGACAGCGGCGTCAGCCAGGGCACCACCCCGGGCAGTGGCTCCACCGTGCCCGCAAGCTGCGCTTGACCGCTGGGCTGCCCCAGCGAGCCCGCGACCTTGATTGCCGCATGAAGATGGCTGCGCGGCACATCGGTGCGCCCGGTGGCGATAAACGCGAGCTGCTGCGCGTCGATGTTCTCGATCTCGAGCTGTCCTTGCAGGCGCTGTGTGGCCACTTCGTAGCGACCGGCGAGAAACAGCTGCAGGTCGGCGAGCTTGAGCGCTAGGCCAGCCCGCGTCCGCGCCCGTCCCGTCGCGGCAGCGCTGCTCAGCTGCTGTCGCAGGTCGGCAGGCAGGCCCGTCTCGGCGATCGTGATCACCGGTCCGCTCTGCAGCTCGCTGACTAGGATCGTCGTCGGAGTCATGAGCTCCAGACGATCGCGGCCGCGCACAAGGAAGAACGTGCGCAGCCGGGCGCTCAGCGCCTGTGGCCGCAGTCCTTCGCCATAGCTGGGCTGGGCCGCCAGGTCGAGCTGGGTGGCCAGCGACTGACCTGCCAGCGTGCCCTGCAGATCGGCGGTCAGCCGCAGGTCGCGGTGGCTGCCGTCGATGGCCAGCGTCGCGCGGCTGAGCTGCTCAGCCCCATAGCGAGCGCCGCTGAGGCTGGCCGCCACCCGCCCGCGCAGGCCCAGGACATCCGGGCTCTCGATGTCGATGTGCAGCTGAGCGAGCGCCGCGCCGAAGCCGACCAGGTCGCGGCCATCCAGCTGCGTGCTGATGCGCAGCGCCCGCTCGGCTAGATCGATCTTGACCTGGCCGGACAGCGCGCCCGACAGCGCGGGCAGCAGCGCGTGCGTCGCGTGCAGCTCGTCGAGCCGCGGGGCCTGCAGGGTCAGGCCAAGCTGCGCTGTGGCGGCCAGTGGATCGTCCCACACCGCTGGGCTGGGCGGCAGCGACAGCCTGCCCTGTAGGCGCAGCGCGTTGTGGCCAGCCTCTGCCACCAGCCGCTTGATCTCCAGCTGACCAGAGGCCATGGCCCCGCGGCCACTCAGCTCGCTGTCGATGCGCAAAGGCGGCAGATCGGCGCGCAGTGCGGCGAGCTCGATGTCTTTGAGCAGCAGCGTCGCCTGCCACGGCAGCTTTTCGTCGAGGACACCGACCGAGGCCCGCAGGCTCAGCTGGCCTTTGGGCAGCGCGATGTCAAGCATGCTTGTCAGCATGGAAAGCCCACCTGACAAGTGCAGGCTTGCGGTCAGTGGACCGGGCAGCAGGCCGGCCTGCGGCAGCAGCCGCGCGATCTCGGCGCCATCGCTCTTGGCGGTCAGGACGAGCTCCGACAGCGTGACCTCTGGCGGCTGGGTCGCCGAGGCGGAAGGGGCGGAGCCGGGCCGCTCTGGAGGGGCAAGGACCAGCCCGATGCCGCCGTGCAGCGCGAGCTCAGCTCGCAGCGGCAGCGTGATCGGCAGGCCCAGCTGCTGTAGCTGCAGATCGATGCGCAGGTCGGGGGCGATGCGCAGTCCGGCCAGCAGTGACAGCTCCGCTGCAGCGTGCGAGAAGAGACCAGGCGGACCGGCGAAGGACAGTCCGCTGGCCAGCTGGATGCGGTCGATATCGATCGCGATCGGCAGCGGGCCACTGCGCTGGGCGGTGGGCTCGGGGCTGGGCTTGACCAGCCTGGCCAGGTTGAGCGCGCCATCTTTGAGCTGCCGCGCCGCCACGCGTCCACCCGCCAGCTCGACGGCGCTGATGTGCAGTCGCCGCTGTCGCAGCGCGCCGAGCTCATAGCGCAGGCTCAGGCGATCGATGTGTACCGCTGGCTGGCCCTCGGCATCGGCGAGGTCGATCCCCTCGATCGAAAGCCAGTGAAGGAGATCGCTGCGCAGGCGAGCGACCTGCAGCGTGCCGGTCAGCGAGGACTGGATGACCGGCAAGAGCCAGCTGAGGAGCTTCGCCTGGCCCCAGGCCGAGCGTAGAAAGAGGAAGGCGCCACCCAAGAGGAAAAGGACGATGAGGACCCCGGCGAGGAGGACGCGCAGAGCTCGGCGCAGGCCGCGCCACAGCCGCGACTGCCGCGCCGTCGTGGCCGGCATCAGAACGCCTCCCCGATCGAGATGTGATAGGCGAAGCGCTGATCCGGATCGGGGTTGTCGGGGCCACCGATGACGGCCTCCAGCCGATTGAGCCGCACGCCGAGATCGAAGCGAATGGTGCCGATTACCGTGCGATAGCGGATGCCGCCGCCCACCGCGATGTGCAGGCGCGACAGGTCAAAGCTGGTCAGCGGATCGCCCGGCTGACAGCTGGTCTCCTGACACAGGTTGGGCGGTGGCGCGACATCGCCGACGTCGGTAAACGCGGTCAGCGACAGCCACTCGCCGGCCAGGCGCAGCAGGCGCAGCCGCAGCTCTAGCTGGCCCAAGATCAGCTGGTCGCCGCCAGTCGGAATGCGCTGCAGATCGCTGAGGGTGGCAGCGCCCATATCACTGCAGCGCAGGAGGAGCGGCACCGGTCCGAGAGCGGTGTCGCGGCTGCCCGAGCACATCTGGTACGAGAGCCGATTGAACGAAAAGCCGCGGTGCGAGTTCGGTCCGCCGAGATAGAAGCGCTGCGTGATCGGGCTGCCGAGATCGCCCTGCACGAAGATCTGGCCAAACTGGGCTCGCGCCGCGATCGTCAGGCGATTAAACAGCGTGTAGTAAGCGCGCACCTCGGGGACGATCTTCTGATACGAAAACGCGCTGCCGGTATAGACGCCGCCCTGCTCGGCCGTCACCTGCGCATAGAAGCCGCGCGTCGCATCGACCGGACGATCGCGCAGATCCAAGGCGACGGTCTCCTGCAGGTAGCCGAGCCGGTAGGGGTCGACAAAGCCAAACAGCTGACCCGCTTTGTCGGTGTCGGTCAGTCCGTCCTGCGGGTTGAAGAAGTCGAGGAACTGGAAGTTGTACGAGGCCGATAGCGAGATGCGATCGCGCCACAGCCCCTTGCTGATCCCCAGGCGGGCGCTGGGACCGTGATACTGATAGGCGTACTGCACGCCGAGGTCGTAGATCAAAGACGCGGTCAGTGCCGAGGAGCGGCCCAGGATATCGGGCTGCGTCAGGTCGAACTTGGCCAAAAGGATCGCGCCGTGTCGACGCAGCGGATTGGCCCACACAGCGGGCAGGGCCGCGTAGCCGGGCTGCAGCGTGACGTTGAGCACCCGCAGTCCGCCCAGGAAGCGGCGCTGGGTGTACAAGAGCTCGGCGTGGACATCGTTGCGCAGCGGCTCGATGCCGACACCAGCACCGAGGCGCAGATCGCGGTGCTTGCCCTCGGTGACCTGCACCACCACGTTGGCGATCTCGGGGTGCTGTGGATCGGGCTCAGGCTCGACGCGGACCGTCGAAAACAGACCCAGGCTGTACAGGCTGCCCTGCAGCGCGGCGAGGGCGGCCGGGGTGTAAAGCTCGCCAGTCGGCAGGTGGGCATGGCGGTACAGCGCTGCTAGCTCGACCTTGTCGGTGCCGCGGATGGTCAGGCTGCCCAGGCGCACCTTGCGGCCCGGTACGACGACGATGGTGATGCGGGCGGTGCGGGCATCACGATCGACCTCGACTAGGCCGCGCTCTAGCTGGGCGAAGGCGTAGCCGCGCTCGCGCAGGTGGTGCAGCAAGAGCTCTTTGCTCAGCAGATAAGGCTGATGCTCAAAGATCTGGCCGACGGCCAGCGGCAGCTCGGCGGTGGCGTGCTGGGCATCGTCGGCGGGCAGGTCGGCGAGGCCACTGATGGTCAGCGCGGCGATGTGCGTCGGCTCGCCCTCTTGCACATGAAAGTGGACATCCACCGCCTGCACCGCCTCGGGCAGCGATGGATCGACGCGCAGGTTTTTTTTGTAGGGCTGGATCTCGGCCTTGGGCACCTGGGCTGAAAAGTAGCCGCGCGTCTGGTAGTACGTGGCGATGCGCTCGCGATCAACCTCGACGGCCAGCGGCTGATCCAGATAGCGCCGCGGAGCCAGCGGGAACCATGGGCTCTGCTGCACCGCCGTCTTTTCCTTCACATCGCCGGCCTTAAGCTTTTTGACGCCGTGCAGATAGACCTTGTGCACCCAGGGGCGGTGCGGGCCACGCGGGCCGCGACAGCCCAGCGCCAGCAGCCCCAGCCCGAGCAAGAGCCCGAGTCGGAGCGCCCCGCGTAGGGTGGGCCCGGTCCGTGGGTGCAGCCCCTGTGCCCGGCTGGCAGTGTGCTTCATCCGGCTGCCAGGATGGCAGAGCCCGTAAGTGCTCGACAAGTTAAGGCGCACAGAGAGCAGACAAAGGTGCGAATACGCAGGCGAATTCGCCGGGCGCGACATCCCCGGTGGCGTTAGCAATCCGCCCAGGACGTGGCGATGCCGACATCGACCTTGAGCGGCACGGCCAGCGTCACCGCCCCTTCCATGCAGCGCTGGACCTCGGCGGCCACGCTCTCGGCGACGGGCGCCGGGGCTTCCAGCACCAGCTCGTCGTGGACGGTCAGAAGCAGCCGCACCTGCGGGTTGCCAGCGGCGGCAAGCTGGCTCTGCACATCGATCATTGCCTGCTTCATGATGTCGGCGGCGGTGCCCTGCAGCGGTGTGTTCTTGGCCACGCGCTCGGCGTAGGCGCGCACGGCGTAGTTGCGATTGCTCAGATCGGGCAGCGGTCGGAACCGCCCGAGCAGCGTGCGTGCTCCGCCATCGCGTCGGGCATGCGCCACCAGATCGTTCATGAAGTCTTGCACGCCGCGATAGCGCGCGAA
The DNA here is from genome assembly GCA_964628555.1 of uncultured Myxococcales bacterium. Lineage (GTDB taxonomy): Bacteria > Myxococcota_A > Polyangia > Palsa-1104 > JAEUJZ01 > JAEUJZ01. The sequence continues at coordinate 2,741 of CAZVMD010000065.1, read as the reverse complement.
GTACTCGCGGATGTAGTCCTTGGCCACGCTGCGCTCGATGCCCAGGCGGCTGGCCAGACCGTAGTCGGACAGGCCGTAGATGATGCCGTAGTTGATCATCTTGGCGGCGCGACGCTTGTCATCGCTCTTGCCTGCCTCGGGGCCGAACATCTCGATGGCGGTGCGCTTATGCACATCCTCGCCGCTCTGGAAGCTCTCGAGCAGCAGGCGATCGCGCGACAGGTGGGCCAGGATGCGCAGCTCGATCTGCGAATAGTCGGCGGCAATCAGGCGGAAGCCGGCGGGCGCGATAAAGGCGCGGCGGATCTCTTTGCCCAGGCCGCTGCGCACCGGAATGTTCTGCAGGTTGGGATCGATCGACGACAGCCTCCCCGTCGCTGCCACCACTTGCTGGAAGGTGGTATGCAGGCGGCCGGTGCGCTTGTCGCGCAGTCCTGGCAGCTGATCGATGTAGGTGCCCTTGAGCTTGCTCAGGCTGCGGTACTCGATGATCTTGTGCGCGATCGGGTGCTGCTCAGCCAGCGCTTCCAGCACCTCGTGATCGACGGACATACCGGTCTTGCCGCGCGTCTTTTTCACCGGCTCCAGCCCCAGCTTGTCGAACAGCAGCTCGGCTAGCTGCTTGGGCGAGTTGAGGTTGATGCGGCTGCCGGCCAGGCCTTCGATCTCGGCCTCTAGCGTCTGCAGCTTGGCATCGGTCTCGCGGCTCAGCCGGCCCAGCACATCGACGTCGATGAGGATGCCGTGCTGTTCGATCTCGGCCAGCACGCGGGCCAGCGGCAGCTCCAGCGTCGCCAGCAGCTTCTGCGCTGCGGCGTCTAGGCGCGGCCACAGCGTCGCACAGAGCAGGTAAGTGGCCCGCGCCTGCGCGGCGGCAAAGTCGGCTGCCGCTGCGATGTCGACCTGATCGAAGGGCACCGCATGCTTGCCTCCGGCTCGACACAGTGCCTCGCGCGAGAGCAGCGCTGGATAGTCGGGCGGCAGGTGCTGCTGCACCAGGGCATCGAGGCTGTGATCCTGTCCGGCATCGAGCAGGTACGAGCACAGCGCCGGATCGGCGGCGATCCCGGCGAGCGCGCTCTGGCCATAGCGCGACAACAGCAGCAGTACATCCTTGGCGCCATAGACGAACTTGCGCAGCGCAGCGTCGGCGAAATGTGGCGACAACAGCGCCAGCGCCTCGTCGGTCGACAGCTGCTGTGGCGCTCCCAGATAGCGATGCGAAAGCGGCAGGTAGGCGGCGGGCACAAGCGGCGTGTAAAGCGAGATCCCAGCCAAGGTCGCGACGCGCGGCGAGGGCGGCTTCTGCGGCGTGTCTCCTTCGCCACAGCGCATCAGGCGAAACGCCAGACCGTGCTCGCGCAGCGAGGGCCCGGCGGCACTCAGCCAGTCGCGCAGCGCGATCGCGGACAGCAGCACCTGCGGCGGCTCGGGCTTGGCGGCGATCCAGTCGGGCAGTCCGGCAGCCGACGAGCCTGGCGTGGCGGCAGACACAATTACGTTCGCAGCGGCCGGGCTGCTGGCAGCCGGTGAGCTGGCGACCGGCACCGGTGATGGCGGCAGCACCGACGGTGCGCTGAGATCCGGCAGGCCCGGCAGGCCACCCGGCGCGGTGATGCGCTTGAGCAGAGAGTTGAATTCGAGCTCGGTCATCAGCGCCAGCAGGGCATCGCGCTGCACCGACTGCGGATGGCGGGCCAGCTGATCGAGCGGCTGCGGCAGCGGCAGGTCGTCTTCCAGCGCGACCAGCTGACGCGAGATCGCAAGCTGGGCCCGATGCTCGCGCAGCGCTGCCACCACCTTGTCTTTGCCGCGCAGGCTGATCTCGCCGAGGTTGCCGTGCGCATCGAGGTAGGCCAGGAGCGCAGTCAGCGAGCCAAAGTGCAGGATCAGCTGCGCCGCCGTCTTCGGCCCGATGCCGGGCACACCGGGGATGTTGTCGCTGCTGTCTCCCATCAGCGCCAGGACATCGCCCAGCTGAGCCGGTGGCACGCCGAACTTCTCGGCCACCTCTTTTTCGCTGAAGCGCTTGCCGCGGCCTTCTTCCTTCATGGTGTCGAGGAGCTCGACCTGGCCATCGGCCACAAGCTGCATCAGGTCTTTGTCCGAGGAGACAATGACCACCGGCAGGGCCGCCCGCCGTCCGGCCTGGGCCAGCGTGGCGATGATGTCATCGGCCTCGACGTCCGTCGCATCCAGGCAGGGGATGCCGAGCGCCCGCACCATGCGCCGCGCCAGATCGAACTGCGGCAACAGCTCAGGGGGCGTCTCGCTGCGGTTGGCCTTGTAGGCCGCGAACAGCTCGGCGCGCTTGCTGCGTCCCTCGGCGTCAAACACGACCGCCAGATGCGACGGCAGCTCATCGGCGATCAGGCGCAACAGCATGCTGACAAACCCCCGCACCGCACCGGTGGGGATGCCGCTCTTTGTCGTCATCGGCGGCATGGCATGAAAGGCTCGGAACAGGAAGTTCGAGCCGTCGACCAAGTACAGGCTGGGCATGGCCGCAATCTACCGCGAAAAATGCAGGTGCAGCCGACTTAGTCGTTGACATCGCGAGCCGGGCATAGAAAATGCCTGGACTCGGCGCGTTTAACGGCCGTTGAACGACGGTCAAACCGTCGATTTGCAGCACGACCCCATCGTCCAGCCGGCCTAGGACACCAGCCTTTCACGTTGGTGACACGGGTTCAAATCCCGTTGGGGTCGCCCCGCAGAAGCAAAAGAGCCCGTCCCGGACG